>NZ_JASBOG010000014.1:0-68696 GCF_039907185.1 Corynebacterium sp. c8Ua_99
GCTGGGGTGATTTCTCTGAGAAAAATATTCTACGATAGAGCCATGTCAGAGGTGCTCTTTGTCAGTAGTTCAAACATGGGACTCTCACGCGTACTAGAAGGGCTGCTGCGGCAAGCTGCCCCGGGCCTGACAGTTTTGTCAGCAGGTATCAGCATCGATGATGATGACCGCGGTCTGGATGAAGACGCGCGGCGTGCACTCTGTGAGGTGGGGGCACGGTGCGATGGAGATCCTCATCAGCTCACGCCATCTCTCGCGGACAGTGCGGATGTGGTCATTGTTGTGGGGAAAATCGACGTTTCGGACTACATCGCACCAGATGTAGAGACGGAGCGCTGGGAATATGATGACCCGGCTGACCGCGGCATTTATGGTTATCCCCGCTACGCGCAATTGCGGGATTTCTTCACTCGGCGCGTCAATACGCTGGCGGAACGGTTTGCTGCCTAAATAGTCGCTGACTTCATAAAAGGTGGGGCGCGGGAACCGTCGTAAAGCATGTGCTGAAGCCGACACACTTTTGTTTTCGGACAATAATACCCGCGTCCGTCCGGTCAGCACCTAATGTAAGTAGTTATGTCTATTGGTCCCTCGCTGCGACGCACCCTGTACAAGCTTGCTGAGAAAGAGATGTCCCCGGCTAAGGCAAAGTTCTTGCTGAACATTTGGCCGCCGCTGTTTGGCACCGGCATCCGTATCACCGAGATTGCGGATGACTGGTCGGCAGGTCGGCTGGAGCTGCGCCTAAACGCTCTGACTGCGAATATGCATGGCGCGGCATTTGGCGGTGCGCTGTTTTCGATGACGGATGTGCTGTTTGGCACGCTGGTTATGCAGCGCCTGGACGTCAAGAAGTACGAGGCATGGACCCGAACTGGGTCGTTTGAATTTATCCGCCCAGGTAAGAACGGTGCGTACCTCGAGGTAGAGGTGCCGGATGAGATGGTCGAAAAGCTTAAGGCCGAAACTGAAGGCGGCTATTCGACGGTCGTTCCATACACCTCTGTAATCCGAAACCGCGATGGTTCCCTGGTCGGTATTGGCCAGCAGGAGCTCTACGTGCGCCGTCGCGGCCGCAAGAAGCCGCCGGCCAACCCGAATCAGCAGGATCGTGTTGCCGGTGAGAACCTTATCTCTGCTGCTCGCACTCTTGCTCGGCTGGGGATGCGCGGGGTGGAAAACCGCGATGTGCTCGTGCAGCAGGAACGCACCGCACGACGCTGCATTTCGCCAGAGTCGCGTGCAGTCGCATGGCTCCACGGCGTCCTTGAGTACGGCGATGTCACTGTCGACGACTACCGCGCCGCAGGGCTTCCCGACGTCGTCATCGAGGCCCTCACCTCCGATAACCCCTCGCCAGCTGCGCAGCAGCTGCTTGCGGATGTCGTCACCGCGCGCGAGTCGTTGACCAAGTTCTAGGTCGAAGCTCTACGCCAATAGCCGAGTGATCAGATCGATCACTTCGGGGTCTGTTTGCTGCTTCCAATGCGCAACAGACCTGCCCTCCAGCTCGGATTCGAGCAAAATAGTTCGACTGTCTGGCAGGAAGCTCTGTGCGGTATCGGACCATGGAATGACCAGACTGTCATGGTGGCTGATGACATTAATCCAGTCAGGTGCAGTTGCCTTGCGCCCGCGGAGGTGCGGGGCAGTGTTGGCGGCAGGAAGTTCGTATTTTCCTGCCGCTACCGCAATTTGATCGGCTAAAGCCTGTCCCATTAGCCAGCGGGCAAGAGACCCATTTCGCCAGCCCAAAATGCGGGAAATTCCAGTCAGATTTACGCCGCCGACAGAGCCCGAGACACTGATGACACGCCGAAACGAAAATCGCTCGTATTCAAGGTTCTCTAGGCGTGTAAATAACAGGAAAGCCAATAGCCCACCCTGAGAGTGAGCCACAATGTCGACCGTGTCCGAGTTCGTTTCAGCGCAAACTCCGTTGATATAGTCCTCGACTTCGGCGACAGAATCCGCAAGGGCAGCAGTGCCGCGGTTTCCGTAGGCCGGTACATAGACTCGGCGGCCGAGGGAACGGAGCCCGTCGGCAAGCGGTGCCCACGCGCCGGGACTATCGAGCGTGCCATGTAATGCGATAACCGGAACGGGGTCGCTGAGGTTCCCCGCTGCCGGACTCGGATTTGGCAGGGACGGACGAGCGGCTGTCGGCGGGAAGATCCGCGTTAGGAGCGGTCTATTCCGCATGCTCGGTTGGGTCAAAATCCTCGCCTACCAGCTTGAATAGTGCCTCGCGAGTAAGAGTGCGGGGACGCCAATCGTGTGCCATCTGCTCATGCAAAACGATGGCTTGAGGGAACGTGTCCTGCACATAGAGATTGGTGACCATGTCTGTGTCACCGTCATCCAAGAAACAGGACTGTGGCGGGGAAATGAGCTGGTCATACTTAGTGGCAATGCAGGTATAAGTAACGCCGGGGCCGAGAATGTCGTGGGAATTGGAGTTCAAAACCATCTTTGAGCCCGTGAGCTGTTCCAAGCCGGAAACGCCCCAGTAGCTCTGAACAAAGTTGCTCATCAGCGACCTCGTGCCGGGAATCTTAGTGATGCCGGAAGCGATGCCGCCCAGGTTGGTGCCGTGATTGGGGGCGGCAAGACAGACAACATGCTTGATGTACTTGGAAATGCGTAGAGAAAGCAGGGTGGCAATTAAGCCGCCTTGCGAGTGCCCCACGATAACGGCGTGCTTGGCGTCAGTCGCGTGCAGGACAGCCTTGATGTAGGGCACGAGCATGTCGATGGACTGATTGATGGGGTCTGTTGCACGGTGCCCAAAATCTGGCGCGAAGACAGCCCAGCCATCTTCCCGCAACTGACCGCCAAGGGTCTCCCAAATGCCCTTGACCTGGCCTGTTCCGTGCAGGAGGATGACCGGCCACGGCCGGGACTTGGATACTTTGGCTCCCCAGTTATCTTCGAAAACACCGCGCAGCGGACGGAAGATGGCATAGGGAAGCGATGCTGATCCTTCAGCTGCAGCCGGTTTATGCGCCTCCGGTTCCTGCGCTTCAGGGGCAGGGGCTACCGGAAGTTGTTCTTCCCGAAAATCCTCGTTTGAAGCGGCGATTAGCGCACCAACTTTCCGTCTTCGTCAGTCCCGAGGGCCTCCCGTAGCTTAGCGGCGGCCTCATCCATGGACTCTGCGGAAGGATTGCGATTCACCGACTGCAGGTTGTACCCGGACATATCGTGGGCAGGGAAGATATGAATGTGGGTGTGCGGAACTTCGAAGCCGGCGATGAGGTAGCCAGCACGCGGAGCGTCAAAAGCGGAGACAACAGCCTGACCAAGCTTCTGGGCAACCTCATTGAGGTGGGCCCATAGCTCAGGCGAGGCGTCCGTCCACTTGTCCACCTCTTCAACAGGGACGACCAGCGTATGACCAGGCGCAATTGGCTCGATGGTCAAAAATGCGACGACCTTGTCATCGCGGTAGACAAAACGACCGGGGAGTTCACCGTTGATGATCTTGGTAAATACTGTGCTCATGTGCCAAGGGTAACCCGAATAGCGGATTGAGGGGTTGGGTGCGATGAGAGTTATCCGGGCTGATTAGTAAGATGATTGCTATGCGCATCCTCGTAATTGGCTCCGGTGCCCGTGAGCACGCCCTGTTGTACGCAATGAGTAAGGACCCGCAGGCTACTGATCTTCACGTAGCCCCTGGTAATGCGGGTATGAGTGAAATTGCAACCATGCATCCACTGGTCGTGGATGACCCCGCTGGCGCTGTTGCGCTGGCCAAGGAAATTGGGGCCGATTTGGTTGTTATTGGCCCTGAGGTTCCGCTGGTCGCGGGTGTCGCAGACGCGCTGCGCGACGCTGGTTTCGCAGTCTTCGGACCGAACGCTGATGCAGCTCGGATTGAGGGGTCCAAGGCTTTCGCTAAGGACGTCATGAAGGCGGCTGGGGTAAAGACCGCCTCGGCAGAGGCCATTCAGCCGGAGGCCTCCGACGAAGACATCGAGGCCGCCATTGACCGCTTTGGCCCGAACTGGGTCGTGAAGGATGACGGTCTGGCTGCTGGCAAGGGCGTTGTGGTCACTAAGGACCGCGCTGAAGCTCTCGAACACGCAAAGGCGGTGCTGGCAGCCGGTAACCCGGTGCTGCTGGAGTCCTTCCTGGACGGCCCGGAAGTTTCCCTGTTCTGCCTGGTCGACGGCGAAACCGTCGTCCCGCTGTTGCCGGCTCAGGATCACAAGCGCGTCGGTAATAATGACGAGGGGCCGAACACCGGTGGCATGGGTGCTTACAGCCCGCTGTCCTGGCTGCCGGAAGGCGCAACTGAGCGCATTGTCGCCGAGGTCTGCGAACCGGTCGCTCGTGAAATGGCTGCTCGCGGCTGCCCGTTCCAGGGTCTGCTGTACGCGGGTCTGGCCTGGGGCGAGGACGGCCCGGCTGTCATTGAGTTCAACTGCCGTTTCGGTGACCCGGAGACCCAGGCCGTGCTGGCGCTGCTGGAGTCCCCGGTGGCGCAGCTGCTCAACGCCGCTGCTACCGGAACATTGGCGGACTTCGGTCCGCTGTCTTGGCGTGATGGTTACGCTCTGACTGTTGTACTGGCCGCTGAAGGCTACCCGGTATCGACTCGCACGGGTGATGTCATTGAAGGTGCAGAGCCTGGCCGCGAGGAAGATGGCATTCTCCACGCTGGTACTGCCCGCAACGCTGCAGGTGAGCTGGTCTCCGCTGGTGGTCGTGTGCTCAACGTCATCGGCGTTGGTGACACGCTGGAAGAGGCCCGCGACAAGGCGTACGAGACCATCAAGACCATTAAGCTCGAGGGCTCGCACTACCGCACCGACATTGCACTACCTGCAGTTGAGGGCCGCATTTCCATCTAAATAATGCCCGAGGTGTTTAGGCTGCACTCGGATACCTCACTGGTGCACCCACCCGGGTTGAACTGGATTTCCCGGGTGGCCTCGGTGGCTGCAAAGATGAAGGTATGCACGCCGAATCTCCGCAGTCACCGCAGCCGTTAAACTCCTCGCAGTCACCGCAGGCATCCCAGCCCCAGCGCAACCTAGCATCCCGCCGCTGTGAGGTCGCACCCTTCCATGTGATGGATGTTCTCGCGCTCGCACAGGAGCGTCAGCGTACTCACGGTGACGCTCTATTCCTCTGCGTGGGACAGCCCGCGACCGCGGCCCCGGCTGCCGCGATTGCCCGTGCGCGTGCTGATTTAGAAAATCAGGTTCTGGGCTACACAGCGGCCGTCGGCACGCCTGAGCTGCGCGAAACCATCGCCGCCTGGCATCGTGAAAACTACGGCACGGCCACGGAGGCTGCTGATGTTGTCATCACTACCGGTTCTTCCGGCGGTTTCGTGGCACTCTTCCTCGCAGCGCTCGACGTCGGCGACGATATTGTGCTCGCGCGCCCGGGCTATCCCGCATACCGCAATACGCTGCAGGCGCTCGGCGCCAACATTGTTGAGATTGACTGCGGTCCCGAGACTCGTTTCCAACTCACTGCCCAGCACCTGGAGGCACTTCCGCGCGTGCCCAAGGCCGTGATTGTCACCAGTCCGGATAATCCCACTGGCACCATTATCGATGCCGACGAGCTGCGTGCCATTGCGAAGTGGTGTGAGCAGCACGATTGCCTGCTCATTTCCGACGAGATTTATCACGGCATTACTTATGGCCGACAGTGTGCGTCTGCACGCGAGTTCTCCGACGCGGCGGTCGTGGTCGGCAGTGTCAGTAAGTACTTCTCGATGACCGGCTGGCGCGTCGGCTGGCTAATCGTTCCCAAGTGGCTGCGTGCGCCGCTTGATCGCCTCGAAGCCAACCTCACTGTCTGTCCACCGGCAATTTCGCAGGCAGCGGCGGTGGAAGCGTTCAACTCCGAGTCCATTGCCGAGCTCAATTCGCACGTGACGCGTTACGCACGCAACCGCGACGTTTTGCTCGAGGGGCTGCCCCGCGTCGGTCTCGGTAATATCGCTCCGCCCGACGGCGGTTTCTATATCTATGCCAATATCGCAGGGCTTTACGACGACCCGAACTCCGTCGACTCCATGACATGGGCACGGGAACTGTTGGCTGCAACGGGCGTGGCCGTTGCCCCTGGAATCGACTTCGACACAGAGAACGGCCATGAGTGGGTTCGCCTCTGCTTCGCCGGTGAGACTTCCGAGATGGAAGAGGCTGTTCGGCGTATTGGGGTATTTACTGGTCGTCGTTAAAGCGGCTTTAGTGGCGCTCACGGTGTGATTTACCTCACCCTTTCAGGGGTGTTTTTCAGCCGGTCGAGATAGGGAGCTCGACGGGCGAATCGCTGCTTTAAATCCTCTACCGGCGGCCACTGGTAGAGCCGATGTTGGGGCATTCCTGGAAGGAGCCGTTGGGCCTCTGTTTTCTTGATCGCCCGTTCGCTCTAAAGGCGGAAAAACTGCCTCAGATTGAGGGCTCTGTGGCTGCAGTCACATCAAGTGAGGCTGGGGTTGGGGCGATAGTGGAGTGGGGTGGGCTTCGTGGCAGCATCTTTGACAGCCGGCAGCTCTGTCGGTGGTCTATTTCCGCTGGCAGGGGGACCCTTTTTCTTTAATTGCCGATGGGGTTGACCTCTGAGGAGTTGACGGCTATCCCCGCACGGGGTGACGATTGAGCGCGGTGTGTAACTCATGTTCAACGATGGTTGCAAGCGCTTTTAGTGGGGATAGTTTATGTCCGACCGAAAGATGCTTCCGCGCCCTGTTTTTGGCTGTGTAAAAGCGCGATTTTTGAAGCCGCTGTCGGGAGCGGTAAAGCGAGGCATGGGGTGGCGTTGGGGCGCTGTTTGTGGCTCAGTGCCTGAGCTAAAAAGCGTCCAAAAGTTAACAAAAGGTTAACTAAAAATAAAGTTTAGTGCTTGCCAGGTCTTGTGTTGTCGTCTACGGTTGCAAGTCATAAGTTCCAAACGGTTCGATGAAACATTGTTTCAACTGCGGAATCGCAAAGAATCGGTTGGATAAGTCCAACAATAAAGATCAAAGAGATCTTAAGAGAGGTGACCTCTGATGAACGCATTCAACGAGATTATGGATACTGTGTCCCCGATTTTCCAGGACGGCAAGGAATCCAAGCAGGATGCGCTGGCATCGCTGCTTGCCGAAGCCATCGTGGAGGCGAACCCGAAGCAGGGCATCGCCGCCGACGATCGCCGTGCTGCCTAACAAGAATTAGCTTTGGTCCGATTCCTGCTAGGCAGCTAGTGGGGAAGCAATCCCTACTGGTTATTCCTACTGGTTCAGGAACTCCCGGACCTGCTCCATATCCTTATCACCGCGACCCGACAGGTTCACGAGCAACAGCAAAGGCTCATCGCCTTCGTGAACCGGCAGCCCGAGCTCGCTACCAGCGGCAGGGTTGGTTTCACGGAGCCGCGCAATCTTAATGGCCTGCGCCAGCGCATGCGAGGATTCCATCGCCGGAATAATGCCCTCCATGCGGCTGAGCAACTGGAACGCTTCCAGCGCCTCCTCGTCGGTAATTCCGACATAGCTGGCGCGGCCATTCTCCTTCAGCATGCCGTGCTCCGGGCCAACGGACGGGTAATCCAAGCCCGCCGAGATGGAGTGCGATGGCAACACCTCGCCGTCGTCGGAAAGCATGACAAATGAGCGCATGCCGTGAAGGACACCAGTCTTGCCCCCATTGATGGGCGCGCCATGGCGGTCGGTGTCGAGTCCCTCACCTGCAGGCTCGACGCCAATGAGGGCGACATCGGAGTCGTCGATGTAGTTAGCAAATGCGCCAATGGCGTTGGAGCCGCCACCGACGGCTGCGATGACAGCGTCGGGAAGCTTGCCGTAACGCTCGACCATCTGACTGCGTGACTCCTCCGAGATGACCTGCTGGAATTCACGCACGATAGTGGGGAATGGGTGCGGCCCGGCGGCTGTGCCCAGCAGGTAGAAAGTGGAGTCGAGAGTCTTGCTCCACTCGACCAGTGCCTCGTCAATAGCATCCTTCAAACCGGCCTCGCCGGTGGTGACGGGAACGACCTTCGCGCCCATGAGCTCCATGCGCTCGACATTGGGGTGCTGGCGGGCGACATCGTGCGCGCCCATGTAAATCTCGCACTCAAGTCCCAGCAGCGCTGCGGCCATCGCGGTGGCCGTGCCGTGCTGGCCTGCGCCCGTCTCAGCAATGAGACGGGTTTTTCCCATGCGCTTTGCCAGCAGCGCCTGGCCGACCACGTTGTTGCCCTTGTGCGCGCCGCCGTGGTTCAAGTCCTCGCGCTTGAGCACAATCGTCGTGTTCGGCGTGGATAGACGTCGGCATTCGAACAGCGGGGTTGCGCGGCCGAGGAAATCGCGACGCAGTTCTTCCAGCTCGCGCTGGAACTCCGGATCGCTCATCGCCTCGATGTAAGCCGCTTCCAGCTCATCGAGTGCTGGCAGCAGGAACTCCGGCACTTCCTGTCCACCGAAGCGACCGAAAAATGCAGGCAAGAGGGTTTCGCGCACCTCGCCCGCGCCGTTAACGCTTGCCGACGGCACCCTGGTTGCAGTCGGTGCTGAAGCCTTAGCGATGGCATCCGCGCTGGGGTTGTAATCAGTCATTGAAGAGAGCCTTTCGTTGCTGTTGTTTATTTCAGCGGGCCCTGGTTCTCTTCGCCGAACCGATAAAAGAAAAGAGCCCGCCAGATTTATCTTCTTGCGAGCTCGTACTTGACGGGTTTGCCGTCGACATTAATGAGATGACGTGACGTTGCTCGCGGACTTAAGCGAGCCACCACCACTGTGCGCCGCACGGCGCGGGTGTGTTCATCAGGGGTGTCATCATGAATCTGACCATAACTCAAGGTTTCCGCAGTAGCCAAAGCGGGGTGGGGTGTGGGGGCGGGGATGGGGCGCGAAATGTGTACGGGATATTGCAACGGTGTCTGGGGTCGTAAAGCAGCTCCCCGCTAAGTCCCGGCATATGCAGAGGCGGAATATCAGCATTCCCCTCGACATCGCTGGCCACGAGGACTAACGTTCCGATGGTGATTACGCTGTCGCGGCACGCCACTAAATCACGTCGGGGAGTTCGTCCCACGACGTTGGTGGTGTGGTGTTATGTCGCCCTGATAACCGCTGGCACGGTTTTGTTAATGCTGCCGATTTCGGCGGCCAATAGCCATCCCACGGGGCAGTGTGCCCCGAGCCCTGGGGATATGTGTTTGCCCACGGCGCTGTCTGATGCGCTGTTCACAGCCACCTCAGCAACAAGCCTGACCGGCCTGATCACCGTAGATACGGCCACCCATTGGTCAACCTTCGGCAAGGTCGTCATCATGTTGTTGATTCAGCTGGGTGGTCTCGGGTTCATGACCTTGGCTTCACTTTTCGGCCTCTTCGTAGCAGGAAGGCTCGGCCTTAACCGCCGTGCCGGTGCCCGCGTTGAAGGCCGCGGTATGGACATGGGGGAAATCTCATGGGTTGTCCGTGCTGCTGTTAGCTTCACTCTGTTGGTGGAGTTTGTGGTCGCAGTGGCACTAACGCTGCGGTTCCACTTCGGTTATGAGTACAGCTGGGGAAGAGCTGTGTGGGAAGGCTTGTTCCATGCCATCTCCGGCTTTAACAACGCCGGCTTCGCTCTGTATACCGACAATGTCATCGGGTTCTATAGCGATGCCTGGGTGCTTTTGCCACTGGCCTTCGCCCTCATCGTGGGTGGTCTGGGTTTTCCTGTTTTGCTCGAGGCCTGGCGGCACGGCAAAGCGTGGCTTAGTGTCTGCACTCGAGGACAGCTGCCTAAACGCTGGTCGCTGACTACTCGCTTCACCATTAAAGGCACGATTCTGCTGATTGCTTTGGGTACGCTTATGGTGGCTTTTGGGGAGTGGTCCAATGCCATGTCTGGATTCACTACGGGGGAGAAGATACTCAACTCATTCTTCGCTGGTGTGAGCCCGCGTACCGCGGGGTTCAACGCGCTCGATTACGCGGATTTCCACCCGTCCACACTGCTGGGCACTGACTTCCTCATGTTCATTGGTGGCGGCACCGGTGGTACCGCAGGTGGCGTGAAAATCACGACGTCGGCAGTCATTCTCGCCGCTGTTCTCGCGGAGATTCGCGGTGACACCTCCGTGTCCGTGGCTAGGCGGCGCCTCAACCCAAAGGTGCTGCGCCAGGCCCTCGTCGTCCTGGCCTTCGGTATTGGCCAGGTATTCCTGGCAGTAATCGCCGTCAGTTTCCTAGCGCCACAGTTTTCTACTGACCAAATCCTTTTTGAAGTAGTCAGTGCTTTCGCCACGGTGGGCCTTTCCACAGGTATCACCGCTGACCTGCCGGTGGCGGCACAGGCAATCTTCATCGTGCTGATGTTCACCGGTCGTGTTGGCCCAATCGCCTTGGCGACGGCCTTGGCCGCCCGCCCACGCCAGCGCGTCTATGAATATCCGGAAGAAAGGCCCTTCATTGGCTAACTCGAAATTCAATCCGTTCGCAGGTTTCGCGGAGCATTTCTCCAACCAAGCCAGCTCTTCGCCTGTTGTCATCCTCGGTATGGGACGTTTCGGACAGGCACTCGGCGAGGAGCTGGTCGCTGGCGGTATCGAGGTTCTCTGCGTAGACCATCGCGAAAAGGTAGTCCAGGAGCTGTCTTCGACCTTCGACCATGTGGTCACCGCCGACACCACCATGCCGGAGGTACTGAAGCAGCTCGGTGTCGATGAAGCCGAACGTGTTGTTATCGCCATCGGCAGTGACATCGAGGCATCGCTGCTAACTGCATCCGCGCTGGTAGACATGGGCGTGCCCATGATTTGGGCAAAGGCCGACAACCAGGCCCACGCCAAAATCCTGGGCCAGATTGGTGTCCACCACGTCATTCGCCCGGAGGCCGACACCGGTCGTCGTATTGCGCACCTCATCGGCGGCAAGGTCCAGGACTTCCTGGAGTTCGACCGCGATTACGCAGTAGGCAAGGTCGCGCCGCCAATCCACTGCCTGGATAAGACGGTGGCGGAGATTAACCAGAGCGCACCGATTACGGTTGTCGCCGTACAAAAGCGCGGTCAGCGCTTCCGCCCTGCGCTTGCCGACGACCGCATTTCCGCAGGTGACCTGTTGATTGTCTCCGGCGCTATTCGGCAGTTGGAGACATTCGCCGGAGAGTAACAGGAAGCGACGGAGTCCGTGCACGCGGGGCTTCGTCGCGATGGAAATCAACAACCAACAGTGTGGAAAGGCGGGGTCCACGCCCAGCTCAACGGGCTGCAAATGTGAAACTGTGCGAGTTTATGACGCTTTCAGGCCGGTAGGGTCAGGCCAATTTTGTCATAAACGCAGTCACTAACTCGCATTGGGGCGAAGTAGGGCTAAATAGCAAATGGTGCCCACCCAGCGACACGCCGAGCGGACACACTTTTGTCTATTAACCCATGAAACTCAGCGACCGCCCGCAACCACAGCGCGCAAAGCACGCGCTGCCTCTTCCGGATTTTCTGCCTCGGTCAGTGCGCGAACCACCACAATGCGCTCCGCACCAGCGGCGATAACTTCACCAGCGGTCTCGGCGTTGATACCGCCGATTGCCCACCATGGCTTGACGGGGTCACTTGCGCCGCGGTCGTGTGGGCGCACAATATCGGCCACGGAATCCTGGTGGGACTCCGCTGATCCCTGTGCCCGCACTCTCCGCACCAGTGCCGCAGCCTCACTGACCATCTCGACTCCGACGGGCTGACGGTCGGGCTTCGTCGGGGTGGCATAAACCGGACCGATTACCGCGTAATCGATGCCATCGTCGGCAAGTGAGGCGGCGAACATGTCCAGATTTCGGTTGGACCGGCCGATGAGAACCTCGGGGCCAACGATCTGGCGGGCCTGCTCGGTCGTGAGGTCTTCCTGGCCCACATGCAGAATGTCTGCGCCGGTCAGCGCGGCAATGTCGGCGCGGTCATTGACGGCGAAGAGCTTGCCGTGTTCAGCGGCGACCTCGGCGAGAACCTCTACGGCGGCAATTTCGTCGCGGGTGTCGACTTTCTTGTCGCGCAGCTGAATGATGTCGGTGCCGCCTTCGTAACAGGCGTGCAGGAATTCGCGCAGATCACCGCTGGATGCGCGCGAGTCGGTGCAGAGGTACAGGCGGGCGTCGGCAAGCAGGGCGCGTCGTGTTGTGCGAGTGGCGGCTGATGAGGCGTTCATGTCCCCATGTTAGGCGAGGTTGGGGATGCGGTGTCGTGGCGGTGAGTCCGAAGTCATATGATGGGGGAGTACCACGTTCCGCGGGAGCCGTACTCGGTATCGATGAGATGCCGCTGGCTGAGAGGGCGAGTAACGCCGACCGCTTTTACCTGATGCGGGTTATGCCGCCGGAGGGAGGAATGGCAGTGAATGCTGCCGCTATGGGTGCCGCCTCGACAACTGAGGGCGGCACAGGGGATACGTCGTCGAGCGTTGTTATCGCAGGCGCGGGGATTATCGGCTTGGCGACGGCATGGAGACTACTCCGCCAGGGATTCGATGTGACTGTCCTCGATGCCGAGCCCGTTTCCGGCGCAACTTTCGCCGCAGCTGGCATGCTGGCGCCGGTGGCCGAAGTCGTGTGGGATCAGCCGACGCTGTATCCGCTGATGGTGGAGTCGGGCAAGCTTTACCGCGACTTTGCCCTCGCCATCGCCGAGGAATCGGGCCACGATGTCGGCTACATCGAGAATTCCACGTTTGTTTGTGCGGGCGATGCCGCTGACCGGCAGACACTCAGCGAGCTCGTTGAGCTGCAGCATGACATGGGCATGGAGATTAACCGCATCACTGCCACCGAGGCGCGCCGGGCAGAACCGGCACTGGGGCCGGGCTGTGTTGGTGCGGTGGATATTCCGGGAGATCACCAGGTCAATCCGCGTCTGCTCGCCGAAGCGTTGCTGACCATTCTGGGAGACCGCGTCATCCGCACCCGCGCGGAAGAGGTTATTTACGCTTCCGATGCCGACCCCCGCCAAGCCATTGGGCTGCGCGGTACGGACCGAAATGACTACCTCGCCGATGAGGTCGTTCTGGCTGCGGGGCTGAACACTGCTGACATCGCGGGGCTGCCGGAGAATCTGAATCTGCCGCTGCGCCCGGTCTATGGGGATGTGCTGCGGCTGCGTGTACCGGAGCGCTTACAGCCACTGGTCACTCGCACTATTCGCGGTGTGGTTCAGGGGCGTCCGGTTTATATCGTCCCGCGTGCCGACGGCACCGTCGTGCTCGGCGCAACCTCGCGTGAAGATGACCTGACCGGTGTCTCCGCCGAAGGAGTCCACCAGCTACTCCGCGACGCATACCGCCTGGTGCCCGGCATTCTCGACTGCGAAATCTACGAGATGACCGCCCGCGCCCGGCCTGGCTCCCCAGACGATGTCCCCATGATTGGTCGCGTGGCTCCAGGACTGACCGTGTCGACCGGCTACTTCCGCCACGGCATTCTGCTTACCGCCATCGGTTCCAAGCTCACGGCCGATGTCGTCGCAGGTCGAGAAACTGACAACGACCCGGCGCTTCTTTCCGCCGTCAATCCATTCCGCTTCAGCGATTAGAGGAGGCTCGCTTATGTCCACCACAACACTCAATGGCGAAGGCTACACACCGGCTGCGGGGGAGATGGTCGCAGATCTCGTCGCAAAGCACACGGGGCACGCGCTTAACGACGACGGCACCGCCGCGGACGGCACCCGCCTGGGAATCGCGGTAGCCGTGGATGGCGCGGTAATCCCGCGTGCCAAGTGGACGACCACACCCGTGGCAGGCGCCATCGACATCGTGACAGCAGTTCAGGGAGGCTAGAGATGACCGCGAATTCCGCACAAGCAAAGATGTCCGCACAGGAAAATGAAACCGGGGCGGCAAGCGAAGTTACACGCGAACCGCTGCGCATTGGCGGGCTGGAGTTGAACTCCCGTCTGATTATGGGAACTGGCGGTGCGACCAGCATGGATACGCTGGAGCGCGCGCTGGTGGCTTCGGGCACCGAGCTGACTACGGTGGCGATGCGCCGTTTTACGCCCGGCACGAAGCAGAACGTTTTTGAGATTTTGCAGCGCAACAATATTGCGGCGCTGCCGAATACTGCGGGGTGCTATACCGCTCGTGACGCGGTGCTGACTGCGCAGTTGGCCCGCGAGGCGCTGGAAACCAACCTGCTGAAGCTCGAGGTCATCGCCGACGAGGACACGCTGCTGCCGGACCCGGTCGAGCTGGTCGCGGCAGCGGAGCAGTTGGTAGCTGACGACTTCGTCGTTTTCGCCTACACCAACGACGATCCGGCGCTGGCCAAGCGGCTGGAGGATCTGGGCTGTGCAGCTGTCATGCCGGCGGGTTCGCCTATCGGTACTGGCCTGGGAATTCTTAACCCACACAACATCGAGCTGATTGTGGACCGGGCGAAAGTGCCCATCATCCTGGATGCGGGCATCGGTACCGCGTCTGAGGCCGCGCAGGCGATGGAGCTTGGCTGCGATGCAGTGCTGTTGGCATCCGCAGTGACCCGTGCACATGATCCGGTGGGCATGGCCACAGCGATGCGCTTCGGCGTTGAGGCAGGACTGACTGCTCGCGAGTCGGGTCGCATCCCACGGCGTCGACTGGCCCAGGCGAGCTCGTCGTTTGAGGGAATCATCACTGAGCGCGTCAGCGGCGCACGCGAGCAGGATTCTCTGTAATGGCGGAGCAGGGTGTCAATCTTTCGGACCGCGACCTGCGCCGGTACGCACGGCACCTAACATTGCCGGGCTTTGGTGCCGAGGGTCAGCGAACTTTGCGAGCCTCCCGCGTCCTCGTTATCGGAGCTGGCGGCTTGGGATCGCCTGCGCTGTTGTACCTGGCCGGGGCAGGGGTCGGGCACATCACCATCATTGACGATGACGTGGTCGACGAATCCAATCTTCAGCGCCAGGTCATTCACCGTGAGTCCGACATTGGTCGCCCGAAGGCCGAATCCGCCGCGGATGCCGTGCGGCGCCTTGACTCCGAGGCATCGGTGACCGCAATCGTCGGCAGGTTAAGCGTCGACAATGCTGAGGAGCTCTTCGCCACTCACGATGTAGTGCTCGACGGCGCGGACAACTTCGCCACGCGCTACCTGTCCTCCGATGCCGCGGAGTTGACCCGAACGCCACTGGTCTGGGCCACAATTCTGCAGTTCGCAGGACAACTGTCCGTCTTCTGGCCCGGCCACGGCCCCATGCTTCGCGATCTCTACCCCGACATCCCCGACCCCGGCTCCGTGCCGTCGTGCGCCGCAGGCGGTGTCCTCGGCGCAATGGTCGGACAGATTGGCTCCATGATGGTCGTCGAAGCTATCAAGGTGCTCACCGGTGTCGGCAAGGTCGCCGTCGGCAAACTCGTGCTTATCGACGCCCTGGAGGCAACCACCCGCACACTGTCCTTTGCGGCCGACCCGGAGCGCGAACCCGTTTCCGACTTGACCGAAATTGCGCAGGTGTGCGCAGCTTCGTGGACCGAGGACGAGGAGGCCCCGGCGCAGAGCATGCGCAGCATTGGCCCCAACACGGCGCACGAGCTTCTTGCCGAGGGTGTGCCTCTCATCGATGTACGCGAGCCTGAAGAACACGCGGAGGCTGCCATTGCCGGATCTGTGCTTGTGCCACTCGGCGACATTCGCAGCCGTGGGTGGGCTGCTGTGAATGAGGCACTTGCACAGGCTGCCGGCGACGCTACTGAGACAGAGGGCATCATTATTCACTGCCACTCGGGAGCCCGCTCACAACAGGCAATTGAGCTGTTGGCCAGCGATACCGAGGCTGATGGCGCCATACCGGAGCTCATCAATCTGGACGGGGGCATTGTGGCCTGGCAGGCTGCGGGGCAGGAGACCGTCGTAAAGCGTGGCGGAACGCACTAATTAGTGGCTACCGCCACGCGCTGTTGAACAGTCTGCCTACGCCTGCGGCTTCAGCGTTGTCGACCACAACTCGGTGCCACGAGTGGTGAGCAGACGGACGGTCATCTCACGTGAGTCGCCGTCGATGTCGACTTCGCCGAAGTGTTGGAAATCCTGTGTGGGGTCGGCGTTGGCATTGTCCTTACCCGGTGCGTGGACGTACTCCACCTTCGGCCCGAAGGTCGAATCCATTTCGTTGGGGCCGAAAGCGCCCGCGTGGAGAGGACCGGAGACGAATTCCCAGAAGGGTGCGAAGTCGGTGAACTGTGCGCGCTCTGGGCTGTAGTGGTGAGCCGCGGTGTAGTGCACATCGGCGGTGAGCCAGACGACATTTGAAACATCTTTAATGGCGCTGAGCAGGCGGGCGATTTCACGTTCACGTCCTGCAGGTGCACCGGCGGCACCATTGGATACGCTTTCTTGATCACCATCGTCGCCGTCGGGGACGATGATTCCAAGCGGTAGGTCATTAGCAACAATCTTCCACGTCGCGCGGGAGTCCTTGAGGGAGTCGATTAACCAGTTGGTCTGCTTTTCGCCAAGGATTGGTTCTTCGGTTGTCGAGCGCGGATTATTGGAAGTGTTTTCTCCCTTGTAACTGCGCATATCCAGAATGAATATGTCTAGCAACGGGCCGTAGGAAACCTTGCGGTAGACGCGCCCATCTACAGCCATTTGTTGATCAATTGGCTGCCACTCATGGAAGGCCTGGTAGGCACGCTTGGCCAGGGTGTTGACATCGCGCTCGGTATAGCGATCATCGTCTAGGACTTCGTTGGGGTACCAGTTGTTGACTGTTTCGTGGTCATCCCACTGGACTAGCTGCGGAACCTGCGCATTGAAGGCCAAGTAGTTCTTGTCCATGAGGTTGTAGGAGTACTGGCCACGATACTCTTCGAGGGTTTCAGCAACCTTGGATTTGGCCGGAGTGACATGGTTGCGCCACACAGTGCCGTCGGAAAGCGTGACGGATTCATCCAGCGGACCGTCGGCATAGCAGGTGTCGCCTGAGTGAATGAATAGGTCTGGATTGCGCTCCATCATGGTGGAAAAGCCGGTGTATCCACCGATTTCGTCGTTAATTCCCCAACCCTGACCTGCGACATCGCCGGACCAGTGCAGGCGGATGTTGGATGCGCGGTTTGGGGCAGTACGGAAGGTGCCGATAACGGGATCAGAGCAGATTCCAGTATCTGCCTCTTCGAGCGTGACGCGATAGAAGATTTCCTGCCCCGGTTCGAGACCGACGACACGTAGACGTCCGGTGCCGTCAGTGTCTGGAGTTAACAGAGAGTTACTGCGGAATACCTTGGCATTCTGGAAGCTCTCAGTTGCAGCAGTTTCAACCACCATATGGGCGGGGCGGTCTGAGCGAGCCCAAATCAATGCGCCGTCGCCGCGGATATCGCCACTTGCAACGCCGTGGGTGAGCTGTGGCCGAGAACGCAGTAACCCTGGGGAGGCCAGTGACGGCGAACCCGGTGTAGCTGAAGCCGCAGCTCTAGAGGCATGAGCGAGCGTGACTGAAGTGGCAAGTGCGGTGGATGCGCCTAAACGTAGAGCGCTGCGACGGGAAAGCTGCATGGAGTCGAACGATAGGTTTTCCACTTTGACGTTCAGTTAAACCAGCGTGAACTCGAAGGAAAAAGTCGCAATTACAGCACAAAGGCTTAGTTATTGAGAATGACTGGGCTTCCTTTTGTAACGTAGATAACCGACTTGGGAGGAATGTGTCTTCCGAGCTGTCTTTTCTGAGACAGACAATCTAGAAGTGAAAGGCGCTGACCCCGATAATGGGATCTACACAAACGCCACAAGTAAAAACGCAAGAAAAGAAGTCGGGCGGTTTTCTTAAGAACCTGCCGACCGACCCGTTGATCTTCACGACGGCGATGGGTTTCATTGTCCTCTTTGTGGCAGTGACCATAGCGCTGGGGGATACCGCTCGGGATGCCTACTCGGCCGCTTCCGATTGGGTTACGTCTAACATGGGCTGGCTGTTCATCGGTGGTGTCTCGGCAAGCTTTATCTTCCTCATCGGCTTGTTTGTGTCCCGATACGGACGCATTCAACTTGGCGATGATGACGAAGAGCCCGAATACACCATCGCCGAGTGGTTCGGCATGCTCTTCGCCGGCGGTACTGGCTCCATGCTGATGTTCTGGGGCGTGGCTGAACCGCTCAACCATGCCTACAACCCGCCGTTCGGTCAAGAGCCGATGAGCCGCGAAGCTCAGAACACTGCGATGGCATTTACCATCTACCACCTGGGTATTCACATGTGGGTCATCATGGCGCTGCCGGGGCTCGCGCTCGGGTACTTCATTTACAAGCGTCACCTGCCGCCGCGCGTCTCCTCCATCTTCGCGCCGCTGCTCGGTACCCGCATCTACTCATGGCCGGGCAAGCTTATCGACGCCGTCGCCATCATCGGTACCGTCGTCGGTATCGCGGTATCGGTGGGCATGGGTGCGCTGCAGATTAACTCCGGTGCTGCTCGTGTAATCGGTACCCCGGAAAACTCGATGGTGCAGCTCATTCTGATTGCCATCATTATTGTGATTGCCTCGATTTCCGTGGCCCGCGGTCTGGACAAAGGTATTAAGGTGTTGTCCAATGCGAACATTTGGGCCGCCATGGCATTGATGGTTTTCGTGCTGCTCATGGGGCCGACTTTGACGCTGCTGCGCCAGACCGTCGATACGACAGGTGTCTACTTGGATGCGCTGCCTCGCATCATGTTCTGGACTGACTCTTACGACGTCAACCCGAATTGGAAACAGGGCGCCTGGACGGTCTTCTACTGGGCCTGGACAATCTGCTGGTCGCCATTTGTGGGCATGTTCGTCGCCCGTATTTCCCGCGGCCGTACAGTCCGTCAGTTCATTGCCGGTGTGATTGCACTGCCGACAATCGTGTCAATCATGTGGTTCTCTATCTTCGGCCGCGCTGGCTTCGAACTGGAAAATGAGCAGCCCGGTATTCTGACCAAACCAGTTGTCGAGGGCGGAGACCCGTCACCGGCGCTCTTTATCCTCCTGGAGCAGTTCCCGTTGGCAACGCTTGTCAGTGTGTTTGCGCTCTTTGTGATTATGATCTTCTTCGTCACTTCCATCGACTCGGCTTCGATGGTGATGGACATGATGTCTACCGGTGAGGAAAACAAGACTCCGACCTTCTACCGCGTGCTGTGGGGCGTCATGATTGGTGCAGTGGCAGCTTCTCTGCTGCTGATTTCTGGTGAAACCGCACTGGAAGCGCTGCAATCTGCGGTGATCGTCATCGGTGTACCGTTCTTCTTCCTCCACTTTGTGATGATGTACTCCTTGGTCAAAGGCATGAGTGATGACCACATGGCAGTGCGCAAGCCGGTTACCCGCCAGTGGGAGAAGACCGATACTCCAGAGAAGTTGGAGAAGCACGAAGCCGCACCCGCGCCGGGCTACGACGAAGAGGGCAATGAGCTGCCGCGCTTTGAGTACACCCACGATGAAGAGGGACGTCTGGTTATTCAGTCCGATGTGGTCGTTGAAGGTGAGTTTGAGTCTGGCGAAAAGTCGGAATCGGAGAGCCCAGAGGAGTCGGGGACGAAGTCTGAGTCGTAGGAGAGCACGGTCGCAGTAGTGCCCGGCACTTGTGGCCACGCTATTCACCTATCGTTGCGCTGTAGCGTGGCCATCAGTGAGTAGCGCATCGATAAGAGCGAAGGCAAAGGCTGTAGCCAAATAAAAACGCCGCCCAGCGGAAACCTTTAGCAGTTTCCGTGGGCGGCGTCGCTGTGTTCGTCGTAAAGCAAGTGTGGCGTTAAGCCGTGATTAGCTCTACTCGTAGGTGCCTCGGAGGTCCTTGTAGTCCTCATCGTGCCAATCCACGTTGGCCTGGTCCTTGGTGGTGACACCGACGTCAGGCTGATGCGGGACCTTCGCAATGATGTTGCGGCGGGCGCGGCCGGCGCGGAGCTGGCTTTCGATACGCTCGGCAAGGTTGGCCAGGCCGAAGTTGATGGCAATGAGAATGATCGCCACGACGACCAGCGATGGAATCATGGCGCCGTAGTACTCGCCAAGCTGGCGGCCAGAGCGGACAACCTCGACGTAGCCAATCATGTAACCCAGCGCGGAGTCCTTCAGCGCAATGACCATCTGCGAGATAATCGCCGGCAGCATGGCGGCGACTGCCTGCGGCAGCAAAATAGTGACCATCGTCTGGCGGTGGGAGAGACCCAGCGCAATCGCGGCCTCACGCTGGCCCTTCGGCAGCGACTCGATGCCGGAGCGCAGTGTCTCGCCAATGACGGAGCCGTTGTACATGGTCAGGCCAAACACAACGGCGGCAAAGCCGAGGTAGTTCGACGGAAACAGCTGCCAAAGCGCGAACACCGAGTAGGCAAACAGCATGAGCACCAGCACCGGAATGGCGCGGAAGAACTCGACAATCACCGAGCACAGCCAGCGCACCGGTGCGACCGGGCTCAGCCTGCCGACGCCCAGGAGAGCGCCAATAACCAGTGCCAACACAATAGAGACGACAGCCGCGACAATGGTGCTGACCAGACCGGGCAGAATGTATGTGGTCCAGGTTGTGGATTCGAGGAAGAACGACCATTTATTGGCCTCGAACTGGCCCTTGTCGGCCAGCTTCATTCCCACCCAGGCGAGAATCGCAACGGTGATTGCGGCCACGATCCAGGTGAGGGTTCGGTTGAAGCGCTGAGCCTTGGGGCCCGGCGCGTCGTAAAGAACTGTTGCGCGAGTAGCCATTAGCGCTTCACCGCCCATCGCTTGCCAGCCCAGCCGAAGAACAGGCCGGTCGGCAGAGTCAGAATAATAAAGCCGACAGCGATGATGCCGAAGATAATCAGGATATCGCTGGCGTAGTTTTCGGTCATGGTCTTCATCAGCAGCGACGCTTCAGCCACACCGATTACCGAGGCAATCGTGGTGTTCTTGGTCAGCGCGATCAGGGTGTTGCCGAGCGGCACGATAGCGCCACGGAACGCCTGCGGGAAGATGATGTAGCGGAAGCTCTGGCCGAAGCTAAGCCCCAGGGAGCGGGCGGCTTCGGCCTGACCGAACGGCACAGTATTAATACCGGCGCGCAGGGACTCCGCAACGAAGCACGAGGTGTAGGCAACAAACGCCAACACCGCGAGACGGAAGTTCTGCTTGACAATGAAGGAGTCATTCTCCGCAGCCAGCAGCAGCCCCAAGTTGTAGTAGAGACCCATCGAGGCCAGCAGCACAATCAACGTCAGCGGGGTATTGCGGACAATGCTGATGTACCAGGTCGACAGGGTACGTAGGATTCCCACGGGGCTCACGCGCATAGCGGTGAGAAGCGTGCCAAAAATCAGGGAACCAATTGCCGAAGCAATCGTCAGTTTGATGGTTACCCAGAAAGCCGGAAGCAGTTCCGGCCCCATTTCACTCCATAGTTCTGGATTCATTGTTTGCTCGCACCCCTTCCTACTTCTTCTCTACGAACGACAGATCGCCGATTGCCGGCTTGTCGTCGAGCTCGAACTTGTCGCCCAAATGCTTCTTCAGGATCTTCTGAAGCTCACCGGTGTCGTACAGCGACTCCAGCGCCTCATTGATGGCCTCACGGCTGGCATCATCACCCTTGGGCAGGCCGATGCCGTAGTACTCATTGGTCCAGTAGGAACCATCGGGGTTGCGCAGCTCGACCACGCGGAAGTCGTCGCCGAAGCGCTCCTTGTAGCGCTGGGCGAAGCCCGCGAGAATAGTTGCATCGGTAGTCAGGGCATCGACGACACCCTGCTTCACACCTTCCGCGCACGCGGCGTAGGTATCGAACTCCTGCAGCTGCACCTCCGGTAGAGCGTCCTTGACTTTCTGCGCTGGGGTGGAGCCGGATACAGAACACAGGCGAGTGCCCGGGGCGACGTCGTCAAGCCCCTGGATACCCTCGGAACCGCGCACCAACAGTGCCTGGTGCGTGACCAGGTACGGGCCGGCGAAGTCGACGGCAGCCAGGCGGCCAGCGTTGATGGAGTAGGTGGCGGCGATCATGTTGACCTCGCCGTTGTTAATCAGCGTCTCGCGCTGAGCGGACGGGGTCTCGCGCCACTCCATCTCGGGCACATCCCAACCGTTCTTGTTGGCGATGTACTCAATGACGTAGCGGGAAACATCGTTGTCGACGCCCGCGAACTCACGGTCCGGGGTGCGCTCGCCGAGACCCGGCTGGTCAAACTTCGTACCCAGTGTCACGTGCCCGGCTTCGATATCGGCCAGCAGGTTTCGGGGTCCGCTGCTACCGCAGGCCGCGAGGCTCATTGTCGTGGCAACAGCTACGACAGCCGCCGCAACTCGCTTGCCGACGACACCTCGGCGGCCCTGGTTGCGACTGCGTCCCCGGCCTCCTCGTAATAGTGAAAGCTTCATGGTGACCAGCCCCGCCTAGTGTCCGACGATCTTGGCCAAGAAGTCCTTGGCACGATCGCTCTGCGGGTTGGTGAAGAAGGTCTCCGGGTCGGTGTCTTCGACAATCGCACCGTCGGCCATGAACAGGATGCGGTCGGCCACGCGGCGGGCGAAGCTCATCTCGTGGGTGACGCAAACCATGGTCATGCCGCCCTTGGCCAGGTCGGTCATGACATCGAGGACCTCGTTGATCATTTCCGGGTCGAGCGCGGAGGTGGGCTCGTCGAAAAGCATGACCTTCGGGTCCATGGCCAGGGCGCGTGCGATGGCGACGCGCTGCTGCTGACCGCCGGAGAGCTGCGCCGGGTACTTGTCAGCCTGTTCCGCAATGCCGACACGGGCGAGCAGCTTGTCCGCACGCTCGCGGGCCTCGGCTTTGGAGATCTTGCGGACCTTCAGTGGGGCCAACGTGACATTGTCGCGAATGGTCATGTGGCTGAAAAGGTTGAACTGCTGGAAAACCATGCCAACCTCAGCGCGCAGGCGGGTGAGTTCCTTGCCCTCTTCGGGAAGAAGCTTGCCGTTGATGCGAATTTCGCCGCTGTCGATGGTTTCCAGGCGGTTGATGGTTCGACACAGTGTGGACTTACCGGAGCCGGAGGGGCCGAGGATGACTACGACCTGACCAGCTGGGATTTCCAGGTTGATATCACGCAAAGCGTGGTAGTCGCCGTAGTACTTATTCACCCCGGCAATCGAAATCATGCTCTGTGGTGTGGATGATTCAGTCATGTGAAAAAGTATAGGTGACTCACGACACATCACTGCTATCGGTGTTCCTTGTCCGATATTCACCTGTAAAAAGTGACTGCACACCAATTAGTTCTAAAGATCCACGCGATGGCGCCTCGCAACAGGCTTGCGGCCATGCACGAACCAGTAGAAGACGGCCGCGAGAACCACCACGACCGCCAGGCCTGCGTACATCTTGTCGAAGCCCATAGTGGCGGCTACCGAACCAAGCACGATTGGGCCGAGGCCGATGCCCGCGTCGACAAGCAAGAGCAGCGTCGAGATGCCCGTGCCCAACTTGTGCGCCGGCGCCAGGTGCACAGAGATGGTCTGGCAGGCCGGCATCAGCGTGCCGTAGCCCAGGCCGCAGAGCGCACCGGCGGCGATAACGTGCCAGTCAGCGCTAGCGAAAGCCAGAACAAGCAGTGAGATGGTGAAGCACACCAGGCCGATGGCGATGACGGGGTTGTCGCCGCGGCGATCTTGTAGGCGTCCCAGTGAGAAACGCGCCGCCATCATCGCCACCGCATAGGCGATGAAGAAGAAGCTGGCGCCTCTAGTCAGGCCGCTCAGCTGCGAGTATCGGTTCAGAAATGTAATCACGCCCGCATACGCCAGGCCGATGAGCAGCATGAACAGGCCGATTGGCACCACTCTCGGCGTCATGATGTCATCGAAGGAAAACGTGCGCTTCGTCTCGCTTGCCGACGAATCCTCGGTGGCCTCGTCCTTGGTTGCCGCAGTGGTGGGCTCGTTGTGTTGTGGCAGAAAGAGCGCCAGCACCAGTCCGACAATGGACAGGCCGAGGGCTGTGGCAAAGAGGACGCTGTAGCCGACCGAATCAATAAGGGCCAGGCCGAGAGCTGGGCCAATCGCTGTGGCCAGGGTGGTGCCGAGCGAGATATAGCCAGTACCCTCTGCGCGGCGCGAAGCCGGAATAGCGGTCTGGGCGGCGGCCATCACGGCGGTGGAAGCGAAAGCGTAGGTCAGGCCGTGGATGATGCGGATTGCAATCAGGACCGGCAGGGATGCGGCCCACATGTAGGCGGCACAGGCTGCCACGATGACAGCGAGCGAGCCAAGCATGATTCTGCGACCACCGAAGGTGTCCACCAAGTAGCCGGAAAAGAGGCGAGCGATGGTGGCACCGACCACGAAAGAACTGGCGGCGAAACCACCGGCGGCATCGGAGGCGGAGAAGCGCTGGACGGCGTAGAGTGCCATGACTGTGATTGAAAGGTAGAACACCAGGTACATGCTGAAGTTAATCAGCCAGCTGATGATGAACGCGGGGGAGAAGAGCTTGTCTTGCCCGTGCTGCTCGTCCTGTTTGTGCCTGTTCTGTGTGGTCGTATGCGTTGTCATGCTGAAGATACGGTCTCTTTTCTCGTTTGAAAACGATCGTGGAATTAGTGCTGTGGTAAAACTGCTTCCCGGCATTTGTATCGTGCAAAAATGCAGTTAGGGGTCGAATTATAACAATTGGTTTGTATGATGCAAACGCGCTTTTTTGGCCTTAACCCCATCCGCGGCACGCTAGAATAGGAGCTGTTCAGCAAACAGATACATCCCGCAGGCCCATTAAAGGGTCGACATAAAGGCGACAAGAGGATTGACTGCCACCGTGCGAAACGACGACCTGGCCGCGCTCGTTTACGAGAACATGCTGCTATCCCGGGTGAGCTCCAGCGGCTACCGACCACATCGTAAGGACATCCTGTTGGATCGCTCCGCCGCAGCACTGCTGGCTAGGCTGGAAGCACAGCCGGATATGACAGTCGCCGAGCTCTCCGATGCACTAGGGCTGGACATTTCTACAGTGCATCGCCAGCTGGCCGCCGCCATGCGGCAGGGATATATCGCGAAGAGGTCCGCGCCGTCGTCAAGCGCGAAGGTGCATAGCGCGACCGACAAGGGGCTAGAGCTGCTGCACCGGGAGATTGAGGCGCGTAAGAATACCGTCGATGACATTACGCATGACTGGGAAGACTCGGAGCTCGCGGAGTTCGTGCGATTGATGCGCAAATTCAACGAGGGCGTGGAAGAAATGCGTGGTCATCCATGGCCTAGATAACCGCGGATGCAGTGGTCATGGAATACTTGAGGGCGTGGCTGAGAAAAAGAAGATCGCAAACGTCCTTGCTAACCGATACGCCTCTGCGACTCTGGCGGAGTTGTGGAGCCCTGAGTACAAGATCATCCTCGAGCGCAAGCTCTGGATTGCCGTTCTGAAGGCTCAGGTCGCCCGCGGAATTGAGGTGCCGGAGGGCACTATCGAGGCGTATGAGAAGGTCATCGACCAGGTTGACCTCGACTCCATTGCCGCCCGTGAGCGTATTACTCGCCACGATGTGAAGGCTCGCATTGAAGAGTTCTGCGACCTGGCTGGCACCGAGCACATTCACAAGGGTATGACCTCGCGTGACCTGACCGAAAACGTTGAGCAGCTGCAGGTTCTGCAGTCGCTGAAGGTCGTGCGCGACAAGGCCGTTGCCGTTGCCGCCCGCACTGCGGAAAAGGCCTCCGAGTACCAGTCGCTGGTGATGGCAGGTCGCTCCCACAACGTCGCCGCACAGGCAACAACCCTGGGTAAGCGCTTCGCCTCTGCTGCGGACGAGATGCTGCTGGGCATCGAGCGCGTAGAAGACCTGATTTCCCGCTACCCACTGCGTGGCATCAAGGGCCCGATGGGTACCGCCCAGGACATGCTGGATCTGCTTGACGGTGACGAGTCCGCACTGGCCTCCCTCGAAAACGAAATCGCTGAAGGCCTCGGCTTCGACCGCGTCTTTGACTCCGTTGGTCAGGTCTACCCGCGCACCCTCGACTTCGACGCTCTGTCCGCACTGGTCGAGCTGGGCGCAGGCCCGGCGTCGCTGGCCACCACCATCCGCCTGATGGCCGGTAATGAGACCGTCACCGAGGGCTTCAAGGAAGGCCAGGTCGGCTCTTCCGCCATGCCGCACAAGATGAACGCCCGCTCCTGTGAGCGCGTCCACGGTTTCCAGGTCATCCTGCGTGGTTACATGACCATGCTCTCCGAATACGCCGGTACTCAGTGGAACGAAGGCGACGTTTCCTGCTCCGTGGTTCGCCGCGTTGCACTGCCGGATGCTTTCTTCGCCATGGACGGCATGTTCGAAACCTTCCTCACCGTCCTGTCCGAGTTCGGTGCATTCCCGGCCATGATCGACCGTGAGCTGGAGCGCTACCTGCCGTTCCTGGCTTCCACCAAGATCCTCATGGCAGCCGTTCGCGCTGGTATGGGCCGCGAGGAAGCCCACGAGATCATCAAGGAGCACGCCGTCGCCACCGCACTGGATATGCGCGAAAAGGGTGCTGAGCAGAATCTCACTGAACGTCTCGCTGCAGATGAGCGTTTCCCGCTGGATGCCGCAGGGCTTGCCGACGCTCTGGCGAACCGCCATGCGTTCATCGGTGCCGCGGAATCCCAGGTTGACCGCGTAGTTGCACGTGTGCAGGCTGTCGTGGACAAGTACCCAGAGGCCGCGGCCTACAAGCCGGGCGAGATTCTGTAGCTTCGCGAGCGTCACGCGCGAAACACGTAAACGAAAAAACGTAAAGACGTAAGGTCCCTTGAAAAACTCTGTCACGTTGGTGGCAGAGTTTTTCTTTGTTTGTTGACGAAAGCACCAGTGAGCAGCCAAGTTCCTCGGTACGATGAGCGATAAGCATCGAAACCTCTACTCGAAAGGTGCCCGACGTGACATCGGCTGTTAGGACTTCGCTTTCTCGCCCAGGTGCCACATTGAATGTGCTGCGCTGGGTTCCAGAAAATGACAAGGGCGCGCCCATTACTCCTAAGGGAGTGGTGCAGATTGTCCACGGCATGGTCGAGTACGCCAACCGCTACGCCAAGTTCGCCGAGTACCTCGTATCCCAGGGTTATGCCGTCGTCGCGCACGACCATCGCGGCCACGGTATGACCAAGACGGATGCTGGCATCCCGGGCTTCTTCGCTGACTACGGTGGCTGGAACCTGATTCTCGAAGACCTCCACGCGGTGCGCCAGTACGTTGATGCAGAATTCCCAGGTAGCAAGCACTATATTCTCGGCCACTCCATGGGGTCGCTTCTGACTCGTAACTACATCGCCAAGTACGGCGAGGGGCTCACCGGTGTCATTATCATGGGCACTGTGTCGTGGCCAGGGGCTAAGGGCGACGCGGGAATGAAGGTGGCAAACCTGCTGGCTAAGATTCGTCCTACCGCGCCGGGCAAGCTGCTCAACACTCTCACCTTTGCTGATTACAACAAGGACTTTGAGCGCCGCACTAAGTTTGATTGGCTCACCCGCGACCACAAGATTGTCGATGCTTATATTGCGGACGACAAGTGTGGTTTCGTTCCCACCAATGCCTTTTTCCGCGACCTTCTCGTCGGCACGCACTACGCGAACTCGCCTGAAGCCTATGAGAAAGCGCCTGATGAGCTGCCGCTTTTCGTGGTTTCCGGTGCCGTTGATCCGGCGGGTGGCGCTGCCTGTGTGACTGAGGTCGTGGGCAAATACCTGAACGCGGGCAAGAAGGACGTGCGCTTTAAGGTCTATCCGGATGGTCGCCATGAGATTCTCAACGAGTTGAATAAGGAAGAGGTCTACTCCGACATTGTGGCGTGGTTGGAGTCCCGCTAGGGGAGCTGGTTAATAGATAAAAAGTATGCCCGTTCGGTGGGGTCGACTGGTGGGCATCTTTTGCTACTTATCCCAATGCGAGTTACTGACTGCGTTTATGTCAGCGGCGGCGGGCCAATGCAAGTTACTGACTGCGTTTATGACAAAAATGGCCTGAAAAATTGCCTGAAAGTGTCATAAACTCATACAGTTTCACATTTGCAGCCCGTAATCATATTTGGCGCCCGTAATTTTTGGGGTCTGCCCAGTCATTATCTTGAGAATCAGACATACTTTTGTCATGTAACGTTCTTTTTACGCTTGAAGATTTACGCTTGAAGAAAAGGAACCGACCACATGATCAGAAGAAGACAACTCTCAGCGGTCGTGCTCACCATCTCCATGCTGCTGGTGCTCGTAGGCTCTTTTGCGGGAATCACAACAGGGCGTGCACAGGCGCAAGAGGCCACGAGTACTATCTCGCCAACCATGGTGATTCTGGATGCTTCAGGGTCAATGCTTGCCGACGACGCGGGCGGCCAAACCCGAATGGAGGCAGCGAAGACTGCCACGAGTAAGTTCGCAGAATCTGTGTCAGAGGACTCCGAAATTGGGTTCATGGTCTACGGCACGGAAGTTGGCAATTCGCCGGAGGAGCGGGAAGCTGGCTGTCAGGACATCACCACGCTGCTGCCCGTGCAGGCGGGTAACTCGGCGAAGATTCCTGCTGAAGTAGGAAAGGTCCAAGCGTCCGGCCACACCCCGATGGGGCCTGCGCTGCGTCAGGCTGCCGATGAGTTGCCGAAAGAAGGGCAACGTTCGATTGTGTTGGTCTCCGATGGTGAGGACACCTGTGCTCCGCCACCGGTGTGCGAGGTAGCCAAGGAACTCAAGCAGCAGGGCATTGACCTGGTCATCAACACAGTTGGTTTCCTTGTTGATGCAGGTGCACGTGCTGAACTGGAGTGCATTGCTGAGGCCACTGGCGGTGAGTACCTGGACGCCCAGGACTCCGATTCGCTGGCTGAGTCCATGAAGACGCTGGCGACCCGCACCGCACGCACCGCGCAGTCCAGCGCGCAAGAGATACAGGGCGGCGACGCTCCTACGAGCGCTACCAAGGTGCCTGCCGACGTGGAAACGTTCTCGACCAAGCTGCGGGAAAAGACTCCTGAGTCCGAGCGCAGCATCGGTAATCAGGAAGGCGACGGTGCTGAGTACTTCTCCGTCCCGGTTGCTGAGGGAGAGCGGCTTGCAATTAGTGCGGCTACCGTGCCGGGAGCGTCGTCAGGCGCGACGTTGATGGACCTAGATGTTCGTAACTTCGCGCTCACTATGCATTTGGATGACAGCAGTTGCTTCCTGGCCAATGATTTCGGCAATGGCATCATCGACTCCAATGGCCCCTTTTTCGCATCGATAACAACCAAGCAGTCCGGGGGAGCTGAGGGGGACTGTAAGCCGGGCAATGTGGTGTTCTCCGTGGCTCGGAAAGGCGGCTCCTTCGAGGGCCAGGACATTCCTGCAGAAGTAACCATCAAGCGCTTCGCCAACGAAAACCTGACCGATGTGCCGGCGGCCTTCCCGTCCGACAAGGAGAGCTTGAACCCTCCACCCGCGACACCAGAGGTAGATCAGGCTAAGAAAGTCACCCCAGGTTCGTGGTTCGATGACGCCACGGAACTTACTGCCGACAACATCAGCAGCGTCACGGCCGACATCGTTCCTGGTGAGACGCATGTGTACAAGATCAAGTCCGAGTATGGGCAGCAGCTCCGCGGCGCCGTCAAGCTCATCGACGCCCCAGAAGCGGACAAGCTTGCACAGATCTCCGGCCTGGATATCAAGACGCTGAACTCGGCACGCCAGCTCGCCGGCAGCGAGGAAAACCGTCCGGCCAATGAACACCAGATCGGTGAAGAGACTACATTTGGTAACTCGGCCCGGATTAACTACCGCAATCGGATTGGCGAAGATGGTGAAAAGTCGGGCGATTACGAGGCTGAAAGAGCGTGGCTGGATGGTGACCAGTACATCGTTGTCTTCTTCAACAACAGCTGGGGCGCCGGTAAATCTCACGATGTCGCGGATGTTCAAAACGTCCCGGTGACCTACCAGCTGACCACGGAGTTGGTCGGCGAGAAGATTCCGGGCCCAGCTTTTGAACAGGTCGCGCACAAGTCGCCAAGTAGCGAGGCCCCGACTAGTAGCCAGCAGAATCCGAAGGGCACCGAAGAAAACGAGGATGACGGCTCTTCCAACATGATGTGGATTTCTATCGGTGGAGTTCTGCTAGCCGTATTCGTCGGCGCAGCGATCGCATTGACACGCAAGTAACACTAGAGCGTCCAGTACACGCCGAATCGGTCAGGCTTGACGACGGCTTCCGTGCCCTCGGCAACCTCAGCGCCTGCCAGGCCAAGTGCTTGGCAGGTGCTTTCGATCTCTTCGGCGGAATCGCTGGAGAGGCGCATCGCCACACCGTCGCCGAAGGTGAAATTGTGCATGCCCGGCGAGTCGAGCGTCATGAAATTCCCTGACCCGAAAAGCCGGTTGTATACCTCGGTGGCGGCGGCAGCCTGTGGTTCGTCGCCTGTCCACATGAAGTAGGGAATAACGGCGGGATTCGCTGTCTTTGCGGCAGCGTCCGTGCTTGCAGCCCCGCTGGTTAAGGAATCAATCATCAGTTGCCAGTTGACCCCATTGCCGTCGACCAACCAGCCAAAGAGCGGCGAGAAATCGTAGCTGGTCAGGGGCATGAGCGTAGCACCACCGCTGATGGTTTCATCACCCGCCATCAGATGCTCCCACAGTCTGCGCAGCTGGTTTTCCTGACCAGGGGCAAATCGCACCATAAAAGACACAGCGGGGGTTAATCGGCGGTTCCCGTTCTCAATGAGTTCAAAGTCCATCCCGCCGATGGTGAGCGTGGTGGAGTTGGGCTTGATGTTGGAGTGAAAACCTTCGGCGTAAAACCGCGCAGCGGCGCGGGGGTCGTCGTTAAGCGCGATCACGGCCGAGATAGAAACAGTCATGAAAATGAGCCTAACGACGAGCGCCTAACCGCGCAGAGAACGCAGCGTTTGATCCTAGTCAGTGAAGAATCTTCATACGGCGATATCCCCAGTAACGCTGCGCTGATTAGGGGATTTCAGTTAGTGGCGTGGGCTCTGCTCGCGAACTAGGTCTGCAAATCTGTTGATGTAGTCGCGAACAAAGTCCTCAGTGCTTGACGACGTGAATTCTCCTTGTTCGTCAATGAGTGTTGGCGATTGTCCCAGGAAGACCTCTGGCTGACCGAGCATCGGCATGTCGAAGTACGACAGCGCGAGTCGCAAGTTCTTCTGAGAGCTATAACCGCCCATACGGCCGACGGAGTGGCTGATAATTCCCGCGGGCAGGTTCTTCCATGCCACATCACCGTTGGGCTTAGATCCGATGTCAACGGCATTCTTCAGAGCTGCAGGAATTGTGCGGTTGTTTTCTGGGGTGACAAATAGGATGCCATCGCTGGCTTTAATGGTTTCCCGGAAACTGGTGTATTCCGCGGGAGTCGCAATATCGGACACTGCGGGGTCGTCGTAGTCGAAGTTGTAGAGAGGGAGGTCACGAATCTCGACGATGTCGACTTTGAAGTCATCGGGGAAGTACGTGGCTGCCTTGAGTGCAATCTTTCGTGCATAGGAGGCTCGACGCAAGCTTCCTACCAGGATAGAAATCTGTGCAGTCATGCGAATGTTCCTTTCTTAGGATGTATGGGGAAAGACGTGGATTTAGAAATCCCAGTCTTCATCTGCGGTGTCTTCGGCTTTTCCGATGACATATGCGGAGCCGGAACCGGAGAAAAAGTCGTGGTTTTCATCTGACCCCGGGGTGAGGGCGGCGAGAATTTCGGGCTTGAAGGCGGTCTCTTCATGGTTAAACCGCTGCGGGTATCCCAAGTTCATGAGCGCTTTGTTGGCGTTGTATCGAATGAAGTTGGCAACGTCGTCGTAGAGCCCGAGTGGTTGGTATAGGGCTTCGGAGTACCTCAGTTCGAGCTGGTATAGATCATCGAGAAGTTCGAAGACGAAAGCCTTCATCTGCGTTTGCGTGGCGGTGTCGTAGGTTTCTACGCCTCGCTGGAATTTGTAGCCGGAGTAATAGCCGTGAACAGCTTTGTCACGCAGAATCAGGCGCACCATGTCGGCGGTATTGGTCAGGATGCCACGTGATGCGAAGTGCAGCGGGAGGTAGAAGCCGGCGTAGAGCGAGAAGGACGAAAGAAGCGTTGCTGCCGCCTTTCGCTTGAGTGGAACGTCGCCGTAATAGTGTTTGAGCACAGCTTTTGACCGAGCCTGCAGGATGTCATTGGCGACTGCCCATTGGTAGGCAGCGTCGATGTCAGGGGTATTGGATAGCGTAGAAAATACTGAAGAATAAGACTTTGCATGCACTGCTTGCATGAAAGCGATATTCGTGTAGACGGCCTCTTCATGTTCGGTGCGGGCATCTTGAATTTGGGAAATCTCCCCGACAGACGCCTGGACTGTGTCGAGCATGGTCAGTCCGGTGAAGACCTTCATGGTCAGCTCGCGTTCTAGATCGGTGAGACGTCGCCAGTCTGCAAGGTCATTGGACAGCGGAACTTTTTCGGGCAGCCAAAAATTTGCTGTTAGGCGATTCCACACTTCGAGATCTTTGTCATCTTGCACTCGGTTCCAGTTGATCGGCCGAAGGCGGGCAGCTGGGTCCTTTCGAAAAGACGGTGGCGTAGTTGAATAGCTGTAGATGTTCAAGAAGTAGCGCTCCTCCAGAATTTTTCCAGGCCCTCTTTGACGTTTTCCACATCGTGGTCTGTCCCCAGTAGCTCGTAGTGGTATAGCTCCGGAACCTGGCATTTTGCAGAAATGATGGCTCCGGCTATGCAAAAGTCGGTGCCGAAATTTGTGTTGCCCGAGGTGATGACACCGCGGATGAAACTCCTGTTGGTTTCGTCGTTGAGAAAAGCGATGACTTGCTTAGGTACCGCGCGGCGCCGACATCCGCCACCATAAGTCGGTGTGATCAGGACAAATGGGCTGCAAACGCGAATCATTCCGTCTTTTCGCGGATGTAACGGGATGCGTGCTGCTGGTTGAGCCAGCTTTTGGACGAACCGGTGAGTGTTTTCAGAAGCACTGGAGAAGTACACGATTCGGGGTGACTCCTCCGGTGGGAGTTCCGTGAAAGTCAGCGGCGTCTTCGATGATGAAGACACTCGATTACCTCCTATGTTCAATGGATTGAACATAAAATAGAGGAGTGAATGGGGTGTCAACAAGGCGTTGCCTACATGCGGTTGAAAAGTGCTTAGTCACGCAATTGCGAAGTAAAGCCGCGACTCTTCATTAACGGCGGAAAAACCCAGCAGCTGATCTTCAAGGCGGGAAAGTGGCGGGGTTGCCGGCCGGGGGGAGAGGGAGGAGGTGGTGTCTCTCGGAGGGGGCTCCAGTCGTGCCCCGGGCAAAAGCACAACAGGGAAACAAAACCGCCGCGCTTTGGAAAGGCCCAGTCGATGAGGAGACTGGTTTTCCAAAGCGCGGCGTTTTCTACAGCGCTTTCGCATCAACTACTTCAGCGGACGAACACTTCCGGTGAAGTGCGGACGCTTCTTCTTGCGATCCCACGCGACAATGTTGACTGCGCGGCCGATGTTGGAGCTGCCCTCAGTCAGGTTGTGAGCAGCACCTGCACCGTCACCGGTGTGGGTGAGTGCGACATTGATGGTGGTCGGCAGAACGACCGGCGCACCGAAGGAAATCTGGAACTCGTACGACTGACCCGGCAGAACCTGTGCCTCAGCCAGCGCGCGGGAGGCGGTGTACATGCCGTGTGCAATCGCTGCTGGCATGCCCAGAGCCTTCGCGGAGACAGAGGTGATGTGAATCGGGTTCCAGTCACCGGAAACCTTGGCCCACTTGCGGCCGGTGTTGCCAGCCAGCTTCCACTGAGCGGTGGGGAAGGGAACCTTGAACTGCTCGCGTTTGATGGTCTCGGCGCCGGACTTGATGGCCTCACGCTGTGCCTGGACCTCTTCGAAGCCCTCGGCATCCTTCAGGCGAACGCCCTTGGCCAGATACACCGACTGCTCCTCGACCAAGGTGGCGCCGGATGTGGACGATGTAACAGTTGACTCCAGAACAACCTCAGTGCCCGAGCGGTGAGCGCGGAATGCGGCAACCTTCACCGCGATATCAACTTTGCCACCGAGTGTGACAGGCGAGATTTCGCGGTAGGTGTTCTCGGTGTGGACCAGGCCCATCATCGGCAGCGGGAAATCATCCGCAGCCATTAGCTCCATCTGGATGGGCATGATTAGGGCGTGGATGTGGCCGAAGAAAGCCTGTTCAGACTTCGGGGCGCCAACGACGTCGCGGAAGTCCTGGTCACGGTCGGCATCGACAGTGACGCCCTTGACCACTAGTTCATCGACCTTGATTTCGGTGGAGTTCGGGCGTTTCTTCGCCGAACCAGCAGCTGCCTTGGCGTAGAGCGGAACCAGATTGGGAATGGCATCCAGGGTCTTAGCCATAAGTTTTCCTCTTTCCTCCTTATCGGGAGCCTATGCGGAAGCCGCGACTTCGCTTAGGCGCCGACGATGTTCTGACCGCAGACGCGCAGGACGTGACCATTGACGCCGAGAGCGCGGTCGGAGACCAGGAAGGCGATTGCCTGGGCGACATCGCCCGGCTGGCCACCCTGCTGCAGCGAGTTCACGCGTCGAGCAACCTGGCGGTTGACGAACGGAATAGCAGCGGTCATGTCGGTCTCGATGAAGCCCGGAGCAACAGCGTTGATGTTGCCGCCGCGCTTAGCAAACTCCTCAGCGTAAGCCTCGACCATTGCGATAACGCCGGCCTTGGAGGTGGCGTAGTTGGTCTGGCCGCGGTTACCTGCGATACCGGAGGTGGAAGCCATGGTGGCAATACGCGGAGCCTTCTCGAAGGCCTTGTGGTTCAGCAGCTGCTCGTTCATCTTCAGCTGAGACTCGATGTTGACGGCGATGACCGAGCCCCACTTGGCGTCGTCCATGTTGGCGAACATCTTGTCGCGGGTGATGCCTGCGTTGTGGATGACGATGTCCAGGCGACCGTAGCGGGCCACAGCGGCATCGGCAATGGCGTTGCCGGCGTCGTCGGCAGTGATGTCCTGCTGCAGAGCCAGGCCACCGAGCTCGTTGGCAACCTTGGACAGAGCCTCGCCCGCCTGTGGAACGTCGATGACGATGACCTCTGCGCCGTCAGCCTTGAGCTGGCGAGCGATAGCGGCACCGATACCACGGGCGGAACCGGTGACAGCGGCAACCTTGCCAGCCAGCGGCTTATCCCAGTCGGACGGGATCTCGCCAGCGTCGGAGGTGACGCGGAGGAACTGGCCGTCGATGAAGGCCGAGCGGCCGGAGAGGAAGAAGTGCAGGGAGGAAATCACGGATGGCGCGGTGACCGAGACCCCCGGAGCAACGAGGATGCCGTTGGCGGTGGAGCCGCCACGAACCTCGTGGCCGAGGGAGCGAATCAGGCCCTCGATACCACCGGCGACAGCGTTCTCAGCGATCTCGGCCGGGGTTGCGTTGTGGTGAGCATCCTTGGCGCGGGAGACGGTGACGATGCGGCCACCCTTGTCCAGCTTGCGCATGTGCTTTGCAGCAGCGAGCACTGGGCCCTGCAGCTCTGCCGGACGCTTGGCCTCAGTGGCGACGAGGACAATGGCACCAATCTTGTCGTCAGCGGCGTTGCCACGACGAACTTGCAGGCCCCACTCAGCCAGCTGGGCTGCAACTGCGTCTGCATCTGCACCCTCGCCGGTGACGAGCACCTTGTCGTTGTTCAGCAGCGGACCGCCCGGCTTGTGGCGGCGCAGGAACGGTGGCTGCGGCAGGCCAGCGGCCTTAGCCAGTCCAGTGAGCGGACCACCGTTGACGAGTTCCTGGTACTTATCGGTCATGGAAAATTCTCCTTGAAAGTAAAAGTGTCTTTATCGGTGGTGCGCTTTTAGACGCGAGCCTCGAGAACTGCGACAACACCCTGGCCGCCCGCAGCACAAACGGAGATCAGGCCGCGAGTGGTCTTGCCGGTCTCGTCTGCCTTCTGGCGCAGCATCTTGGCGAGGGCTGCCACAATGCGGCCGCCGGTAGCGGCGAATGGGTGGCCGGCTGCCAGGGAAGAGCCCTTGACGTTGAGCTTCTCGCGCGGAATGGAGCCCAGCGGGCCTTCCAGTCCGAGCTTGGTGCGGCAGAACTCCTCGTCCTCCCATGCCTTCATGGTGGACAGGACGGTGCCGGCGAAGGCCTCGTGGATCTCGAAGAAGTCGAAGTCGTCGAAGGTCCAGCCGTTGCGGGCCAGCAGGCGCGGGGTGGCGTAAGCCGGAGCCATCAGCAGGCCCTCGTCGCCGTGGACGAAGTCGACTGCGGCTGCCTCGGAATCGACGACGTCGGCAAGCACCGGCAGACCGCGCTCAGCGGCCCACTCCGGGGTGGAGACGAGGACGGCGGAGGCGCCGTCGGTAAGCGGAGTGGAGTTACCAGCGGTCATGGTCGGCTCTGCTTCCAGACCGCGGCCGAAGACTGGCTTGAGCTTGGCCAGCTTCTCCGGGGTGGAGTCCGGGCGCATGTTGGTATCGCGGGAAACGCCCTTGTACGGGGTGACGAGGTCAGTGAAAAAGCCCTCGTCGTAAGCGTTTGCCATGTTCTGGTGGGAAGCGGCGGCGAGCTCGTCCTGCTCAGCACGGGTAACGCCCCACTTGGCGGTGGTGATGGCCTGGTGCTCACCCATGGACAGGCCAGTGCGCGGCTCGCCGGTCGACGGAGTGTCTGGAGCCAGGTCGGACGGACGAGCCTTCAGGAAGACCTTTGCCATGTCCAGAGTGGACTTCTGGCGGCTGGCCTCCAGCAGGATCTTGCGCAGACGGTCGTTGACAGCAATCGGAGCGTCGGAGGTGGTGTCCACGCCGCCGGCGATAGCGGAGTCAATCTGGCCCAGCTTAATCATGTTGGAGACAGAGTTGAGGGCCTCCATGCCGGTGGCACATGCCATCTGAATGTCGAAAGCCGGGGTGTCCGGCGCCAGTGCGGAGCCGAGGACACACTCACGGGTGAGGTTAAAGTCACGGGAGTGCTTCAGCACGGCGCCGGCGGAGACTGCGCCGAGGCGCTCGCCGCCGATACCGAAGCGGGCGACGAGACCGTCGATTGCGGCGGTCAGCATATCCTGGTTCGACTCGTTAGCGTATTCCTTATTAGAACGAGCGAACGGAATGCGGTTACCGCCGACGACGACTGCGCGGCGCAGAGAGTTATTGTTGGCCTGAGCTGCCATGTGATTGTTCCCTTCAAAATCCTTGAAGTGTGACGTGAATTACTAAATTTAGACAATACTGGTATCGGTGTTTTCTGTCACGTTTTTAGAAATATTTTTGTCCAGTCATCTACCGAGCGGGGGAGGTGAGGGGTAAACACCGTCGTCCACCTGTGAAAAATTCGATGGGCAGCACTCCGGAATCTCAAAAGTTTTCCCGCTTGACGACGGTAATTGCGTCAATCCCCACTAGTTGGGGTGGCGGCCGGAGGTATCAATAGAGTGCAAAGGCGTATAGGGGTTTAGACTTTATCGCCATGCGACCTGAACTTTCCTCGTATAACCATCTTTCCGCGGGCAAGGTCCGGGAAATCTACGAGATTGACCCTGAGACTCTGCTGCTTGTGGTCAGTGACCGTATTTCTGCCTTCGACCACATTCTGGAGACCCCGATTCCTGACAAGGGTCGAGTGCTCACCGCGATGAGCGTGTTCTTCTTCGATGAGATTGACTTCCCGAACCACATGGCTGGCCCGGCTGACGATGAGCGCATTCCGGAGGAGTGCCTCGGCCGTGCGCTGGTGTGCAAGAAGCTGGACATGCTGCCATTCGAGTGCGTCGCACGTGGCTACCTGACCGGCTCTGGTCTGGTCGAGTACAAGGAAAACGGCACTGTCTGTGGCATTGAGCTGCCAGAGGGCCTCGTCGAGGGCTCCAAGTTGCCAGAACCGATTTTCACCCCGGCCACCAAGGCCGAACTGGGCGAGCACGACGAGAATGTCTCCTTCGACGCCGTTGTGGAGTCCCTGGGGCAGAAGCGCGCCGAAGAGCTGCGCGATGCCACCCTGCGTATCTACACCCAGGCTGCTGAACTGGCTGCTGAGCGCGGCATCATCCTGGCCGACACCAAGTTCGAGTTCGGTCTCGACTCCGACGGCAATCTGGTGCTGGCCGACGAGGTTCTCACCCCGGACTCCTCCCGCTACTGGCCAGCCGACTCCTACCAGGAGGGTTCGGTTAACCCGAGCTTTGACAAGCAGTACGTACGAAACTGGCTGACCTGCTCCAAGTCCGGCTGGAAGAAGGACGAGGGCACTCCGCCGCCAGCGCTGCCGGGTAGTGTTGTGGAAGCAACTCGCGAGCGGTACGTCGAGGCCTACGAACGACTGTCGGGCCGCCGCTTCTCGGACTGGATTGGAGAACCTGCGTGAGCGAAGTGACCTTGGACTCGGCATCCGTCGGCAAGCCTGCAAAAAAGGATTTGCCTGCACCCCGTGCACAACGGAAGCCGGTGACTCGGTCCTTCCACGGAAGGGACTTCACCGATAACTTCGAGTGGCTCCGCGATAAGGAAAACTCCGAGGTTATCGAATACCTAGAGGCTGAAAATGCCTATACGGAGGCTTTTACCTCCGATCTTGACGGCACCGCGGACGCGATTTTTAAGGAGATCAAGTCGCGCGTGCAGGAGACCGATATGTCGGTCCCAACTCGCCTTAATGGCTGGTGGTACTACTCGCGCACGCAGGAGGGTAAGTCCTACGGGATGAGCTGTCGCGTGCGTGCGGAGGCCGGTGACGGTCTTGCCGCGTGGACTCCGCCGACCATCGCCGACGATGCCCCGGCACCAGGAGAACAGGTCATCCTGGATGCCAACGAGCTGGCCGAAGGCCATGATTTCTTCGCCCTCGGCGCAGCGAGCGTCTCCGCGGACGGCAATCTGCTGGCCTATTCCACCGACGTCACAGGCGACGAGCGCTACACGCTGCGCGTAAAGGATTTGCGTACGGGCGAACTGCTTGACGACGAAATTGCGGGCATCGCCGCAGGTGCTACCTGGGTCGGCTCCGAGTGGATCTTCTACCAGAAGGTCGACGAAGCCTGGCGGCCGGATTCCGTGTGGCGTCACCGCGTGGGCACCTCCACCGAGGATGACGTCTGTGTCTTCCATGAGCCCGATGAGGCCTACTGGGTCGGAGTCGGTACGGTACGCAGCGAAAAGTACCTGATTATTGAGAGCTCCTCGAAGATTACCTCCGAGGTTTGGTACCTGGACGCCAGTGACCCGACCGGTGAGTTTACCTGCGTGCGCCCGCGCGAGGCCGGTGTTGAATACGACATCGACCACGCCGTCATCAGCGGCCGGGATATGTGGCTGATTACACACAATATGACTGGTTCGAACTTCGCACTGGCCATGGTGCCAGTGGGGTCTTTCGACAGCGTTTCAGAGCTCACTGAGCTGGTTCCTCACCGCGATGACGTCCGCGTTGAGGGCGTCGACTGCTTCGCTGGCCACATCGCGTTTGGCTACCGTCGCGGCGGTATTGGCCGTGTGGCGCTGGCGGTATTGGATCATGACGAGGATGGTGCTGGCTCCGCTGGTGATATCTCTGATACAGGCGATGCTGCTGTTCCAGTGCCAGCGTCCGCTGTGAACTTCGTCGAGCTCGACTTCGACGAAGAGCTCTATTCCGCAGGCACTACCGGCAACGCTGAATGGGACACCCCGGTGTTGCGCTACGCTTACGGCTCCTTCACCACGCCGTCGCAGCTCTGGCAGATTGACATTGCCTCTGGCAAGCGAGTGCTGCTCAAGGAGCAGAAGATTCGCGGGGAGTTTAATCGCGGTGATTACGTCGCCAAGCGTGAATGGGTGAGTGCAGCCGACGGTGCCCAGATTCCGGTATCGATCATCCACCGCGCGGACCTGGACCTGAGCAAGCCGAATCCGACGCTCCTCTACGGCTACGGCTCCTATGAATCGTCGATGGATCCGGGCTTTTCCATCGCGCGGCTCTCGCTGCTGGATCGCGGGATGATCTTTGTCATTGCACACGTCCGCGGTGGTGGCGAGATGGGTCGTGGCTGGTGGGAGAACGGCCGCGCAACCACGAAGAAGAACACGTTCACTGACTTCGTCGCCGTCGCTGACTACCTGCTGGATTCCGGTTGGACCACGCGCGAGCAGCTGGTAGCACTCGGCGGTTCGGCGGGTGGCATGCTGATGGGCGTGGTCGCAAACATTGCTGGCGATAGGTTCGCGGGCATTCAGGCCGTGGTCCCGTTTGTCGACTGCCTGACGTCCATGCTGATGCCAGAGCTGCCGCTGACCGTGGTGGAGTGGGATGAGTGGGGCGATCCCTACCACGACCCGGAGGTCTACGACTACATGGCCTCCTACGCGCCGTACGAGAACATCTCGGCCGATGCGAAATACCCGAAGATTCTCGCGATTACTAGTTTGAACGACACCCGCGTGCTCTACGTGGAGCCGGCAAAGTGGATTGCCAAGCTGCGCGAGGTTGCCGGAGGTCAGCCGGGGCAGTTCCTGCTCAAGACCGAGATGTCCGCTGGTCATGGTGGTGTTTCCGGTCGTTACGAACGTTGGCGTCAGACTGCCTTCGAGTACGCCTGGATTGTCCACACTGCTGGTGCGGTGGAGTAACGGCATGGATATGCGCACGCTGCTGGCAGCGCAGGGTTTTGACACCGATTCGCTTTCCGACGATCAGTTGGCCGTCTACCACACCCTTTTTCGGCGGCGGGATGTGCGCCGCGAATTCGCCGGAGAAGTGGTGGACAGGGAGCGATTGATGCGCGTGTTGGCGGCGGCCCACGCTGCCCCATCGGTGGGGCTGTCCCAACCATGGGACTTTCATATCATTCAGAGCCCGGACCGCCTGCGGCAGTTTGCCGACCACGTAGCCGGACGCCGCGCTGAATTCGCGGCCAAGCTCGAAGGCGAGCGGCGTGAGACCTTCAATCCGATTCAGATTGAAGGAATTGTGGACTCGGGAACGGGCATCGTCGTCACCTATGACCCGACCCGTGGCGGCAAGAACATTCTCGGCCGCGACACCGTCGATGACACCGGCCTCATGTCAGTCGCGCTGGCTATTCAGAATCTGTGGCTGGCTGCTACGGCAGAGGGGCTCGGCGTCGGCTGGGTCAGTTTCTACCATGAGGATTTCCTGGCTGACTTTGTCGGTGTCGAGGCACCCGTGCGCCCGGTGGCCTGGCTGTGCATTGGTCCAGTAACGCACCTGGCCGAGGAGCGTGACTTGGAGAAGTTCGGTTGGCGCAAGGGACTGGCGCTCGATGAGGTTGTGCATTGGGGATAATCCGCGCTGCAGACGCGAATTGATGCCCTGCGATGGCGCTTTTTGAACTCTTACTTGAAAGGCTTCTGAGTATTCTCCAAGCCTTGTCCTCTCCGTTACCAAAAATTTACATACGCCTGTTTTTGTTGAATCCATGGCAGGCAGTGGGGTGCAAGAACAGATTCGGACGACCGACCAGGTCATTCGTCCAGCGGGCAAAGAGCTCGTAACTGTTGACGGTGGTGAGGTCGGTTCGCCGCTTTTGGTGTCGGTGTCGGGTTTGCGCGATGGCACATTGCTCGACGTCGCTCGTTTCGTGGCAGCGATGGAACAGCGCGGTATTACACCGTCTCTGCTGGTAGCGCCGCATGCGGGTAAAAACTGGTCGTTGCGGGAAGCTCCGGCGGTGCTGGATTGGCTCCGCCGTCGTAGCGATGACGGCATCGAGATTGTTCTCGCGGGGTTTGATCAGTCAGTTCGAGGCCGGGGCGCGGAATTTGCGTCGTTAAGCGAACATGAAGCGCGTTTGCGCCTGACCGCCGCAACGCGCCAGATGCGTGCGATGGGTTTTGAGACGGACGTCTTTGCACCGCCGAAGTGGACCATGTCGCCAGAGACCATGAACGTGCTGCCGGAGCTGGGCTTCCGTGTGGCAGCGGACCGAAATGGTGTCCGCGACCTGACCACTGGTGCTGTTGATCCGACTCGCGTGCTGGCTATCGGCGAGGGCTTCGGCGGCGCCGGTTGGTGGCGCCGTGCGGTGCGCTCCTCGGTGCAGCGCTCGCTGGAGAAGGGCCGCGCGGTGCGCATCTCCGTCAACGCTTTGAAACTGCGGGAGCACAAGCTACGCCAGGATGTTGTCGGCATCATTGACCAGGCGGTCGATGGGGGTGCGCAGCCGGTCAACCACTCTTCGGTGCCGCTGGGCCGCGAGCTCTTTGAAGGTATGGAGCAGGTCGGCTAGTCGCTACCTCTGACGGCTATCGGGGCACTGCCCTAGTGTGGGGTTTATGAGCAATCTCTTCGACATCCCAGTGACCACCATCGACGGCAACGAAGCAACGATGAATGACTGGGCAGGCCACGTTCTGCTTATCGTCAACACCGCCTCGGAGTGCGGTTTCACAGATCAGTACGACGATCTGCAAGGACTTTTCGACGAATTCGCACCCCGCGGCTTCTTCGTCCTCGGCTTCCCCTGCAACCAGTTCGGTGGGCAAGAGCCCGGCAGCGCCGAGGAAATCAAGCAGTTCTGCCAGCGCGAATTCGGCGTTACCTTTCCGCTCTTCCAAAAGACGGAGGTCAACGGCGATGGTGCGCACCCACTGTACAAGCTGCTTAAGGAAACCCCGGATGCCGACGGCGAGGCTGGGGATGTGAAGTGGAACTTCGAAAAGTTCGTTGTCTCGCCCGAGGGTGAGGTCATCGGCCGTTTCCGCTCCAAGGTCTCGCCTGACGACGATGCTCTGCGCGACCTCATCGAGGAAAACTTGCCTATTTAAACTTGGCTATTTGGTGGCGTCCAGCGGTGCCTGCTCGAAGTAGCCCGTGGCACCGTAGCCCACGATGCCACCTCGGTTGCGCAGGGTCATGCTAGCTAGACCGACCTTGCCAAGCTCATCGCCACCGATGGTGACCCAGTCACCCTGAACCGCGACAACCATGTTGGCGTGCACCCCAAGGCCTGCGGGGTAGCGGTAGAAAATGATGTCACCCACCTGAGGAGAGAAGTCCTTGTCGGTGACGAAAGCATCATGTGCCTTGTAGGCATCCATGAGCTGTTCGACATCCGTAACCAGCCATGGGTTCTCGGCTGCGGCAGCCGAATCCTCGGGCGTATCAAAGACCGGAACACCCGCGGACGCGAGCAGGAATGACAAGAATGGCGCAGTCCAGGAACCGGAGCAGTCGACCGTGTTGCCGAATGCGTCAAGGTTTGGATTCAGCTTCGCGGTCTGGTTCGCAGCTGTGGGTGCAGAACCCGGCCTGGTGGCAGCAGCGGCGGCGACGGCATCTGCATCAGCAGTTGGGTCTGCGTCTGAATTCGGGTGCTCGCCGACCTTGGGGATAACGCTGCGGATGTCGTCATCAGTAGCGCCACACGCCAGGCCGAAGTAAACCTCAGGGGAGGGCTGCTCCTCGTACTGATAGCGCGCAACATCCTTCAGAGCCTGCTGATAGTAAGGGCGGTCTGCCTCGGTGCGGGGGAACGTGCCACCACGCCACGCCAGAACATTGATAGGACCGAAGAGCGTGAACCACCCGGCGAAGAGGAATACCGCCGTCAGTACCAGGATGGAAACAGGCGGGATAGCGGCGCGAACACGTTGCAGCATGCTCGGTGAGGATGCGTTCTCCTGGCCGTCGTCAAGCGATGGTGAGGAAGACTCAGACCGTGCTGCGTGAGGCTGCTGTGCGGGCACAGGCGCGGGTGAATCGGTGGTCATATCTTCTCAGGATAGTAGGCGGCGCTGCGCTCGTCCTTGGCGAGTGCGTCTGAGCCGTACGTAATGGCCTAGTCTGCGGCTCCTGCTGCAGAAGAGGGCGTGCAGTTAAACTGTGGTTCATGACTTCACCCGACATGCGTAACGAGGCCGAGCACGACCCTCGTGAGGATCTGCCGAGCTTCCTGCGTGAGCCGGACAAAATAGACAAGCTTCTCTATGCATCGCTGATGCTGGTTGCCGTGTACGGCTTTGCAATCATCCCGTTCCGTGCGGTTTTGCTGCTCAAGTACACGTTCTTGCACACATGGCTGACAGGATCGAATCTGTCGGTGCTGATTCTCGCGTCGGAAAACGAGGACCGGCCGCTCTTCCTCTTCGCTGTTGTAGTGATTGCGGCGCTTTCGACAATCAAGTTCATGCCGTTCTTCTACTGGATGGGCAAGAAGTGGGGCACGGAATTCATAACGATGAGTTTCGGCGGACACCCACCGCGATGGTTTAAGAAGATGGAGAACTTCATCTATGAACGCATCGGGCTGAGTGTGCTGGCATCGTTTGTGCCATTCTCGCCGATTCCGGCCACGATTGTCGTGGCCATCGGTGGTATTGCGAAGGTGCGCGGCTGGGTAGTAGGCGTGTACCTCTTCTTCTGTGCCGCAATGCTCAAGTGCTTCTACCTGTACTTGGGCCTGAAGTTTGGCCCAAGCATCCAGGGCTCCCTGCAGACGATTGACCGGTACGTCACCTACATCACCTTCGCGCTGATTGGCTGGATGTTCCTATCCATCTGGTGGAAAAACAGGAAGCCGGGTAGCCAGGCGGCTTAATCCTGTTCGCGCTCAATCAGCGGCAGCGGGCTGTACTTGTCACGCAATGCCTTCAGTGACAGATCGTGAGCGTGCAGGCGCTTGTCCTCATCCGTCGTCGGCTGGAAGTGCGGTACCGGCTGCGGGTTGAAATCGTCATCAATTGCGACATACGTCATGGTCGAATGCAGTGCCTTGCGCAGGCCGCCGACACCCTTGCGGGGCTCACAGCAGTAGACCTGCACCGACAGGTGCATCGAGGTCGTGCCTGTACGCAGGATGCGTGCGCGCACCTCAACCAGGTCGCCAATGTGGATTGGGCTGTAGAAGCGAATACCACCTGCGTAGACAGAAATGGTCTGGCGCCCTGCCCAGTTGGTGGTAACTGCCGTCGCAGCCTCGTCGATCCACTCCATGGCGGTGCCGCCGTGGACGTTTCCGCCCCAGTTGACATCGGTCGGCTTTGCCAGGAAACGTGTGGTCAGTTCGGGTGCGGAAGAGTCCGCGGAGTAGGTCTGCGCGCGCATGCTGGCTTCGATGTCGCGGCGGAGCTCAAAACGGGAAAGAGCGGCTTTCTCAACGCGCTCTTCTTCCTCTGTTTGCGGCACCCACTTCGGCACCGGAGTCGACTTACCGTTTTCATCCATGGCCACGAAGATCACCAGGCAGTCAGCTGCGCGGGTGAACTTGCCCTCGCGCGGATCAGCCGAGAGCACTTCGTTGACGATGTGCATGGAACTGCGACCGGTATGCGCAATCTTGGAGCGCACCTCGACAATGTGGCCGCTGGGAATCGGGCGAGTGAAGTGAATGTGACCGAAGTACGCAGTCACGCAGTAGCGTCCCGACCAGCCGGTCGCGCAGGCGTAAGCGGCCTTGTCAATCCACTGCAACACACGGCCGCCGTGGACAGAATTGGTTCCGGCCATAATGACATCGGTCGGCGATGCCATAAAACGGAGTACAAGAGATGGTGACGCTGGAGCATGCACCTGTTCAGCTTTTTCAGTTGACTGCGTATCCATATATGAAAGCATAACTCTAGGATGAGGTTATGGTATCCAAAATCTCGCCTTTCGACGTTCGCAGCGCTCTTTCCACCGCCGCACCCTGGGCGGCGCAACGGCTTCTCGGCCGCGAATTGCTATCTGACCAAGAGGCTGCCTCCTTCATCGGGCCGGATGGGGCGCAGGGGTCGTCGTTAAGCCGTGCGAGCCTTGCCAAAGCGGTGCGTCTGTCCGTGCGGATGCTCGCCCAAGAGGCTCCGGGGCATAGCGTCGAGGTGCGCGTGCCGCCCTTCGTCGCGGTCCAGTGCATTGAGGGCCCCAGGCACACGCGCGGTACGCCGCCCAATGTCGTGGAGATGTCGCCGGAGATTTGGCTGGGACTCGCGTGCGGAATGATCACGTTAGAGCAGGTGCAGGCGCACATCGATATGTCGGGAACGCGCGCGGCGGAAATTGGGAATCATCTGCCGGTGGCGCGCATTTCTTAAAGCCCGTGGGGGGATGCTGAATTGGTGCCCAGGCGGGTGGGGCTATTAGTGTGAATGTCGTGGCCGATACCAACATTTCAGGTGCACCAAAGACCAAACTTTTGCCAATTTCGCCATACGACGATTTGGGGGAGACATCCCCGCGCGAAGAATGTGGCGTTTTTGGCGTTTGGGCACCTGGCGAAGACGTGTCCAAACTCACCTACTATGGCCTGTTTGCCCTGCAGCATCGCGGCCAGGAAGCCGCCGGTATCGCAGTCGGCGACGGCGACCAAATTCTCGTATTCAAGGACCTGGGCCTTGTTTCCCAGGTTTTTGATGAGCAGACGCTCGACGCTCTGAAGGGGCACGTAGCGGTGGGGCACACGCGCTACACCACCGCTGGCGCTCCTGCGTGGGAGAATGCACAGCCGATGTTCCAGATGGCCTCCGACGGCACGGACATCGCGCTGGGGCACAACGGCAACCTGACCAACCACCTCACGCTGTTCCATGAGGCGGTCGACAAGGGCCTGCTGCGTGAAGAGGGCGAGCTGCCCAGTGACTCCGCAATCATGACCACTTTGCTTGCCGACGAAACCGGCAAGATTGACCACCCCGAAGATTACGGCTGCAGCACCAATGTAGAAGCGGCCGCGATGGCACTGCTGCCGCGTTTGAAGGGCGCTTTCTGTCTTACTTTCACCGATGGCGAGACGCTGTACGCCGCGCGTGACCCATACGGTGTGCGCCCGCTGTGCCTGGGGCGCCTGTCCGGTGGCTGGGTAGTCGCATCCGAGACTTGCGCGCTGGATATCGTCGGTGCATCGTTCGTCCGCGAGATCGAGCCAGGCGAGATGGTGACCATTGATGCTTCCGGTGTGCGTTCGCAGCGTTTTGCCGAGACCACCCACGCTGGATGCATTTTTGAGTACGTCTACCTGGCGCGCCCGGACTCCAACATCCGTGGTCGCTCCGTCAACGCGGTGCGTCTTGAGCTGGGCCGCCAGTTGGCCCGCGAGTTCCCGGCTGACGGTGACCTGGTGATGCCGGTGCCGGAATCCGGTACCCCGGCCGCTGTTGGCTACGCCCAGGAATCGGGCATCCCGTTTGGACAGGGGCTGACCAAAAACGGCTACGTGGGGCGTACCTTCATTCAGCCTTCGCAGACGATTCGTCAGCTGGGCATCCGACTGAAGCTGAACCCGCTGAAGGAAGTTATCGCCGGTAAGCGCTTGGTCGTGGTCGATGACTCCATCGTCCGCGGCAACACTCAGCGTGCCCTGATTCGCATGCTGCGTGAGGCCGGTGCAAAGGAAGTGCACGTGCGCATCGCCGCGCCGCCGGTGAAATGGCCGTGCTTCTACGGCATTGACTTCGCCTCTCCGGGCGAGCTGTTGGCCAACGGCGTAGATGAGAATGACATCGTCGCCGGTATCGCAACCGCGATTGGCGCCGACAGCCTGGGATTTGTCTCCATCGATGGCATGGTCGCCGCTTCCGAACAGGCAAAGAGCGAAGTGTGCTGTGCCTGCTTCGATGGCAAATACCCACTGGGGCTGCCGGAGGGCAATCCGAATGCGGCAGCTGTGGAGAGGATGCAGGCAGCCCAGGCTGCCAAAGCCGCAACGAGCAATTAGCCTCGAAACCTCCTTAGAATGAACTACGAGAACTGAACCGAGAACGAAGCGCAAGCGGTGCCGTGGAGTGCAGCCGTTGCTTTGTTCCTGGTCCGCCAATACTCCCGGATACGGCAGTAACGCCGCCCGGGGGAGAAAGTTTAAAGCGAGAGCCTCTAATGACCGAGAACGTTTCTGGTGCTTCCTACGCTGCAGCCGGTGTCGACATCGAAGCCGGCGACCGCGCTGTTGAACTATTCGCCCCGATTGCCAAGAAGGCCACTCGCCCAGAGGTCCGTGGCGGGCTCGGTGGTTTTGCCGGCCTGTTTGCACTGGGCAACTACGAAAAGCCGCTGCTGGCCGCATCCTCCGATGGTGTGGGGACCAAGTTGGCCGTGGCGCAGGCCGTCGGCAAGCACGACACCATTGGCCTGGACCTGGTCGCCATGGTCGTCGATGATCTGGTCGTGTGCGGTGCCGAGCCGCTGTTCCTGCAGGACTACATTGCAATTGGCAAGGTCGTGCCGGAGCACGTCGCCGAGATCGTTTCCGGCATCGCCGAGGGTTGTGTCCAGGCGGGTTGCGCGCTCCTGGGTGGCGAGACTGCAGAGCACCCGGGTGTGATGGAACCGGGTGAGTACGATGTCTCAGCTACCGGCGTCGGTGTCGTGGAAGAGGACAAGCTTCTCGGCCCGGACCGCGTGCGTGAGGGCGATGTCATTATCGCCATGGAGTCCTCTGGACTTCACTCCAATGGCTACTCGCTGGCTCGCTACGTTCTCCTGGAGAAGGCCGGTCTGGAGCTCGACGGTTATGTCGAGGATTTCGGGCGCACCCTCGGTGAGGAGCTGCTGGAGCCAACCAAGATTTATGCGAAGGATTGCCTGGCTCTCATGAACGAGGCCGAGGTCCGCACTTTCTGCCACGTCACCGGTGGTGGATTGGCTGGCAACATGGTTCGCATCATGCCGGAAGGCCTGACCGCCGACATGAGCCGCGCAACTTGGACCCCGGGTCCGATTTTCAAGACCATTGCTGAGCTCGGCAACGTCTCCCGCGAGGAGATGGAGAAGACCTTCAACATGGGTGTCGGCATGGTTGCGATTGTTTCCGCAGAGGACCGCGATCGTGCCCTGGCTCTGCTGACTGCCCGCCACATCAACGCTTGGGAGCTGGGTACTGTCCGCAAGAGCGAGGCTGGCGAGGACGGGGCTGTTTTGCGCGGCAGCCACCCGCGCTTCTAAGCGTCGGCCGGCCGTCGGTTTACTGCGACGGGCGGCCGGGGACTGGGCCGGCTGGTCTGCCGTGGAGGGCGGCCTACTGATGCGACGGGGCGGTCTAGATTCTGGGTTGCACAACGGAGATCCCAGAAAACCACGGGCTGCAAATGTGAAACTGTATGAGTTTATGACACTTTCGAGCCGTTTTTCGGGCGATTTTTGTCATAAACGCAGTCAGTAACTCGGATTGATCCGCCACCGCCGAACATAATCGGCGGAACATAAACGCAGTCGACTAAGCAAAAGCAAGCACCCACCAACGGAATCGTTGGTGGGTGCTTGCTTTATTGAAATAGAAACGCTTTGCGGAAAATACGACAGCGGTTAGCTTGCGCTAGCTGTCGCGACCAGCGCCTGAGGCCCATTCCTCCCAGTCAGAGTAATAGTCGTCTCGATCGGACTCGTTCGACTTGCCGACGAGTTCCCGCTGCAGACGTTCCAAATCCATTTCTGGTGAATCGTACTTGAGCTGACGGGCAACCTTCGCCTGCTTTGCTTTCGCACGGCCGCGACCCATGGCCTGACCCCCTTGTGTAATCCGTGGGACGGCACGGGGATACGGCCGACCCACTTATGTCTTATTGCGTTAATTCCTGTAAGACACCATAGCCGATTTTTAGACGAAGGGGTTACGCGGGGAGGCCCATAGTGGGTTGTGTCCTCGCGCTCAGGCAACTCAATATGTGCTGTGGCCTGGGGAAATATCCTTTCTGAAAAAGAATGGAAAAAGTTATTTTTTCACCACTCTGTCTGGTGGCTTTACCTATTTCCTGTTACCTATTTCCCACGCAGGCGGTTGATGGCCACACGGCCCGGCGGCAGCTGCTCAACGCGGTCGATGGAGGAAGGGTCGACGGCCACGGCGCAGTCACCCACCACAAGGCCCTCGCGCTCCTGAGCTGAGCGTTTAAGCAGAGCCAAAGCAATCGGGCCGTAATCGGCATGTTGCACGACGGTGCCCACGCGGCCCACGGCGCGCTTGCCCATCATCACTGGATCGCCGGTTTCCGGCAGGGTGGCCGAGCCGTCGAGCTGCAGCATCACCAAAACTCGTGGGGAGCGACCAACATTGTGGACACGTGATACCGTCTCTTGGCCGCGATAGCAGCCCTTGTCCAAGTGCACGGCAGCCGTGTCGAATTCAGAGGCAATCCAGCGGGGAGCCTCATGCGGAATCATCTTCTCGTCTACGTCGATTCCCAGCTCTGGCCGCAAGGAGACTACGCGTTCGGCCTCCCAGCCCATCAGGCCGACTGGGGAGGCGCCAGCGGCCACCAGCGCGTCCCAAGCACCGACTAAATCCTGTCGGCGTACGAGCACATCCACACGCCCGCCGCGTGGCCACGGCAGGTGCCGGACGTAGGAATGTCCCACAGTCGTAGCTTTACCCACCTGCGGGAATGCGAGGCCGGCGGCTACCAGTACCTCAGGGGCATTCGGCCCCATGACGGAAATAATCGCCCGTTCTACTTCAGCAATTTCCACCTTGGACCAGAACACCATCATGTTCAGGTACTTCAACAGGGAGTCGAAGCCAGCAGGGGGCACGTCGATAAGCACGGAATCGTCCAAAACAGTCAACGTCATGTGATGGAGAACGTGACCGTTTGCATCCAGGTTCAGTGCTTCAGTGACAGTGCCGGGAGCGGCTTCGTCGACCTTCTGCGAAAAAAGTGTGTTGAGGTAGGTCAGGCGATCCTCGCCAGTGACCTCAATAACGCGGTAGTACGAGCGATCTACTACGCCGCAGTCCTCCTGCAGATGACGTTGCTCTACCAGCGGACGGCCGTAGTGCCATGCCACGCTAGCTTGCCCTGCGGTTTGCTCAACGTTTTTCGCTGAGTTTCCGTCTGGGGCGTTCTCTGAGGCCTTCTCCAAACCTTCCATCTGTCCGCCCAGTTCGAGGGCAGCGGCGCCAGCCACGTGAGACATCAAAGGACTTACATACTCAACACTCACTCCCTCATGTTAACCAGAAATCCTCAAATTAAGCATGGATTAAGCTTGTGTGTATGACGGATTCGCTTTCTTCTCTAGTGCTTATCGACGTCTTCGCAGACGGCGGCCCGATTGCTGTCGAGGCAGGACAGCCGTTCCTCTACGCGGATGATCTCGGAGCTATTCGCGGCGACGGAGTTTTTGAAACACTCCTGGTCAGGGGTGGTCATACCTGTAATACCGACCGGCATGAGAAGCGATTCGCATCGTCAGCGCTAATGCTGGATTTGCCAACCCCAGATCTGCAGCAGTGGCGGGCGGCTACCGAGGTCGCACTACAGGAGTTGCGCGATAGGTCAATTGAGGGGGATGCGACGTTGCGGTGGGTGTACTCGCGTGGTCGCGAGTCCACCGGAGAGCCGACTGGCTACGTTTTGGCTAGCTCCGCGGAAAAGGTGGCGGAAAACCGTCTGAAGCCGGTATCGGTCATGCTTGCAGAGCGCGGTTTCTCGCTCGACCTTGGCTCCCGTGCACCGTGGGCGCTCATCGGCGCGAAAACGTTGTCATACGCAGCTAATATGGCCGCTTTGCGCTATGCCAAGTCCAAGGGGTTTGACGATGTCATCTTCACCTCCGCAGAGGGCAAGCTCTTGGAAGGCCCAACATCGACCATCATCGTTCAGCGCGGCAATGAGCTGCTGACTCCCAACCCCGGTGAAGGAGTGCTGCCGGGCACAACTCAGGCAGCGCTGTTTGAAACAGCCGCCAACTGCGGCTGGAAAGTCACCCCGACGGTCCTGGTGCCCGGGGACCTATTCACCGCCGATGCGGTATGGCTGGTGTCTTCGGTGCGTATCGCGGTCGTGGTTAAGTCCATCGATGGTGAGCCCATCCGGCAGCCGGATGCAATCGCGGAAAAGGAATTCCGCGACCTGTGTGACAAGGCGCTGGCGACGCAGTAGGGCCCCAAACAGTAGGGCTTGATGCAGTTGGGCGCCGCAGTAAGGCCACACAACGCCCGTCGTAAAGCGGGGAGAACCTAGCCCGCGTAGCGCTTGAGCTGCGCGGACATGCGGGGAGCGAACTCCTCATCCCGCAGGCGCTCGTCTACCCACCCGAGATCGTTGTTCGGCATCAGCCCGTAGAGGCGCTTGCCCGGGCCAAGGGATGCAGGACCGGTAGCAGTGACCATTGTGGAGGCTGCTTGCAGCTCCCATGCGCGCTCGGAGACCGGCTTGCCGTAGTAAATCTCAGTGACGCCGGTGGAGTGGACGCAGATGAACTCAATCTCGTCCTCGTTGTTAATGCGCCAAAATCCTGTTTCGCGCTGGTCAGGGCCGGTCGGCTCGCCTTCTTCGTCCAGCTTCCAGATGCGCGACTCATACTTCAGGTAGTTCTCGCCATCATGGCTGAAAATGAGCTGCTGGCCGAAGTTGTACTCACCGTCGACGACAGTGTTCGCTTGCCCCTCACCGCGCCACACGCCGACCAGCGGCAGTAGTGCCAGCAGGCCGTCGTGAATATTCGGGCCGAAGCGCAGGTTAGCGGTCTCGTCGGGGATCGGGAGCCCCTCAAGCTCAGTGATGTTGCGCGTAGCGGTGCTCTTGGCCTGTTCGGCCGCGCGGTTGATGGCCTCGTTGCCGTCGAGGCGAGGGGCTTCCGCAGCTGCAGGCTCCTGTGCAGCGGCGTCTGTCTGGTTGCTGCCATTCTTCTCGGTCATGCTTCACACTCTACCGCTGAAGCTCTTGTGGCCATGTATGGGCTGTTGTCGCATGGTGCTAACGCTGCACCGACGCTTAACGGCGATGCTTGACGACGGCCTTAGCGACGCACCCGACAGTTCTTCTCCGGCAGCTTCTCCGTGGATTGAGCTGACGCCTCGGCATCCTGCTGGGATGTCGGCGGCATGAAGTTTGTTGGCGACACGGTGCACAGAATCTGTTCGCCTTCGATGGTGATAGAACCGCCCGACACGTACACGCGAGTCGCCGGCATGCCCATCGGTATATCTGAATCCCGCAGTGTCAGAGCGAAGGTGTCCATAATGTGCTGCGTATCAGCCTCAGACAGCTCAGGTTTGATGTGGCTTTTAGAATCCGTTGGGGACGAGGGCGCAGAAATAATCTCCATCGGCGTAATGACCACGTCGCGGCTGACAATGCGCAACTTCGCCGTAACCTGGGTTTTTCCCTGCCATCCGGCTGGCGTGGCCTCGAAGATAGCCTCGGTCTCCCAGCCGCCGGTGGGGGAGGAGTCCTTCAGGCTCTGGATGCTCAAATCGGTCAGTCCCAGCTTGTTTCCCAGAGAGACTCCGTCGAGCGAGAGCTTAGTGAAGTACTGCTTCGTCGGCGATTCTGGGAAATTACCGCTGAGCACTGCCGATGCCGGGATCTTAACGTTGGAAGCTCCGTACTCCAGAGATACCAAGCCGAAGTCGGGCACCTCGACATCGCGGATGCGCGAGGTTACGGAGCTCCACTTACCCGTAACAAAGGAAGACAAGTAGGCCTTGCCACCAATGGCGACGTATGGGGTCATCTCCAGCTGAGCAGTCTCCTGAATATGCTCGGAGAGCTTGTACTCCGCATGGCTGGCGAAGCCCATGTCGGTGGCGACTACCAGCGCGGCAACGGCGAGGATAGAGCCACCGATCTTCTTCTGTCGTCGGGAAATGGACACACTCTATTAGTACCCCATCGCTTTTGGCTCAGACGACATCGGGGAAGTGTTGAATTCGCTGCTGTGTATAGGGTGGGGCGTATGAACGTAACCGAACTGCTTGACGTAGACACCACCGCCGCCGATACGCTACTGCAGCACGCCCACTCCGCCGACGGCGTGGAGGCGTTCGGCGAGGCTTTCGTCCGAGGGCTTGACGACGACTCTTTCGGGCATCGACACTTTGCGATTATTGAGAACGGCCGTTACTTGGGCCTGGCCGCCGTTGCGCCGGATGCTGTGGAGATGGTTGTTGACCCGGAGTTTCGTAAGCAAGGAGTGGGGGCGAAGCTGCTTGCGCACATCGATGCTGAGGTCGGCGAGCGCCTGCCTGTCTGGGCTCACGGTGATGTCGCCGGTGCCAGTCGTTTGGCAGAGTTGACGGGACGCAAGGTCATCCGCGAGCTGTTGCAGATGTCCATTTCGGGCTCAGCGTTGGAGAAGGCTGCGGGGGCCGTCGATAAGCGCGATGATGTTGAAGCGCTAACCCTGACTGCGGCACGCGCGAAGTGGGGTGAGGCGGCCGTGGATCGGGCGTGGTTGGCTGTGAATAATGAGGCGTTTGACTGGCATCCGGAGCAGGGAGGTTGGTCGCAGCCACAACTCGATCGCGCTCGGAACGTGCAGTGGTTCGACCCGGAGGGCGTGTTCTTTGCTGCGGATGTGGCCGGGGCGCGCGACAGTGCGGAGGAGATTTGCGGTTTCCACTGGACGAAGTGGCACGCCGAGGAGTCTGTGCCAACTGGTGAGGTGTATGTGATCGGGCTGAGCTCGAAGGCACGCGGACGTGGCCTGGGGCGATGGCTGACCAATGTTGGGCTTTCCTATCTCCGGAACCGGGGAGCGGAAAAGGTAATTCTCTATGTGGAAGGCGACAATGCGCCGGCAGTGCGCACGTACCGTGCGGTCGGTTTCGAGGTGGCCCGCCGTGATGTGATGTACGGCGCGTAGATGCGACGGTTCGGTTTATTGGGGGAGTTATTGAAGGCGAGTTGTTGAAGGGGGAGCTTAGCTTTATCTCAGTTTTAGGTGGTTTTCCTCTGGCGCGGGGGCAATGATTCTTGTGTTTTTGAGGAGATGCTGTCCAATCCTCAGTGTTTCAGGGGCGCATTTTAGGGCCTCTTACAGGGAAAATGAGGATAAATAAAGAATTACTTGCGCCGTTCACCAATTGTTAATGTTCTGAACAGGTTCCGGTTACTATCGGTAGATAGGTTCAGCGCAGTGGACCGGAGTGTGGCGGTTCCACGTGAACTGTTTCACTCATTGTGTAAAACCCCGGAGGATTTACTGTGCTGAAGAAGAACCGTGCGGCATCTGTCATTGGTTTGGCCGCTGTTGCAAGCCTTACCCTGGCTGCTTGCTCTGAAGAGGGCGGCGAAGGCGCTTCTAACGTTGAGGGTCTGGCTGACGTCACCGGTGAGCTGCAGGGCGAGGGCGCTACCTCGCAGCAGCGCGCCATGGATTTGTTTGCCACCAAGTTTGAAGAGACCGGCTCGACCCTGTCGTACAACGCATCTGGCTCTGGTTCCGGTCAGACTCAGTTCATTGCCGGCACCGTTGCTTTCGCTGGCTCTGACTCCCCGCTGAAGGAGAAGGACGGCAAGGACCAGGTCGCAGAGGCTAAGAAGCGCTGCGACGGCAATGAAGCATGGCACCTGCCGATGGTTATCGGTCCGGTTGCCGTTGCCTACAACCTCGAGGGTGTTGACGTCGCTCTGACCCCGGCTCTGGTTGCTGAAATCTTCGACGGCAAGATCACCAAGTGGAACGACCCGAAGATCGCTGAGGTCAACGAGGGTGTCGATCTTCCGGAGAAGGACATCAAGGTTGTCTACCGCTCTGAGGAGTCCGGTACTACTGATAACTTCATGAAGTTCCTGAGCGCAGCTGCTCCGGAGCAGTGGCAGCACGAGGCTTCCAAGTCCTTCCCGACTGCTACTGGCCAGGGTGCTAACGGCTCGGCTGGTGTTGTCAACGAGGTCGCCAACATCGACGGTGCTATCACCTACGTCGAGGCTGGCTTCGCTGAGGACAAGGACCTGGGCATCGCCAAGATGGACTTCGGTCATGGTCCGGTTGAGCTGAACAACGACACCGTCGGTAAGGCTCTGGATTCCGTCACGTTCAAGACTGAGGGTCACAACATGGTTGTTGACACCGACGCTCTGTTCGCAATGGATGAGGAAGGCGCTTACCCGCTGGTTCTGACCACTTACGAAATCGTCTGCTCCGCTGGTTACGACGAGCAGACTCGTGACCTGGTTAAGAACTTCCTGAAGGTTGTTCTGGAAGAGGGCCAGGGCCCAGAGCTCGAAGAGCTGGGTTACATCCCGGTTCAAGGTGAGTTCAAGGACAAGCTGTCCGCAGCGGTTGACGCTATCAAGTAATTCTTTGCGTGCAACGCGGGTGAAAGCAGAGTGAGCTCTGTCGTTACCCCAGTTGGCGCGAGGGTCACTTCAGCCGGCCACGCAGATTTGAGCTGTAGGCCGAAAACCTGACGTAGACCGGTTGGCTTTATATATCGACACCTCAGTTGATTGGGTACCGCTCGTAGAGGGGTACTGAGGCCAATCGGTCTTCATGTGCGTTGAAGCACAAATCACTTCTACTTAGGAAATGAGATCATGAGTTCCTCGACTCCCATTGAAGGGAAGCAGGAGGCTGTAGACAGCAGTCTGTTGCAGTCCTCAGCACCGCAGGTGGATTCCTCCGGCGACGAGAGCTCGGAAGAGCAAGCCATTCAGACCGGCGTTGTTCGTCCTGGTGACCGAATCTTCAAGATTCTGGCGGTAGGATCTTCCGCATTGGTGACTGCTGCCATCATCGCAATTGCAGTGTTCCTGCTCCTGCGCGCAGTTCCGGCAATGTCCCGTAACGAAGCGAACTTCTTCACCTACACCGAACGATGGAACCTGGCGGATACCTCCGCCATGTACTTCGGTATTCCGAACATGTTTCTGGTGACCGTCGCGGTTTCCATCCTGGCGCTGATTCTGGCTATGCCGGTTGCGCTGGGTATTGCTATCTTCCTGACTGCCTATGCTCCAAAGCAGATGGTCAAGCCGCTGGGTTACCTCGTGGATTTGCTGGCCGCAGTGCCGTCGATTGTTTACGGTCTGTGGGGCTTTATGGCTCTCGGTCCGGCCTTGGCTGGTCTGTACGGGTGGTTGGCTAAGACACTGGGCTTTATCCCGATGTTTGCCCTGTACCCAAACTCGCCGGCATTCGAGACCGGTCGAAACCTCTTCACCGGTGGCATTGTGCTGGCAATTATGATTCTGCCGGTTATCGCGGCTACCACCCGTGAGGTCTTTGTTCAGACCCCGCGTGGTCACATTGAGGCATCGCTGGCTCTCGGTGCGACCCGTTGGGAGATGGTCAAGCTGGCTATTCTGCCATTCGGTCGTTCTGGCTTTATCTCCGGCTCGATGCTGGGTCTGGGACGTGCTCTCGGTGAGACGATGGCTCTCTACCTCGTGATCTCCCCGTCCTCGGCATTCCGTGGCTCGCTTTTCGATGGTGGTACCACCTTCGCAACCGCAATTGCTAATGCGGCACCAGAGTTCAATGACAACCTCAAGGCCGGCGCATACATGTCCGCAGGTTTGGTGCTGTTCTTGCTGACCTTCGTGGTCAACTCCGCAGCCCGAATGATTGCGAAGAAGTAGCAAGGTCGTAGGAAAAGAAACGAGAAGTAACAATGACTAGTTCAACTACTGATTCTTCGCCTCACGGCCCTGCAGACATGGTCCCCACCACGGAGTCGGCTTTCACCCAAATTAAGGGTTCCCGCAAGGTGGCAGACAACGTCTCCACGGTCCTCATTTACTGCTGCATGGCTCTTGCCCTGATCCCGCTGGTGTGGGTTCTCTTCGAGCTTGTCGTCCGAGGCACCCCGTCACTGCTGAGTGGTGAGTGGTGGACTGCTTCCCAGCGTGGTGTCACTGTTGGTGCGTCTGCCGGTGGTGTTGCTCACGCAATCGTCGGTACCTTGGTTCAGGCTCTGGTCACGACTCTCATGACCGTGCCGTTCGGTATCTTCGTTGCCATCTACTTGGTCGAGTATGCAGGTAACTCCCGTCTGGGCAAGGTCACCACCTTCATGGTCGACATCCTCTCCGGTGTGCCGTCGATCGTCGCGTCGCTGTTCATCTACTCGATGTGGGTGGTCATGTTCGGCATGAGCCGTTCCGGTTTCGCTGTCTCGCTGGCGCTGGTTCTGCTGATGCTGCCGATCGTCGTGCGCAACACCGAGGAAATGCTGCGCATCGTTCCGCACGAGTTGCGTGAAGCCTCTTACGCTCTGGGTGTTCCGAAGTGGAAGACCATTTTGAAGATCGTGCTCCCGACCGCACTGTCGGGCATCGTCACCGGCATCATGCTGGCCGTCGCCCGCGTCATGGGTGAGTCCGCACCGATGCTGATCCTGGTTGCAACCTCGCGAATCATCACCTATAACCCGTTCGGCCAGTCGCAGTCCTCGCTGCCGCTGTTCATGCTGGACATGTACAAGGCCGGTAATACCGGTGCGGCATTCGACAAGATGTGGGGCGCAGCGCTCACGCTGGTTCTCATCATTGCCCTCATCAATATCCTGGCGCGCGTCATATCCGCCAAGTTCTCCGTCAAGAGCAGTTAATGCTGGGCGCCTAACGTCCGCTATTTCAAGGAAGGTTTTTGAAAGACCATGGCTAAGCGCCTAGACCTTAACGATGTCAACATCTACTACGGCGATTTCCACGCTGTGCAGAACGTCGACCTGCACGTCCCGCCACGTTCCGTTACCGCATTCATTGGCCCGTCCGGCTGTGGTAAGTCCACCGTGCTCCGTTCGCTGAACCGTATGCACGAGGTCATCCCGGGTGCCTACGTCACTGGCGAGGTGCTTCTCGACGGCGAAAACATCTATGGCCCGAAGATCGATCCGGTCTCTGTTCGTAACACCATCGGTATGGTGTTCCAGCGCCCGAACCCGTTCCCGACCATGTCCATCGAGGACAACGTCGTGGCTGGCCTGAAGTTGGCCGGTGTTAAGAACAAGGCTCATCTCCAGGAGGTTGCCGAGAAGTCCCTGCGCGGCGCCAACCTCTGGGATGAGGTCAAGGACCGCCTGGACAAGCCGGGTGGCGGCCTCTCTGGTGGTCAGCAGCAGCGTCTATGCATCGCACGCGCAATTGCAGTTGAGCCGGAAGTTCTGCTGATGGACGAGCCGTGTTCCGCACTGGACCCGATTTCCACTCTGGCAATCGAGGACCTGATTCATGAGCTGAAGGAAGAATTCACCATCGTCATCGTGACCCACAACATGCAGCAGGCAGCTCGTGTGTCCGATCAGACCGCATTCTTCTCCCTCGAGGCAACCGGTAAGCCGGGTCGCCTGGTTGAGGTTGGCCCGACCAAGAAGATCTTCGAGAATCCAGACAAGAAGGAAACCGAGGACTACATCTCCGGTCGCTTCGGTTAAACGCTTTGCGTATGCCGTAATAAGCCAAAAAGAGCCCCGTACTTCACGCGTGTTCACGCGAGGTACGGGGCTCTTATTGTTGTTGCAGTTTATGAGATTGCTGTTTGTTTCGGTGTGGGGCCGGGGGTGAAAATAATGTTTGTTTTGGGGCGGAATTGTCTGTTTGTTATCGGGCGGGGTAATCTTCCGAAGACGCAATCGAGCGTCCCCCGGAAAACTGTAGAGGGATCTGGGTAAATATATTTACATAGGAGTTATTCAATTATGGATAACCAGCAAAACGCGCAGTTCAATCCTCAGTTTTCCCCTGTGGGTGAGCAATCTTGGCCAGTAATCGCCGAAGAGAAAGCGCCGAAGCCAATTGTCGGTTACATTGCACTTGTAGTTGCGATTATTGGTTTACTCGGTTGTATCCCGGGGGCTTTGATTATTGGTTGGGTGGCGCTACCGGTTGCATTTATTTTATCGGTCGTCGGACTGTTTCAGCGCGCAACTACCAAAAAACCAGCTCTTATCGCTCTGATTCTTTCTGTGTTGGGATTGCTCATTGCGCCAATTGTATTTGTTTCTTCGGTAGGCAATGCCGTGGATGATGCGTTCAATCGGGATACGACTGCCTCTAGCCCGGATGGAAGCAAATCTGATTCTTCCGATTCTGGTGCTGCGGGCAGTAGTCGGGAGAATCCGTTGCCGATTGGAACGACCATCGAAAGTGAGCAGTGGGCCATTACTATCGATAGCGTAAATCTAAACGCTAACGATGAGGTTCTGGCGGAAAATCAGTTCAATGACCCTGCTCCAGAGGGGTTTGTATACGGACTTGTGCATGTTACTGCAAAGTACAAGGGGAATGACCCTCAGGGGCAGAGTTCCTGGCTTGGTATTAATTATGTAACTGCAGGTGGCCAAACCACGGACGAAACGGAGCTTTGGGCGGTGGCGCCTGACGAGTTTGACACCCTCGAGACGGTGTATGAGAACGGCGAAATCGCAGGTAACGTGGTAATCGTTGTGCCCATTGATGGGGCAGATCAGGGAGTTCTGGCAGTCACCCCAGATTTAATGTCAAAGAAGTCTTTTGTTGCTGTCTCTTGAGTAGCGGCTGTCTCTTGGGCCGCGGGGATGGACACGATATAGGAATCGGCATTCTCCAGACATCTAACGCGAAAAGTAATCGCACAAACAGTTACTGACTAGGTTTATGACAGGTGAATAGCGTTTACAGGCGGTAAAGTGTCATAAACCTAGTCAGTTTCTCGGTTTGAGGCGGTGTTGTGGCTGGGGCAGTGTTTAGCCTGGTGTGGCTTAAAAACGGCTCCACTCCGGCCTAAAACCCCGAGCCCCAGGCCAGCAGCCACCCCCAACATCCCTACAACCCAGCCCAAACACCCCCCCCAACAGCCCAGCCTCCCAACAGCCTGCAGCTTCACGGACCTACATACGCAGGTGACGCTCCAAGGCCTGCAGGCGTTGGTTAAAGCTGCGCTGGTCGCGCTCATCCTCGAGCTTGTCCAGGTAGACATCGCGCTTGTAACCGGTGGCCAGGTAAATAATCCGGGCGGCAACCTCGACGGCGTGATCCGCGTAACGCTCGTAGAAGCGGCTCAGCAGAGTGACATCCACTGTCTGTGCAGGGGAGTGCGGCCAATTATCGTCGTTGGTCAGCGTAAACAGGTGCTGGTGGATGTCGTCGATGCTGTCATCGGTCTTATCCAAGGCCAATGCCTGGTCAACGTCGTAGTCGATGAGCACCTGACGGGTTTCGTGCGTCATCTGCTCAGATACGGAGGCCATCTCGCGGAAGAACCCCTCCACGGGCTCCGGCAGTGCCTTGTTCGGGTGGCGACGCCGGGCAACGTTGGCAATATGCACACTCAACGCGCCCATGCGGGAGATGTCCTCGACAATGTAGAGGCCACTGACAATCTGTCGGAGATCACCAGCCACAGGAGCTTCGCGGGCCAACAGCTCGAAGGCTCGCTGCTCCGCATCCTGGCGCAGGTCCTCGAGAGAATCAATCTGGGAAAGAACTGTTTCAGCCGAGACCAAATCAGCCTCGAAGAGGGCCTTGTTCGCAAGCTTGTGCATGGAGCCAACTCGGTCACACATCACAATCAGGCTGTGAGCCAAGTTGTCCATTTGTTCTCGGTAGACAGTGCGCATGCGTTCCATAGTAGGCAATCCTCAACAACGTCGCGCGTTAGTGGGGAGCCCCCAATTACCCCTCGTAAAGTTATGTAAACACTCGCTCAGAACCGAAGCTTAGCCACCGGAGTGCATAATCTCCGCGCCCTCGGGCACGGTGTCGTCCTCCGGGTCGTCCAGCCAGCCCTCCGGCAAGACCACCTTTGCAGGGGACCCCTGTCGGCCGCGGGCGCCGTCGGCGTCCTCCGGGCGGGCGTGGGCGCTGGGGCCGTCGTAAAGCGGTGCGAGAATCTCGTCGAGCGTTGCCAGCGAATCGACGCGCGCAAGAGACTTCCGCACCTCACTACCGGCAGGGTATCCCCGCAGGTACCAGGCAATGTGCTTGCGCAGGTCGCGGCAGCCTTTACGCTCGCCCTCGTGCTCCACGAGCAGTTCCGCGTGACGACGGATAATCCCCGCGACCTCACCAAATGTTGGTGCCGGCGGCACTTCTTCGCCACGCAGCTCGGCGGACAACTGCGCGAACAGCCACGGGCGACCAAGGCAGCCGCGACCGACGACGACACCGTCGCAGCCGGTCTCGTCGAGCATTTTGCGGGCATCGGTGGAGGCAAAGATGTCGCCGTTGCCAAGCACTGGGATATCGCTGAAGCCGGAGTTGACCATGTGCTCCTTCAGCCACGCGATCTGCGACCAGTCAGCGTGGCCGGAGTAGCGCTGCGCTGCGGTGCGGGCGTGCAGAGCCACAGCCTGGGCGCCCATCTCAGCGGCGATGCGGCCGGCATCGAGATGCGTGTGGTGCTCGTCGTCGATACCGACGCGGAATTTCACGGTCACCGGGATGTCCGTGCCCTCAGTGGCTTTTACCGCTGCGGCGACGATGTTGCCGAAAAGGCGGCGCTTATACGGCAGTGCCGAGCCGCCGCCCTTGCGAGTGACCTTCGGTACCGGGCAGCCGAAATTCATATCGATGTGGTCGGCGAGGTTTTCGTCGACAATCATCTTCGCGGCCTCGTAGGTCCACTTCGGATCAGTGGTGTAGAGCTGCAGGCTGCGGGGGTTCTCGTCGGGCGCGAAGGTGGTCATGTGCATGGTCTTTTCATTGCGTTCGACCAATGCGCGGGCGGTGACCATCTCGCAGACATAGAGGCCCGAGACCGTGCCTGTACGCTGCAGCTCCTGCTCGCGGCACAGGGTGCGGAATGCCACGTTGGTGATACCGGCCATCGGCGCGAGTACCACGGGGGAGGCGAGCTCAAAGGGGCCGATGTGCATGTGCGAGGACGTGGCATCGGCGGGTGTGGCGGCACTGAGTGGACTCGTGGAGGTATCTAACACGTACAGTATTGTGTCACGCTGAACTGCCGTTTTCGAATCTGTTTTATCTGGCAGATCGGATCGCCCCGGTTAGCGCTGCGTCCGCGGATGCCTGACGACGATCACCGTTCGGCGCCCCCTCCCACCGGGCAGGTCGGTGGTATTGCGGAGAATTTCCAGGATGTGGTTCGACTCTTCGTCGAGGTGTTCGGTGGGTTCGTCGAGAAGCAGGATTGGCGCTGTGCTGACAAGCGCACGGGTGAGAATGAGCCTGCGCCGCTGACCACCCGAGAGACTGTCCGCGCCGCTGTCCAGAATCGTGTCCAGGCCGTCGGGTGCGGCATCGACCCAATTGCGCAGGCCCACGGCGTCCAGTACGGAGTAGATGTCATCGTCGCTGACCTGCGGGTTACCAATAGAGATGTTGTCCCGCACCGTCGTGGCGAAAATGTGCTCATCCTCGGCGATAAAACGCACCAAGTCGCACTGCTCCGTGTTTACGTGGGGCTCTCCGGCACTTGCCGCACTGCGCCACAGCTCACGTCCGTCTCCGTCAGTGATAGTCACCGTGCCCGCAACCGGCGGGATTAGTCCGGCGATTGTCTTCAGCAGCGTGGTCTTTCCGCTTCCCGACGGCGCCGTGATCTCCCGGTAGTCGCCAAAGGTGACCTCGAAGTTTTGCATCGGCAGTTGAGCTGGCTGGGCAGCGGGCTCTTCCGCAGTATTCGAACTGTTGTCGTCGGGGTAGCCCACGATCAAGTCTTGAACCTGCAGAGTTGGCCGAACTGTCAGGTGGTTCTGAGGGAGCGTGGACGTGTGAATTGGCGCTGTGGGGGCTGGGGCTGAGCGCATGGCATCCGCTTCCTCTGATTCGCTCGCACTTGACGCAAGCGTCAGCAAGGCTTCCCTCGATTGCGCCAGTGTTTGCGCAGCAGCTGGCAGCGGACCAACCGATTCAAAAGCAGCTAGCGGCACCAGAACCAGAACTGTCAGCCACTCGGGGGAGTGCAGCAAACCGCCTCCAGCGCCCCCGGCCGAATCCGTCACCAACCATGACGCTACGACCACGGTCAGGACAGCGGTCAACACGCTAGCCGCGGTGCTCAGCGCGGAGGCGCGGGCATTTGCTCGGCCTGTGGCGTCATCGATGGCTGCAACCGTTTTGCTGGAGGATGACGCGGCAGAGACTGCCTCATCCAACTGGCCGTGGATACGCAGGCCGGCGGCGTCGGAAAGCAGCGTTTCGACGGCAGCGGCATGCGACTGAAGCGCGGCCGCGCGACGCTGACTTGAGCGCGCAGTGGTGCGATACGTCAGGTAAGGAGCAACACCGCCGGCCAGAAGCAGTCCCACCGCCAGGAGAACCGCAGCGGCAGGCGAGAGCAGCGCTACGAAGATGACGGCGATGAGAGAGGTCATAAGCGCCACCAACGCGGGCACTATTGAACGCACGACGGCATCGGCAAGTGCGTCAATATTCGCCCCGAGCGCTGTGACAATATCGGAACGCTCACGCAGCGCCAGCGTACGGTCGGCCACGAAATGCTCCCATAGCTTCACGCGCGAGCGCTCGGCGGTGCGCAACGCCACATCGTGGGAGACCAACCGGTCGAGGTATCGAAACGCAGCTCGCGAAATACCCAGCGCGCGCACAGACGTCACCGCCAAGGTGATGTCCATCAGCGGTGGCATCTGCCAAGAACGCGTAATCAGCCACGCCGACACCACGGTCAGACTCAGCGCGGACAGCAGCGTGATGGTGCCCGCCAACACCGGCCAAACCAGGTCGCGGGGTTTCACCAGGCGACGAAGCGCTTGCAGAGTAGTCATCGCGACTGCACCTCCACCACGCCGTCGGCGGCCGCAATCAACAGCGGATCATGGCTGGTGGCAATCACTGTGGCTCCGCGCCGGGCACGTGCGTGCAGGAGCCTAATCACGGACTGCGCACTGTCGGCATCCAGGTGAGCTGTCGGTTCATCGAGGAGGACGAGGTCGCGGGTGTCGTCGGCAAGCTCGCGCCGAAGCGCCTCCCGCTGACGTTGCCCGAGCGAGCGCCGCGAATTGTCTCCCACCGTCGCTGCGTCCAACACTGGGCGCTGGGGCAGCCACGCGATGCGCCGCAGCAGATCCTGGTCACGGAGAATGCGCTGGCCGTCGCGAATAGTTACGGAGCCTTCCAACCCCTCGTGCACGATGCCGGCGACCGCAAGCAGCGCTGTCGTCTTGCCCACGCCGTTCGGCCCCGCCAGCACCGTCACTGTGCCTGGCTGCGCGATGGCGCTTAATTCACTTGGCCGCACGCCGTCTCGCCCCGGCGCGGAAAGGCGTTCGAACACGACCGTGGGGGCGCTGTGGACACTGCTTGACGACGTTCCTTCGGCCACCTCTTCCACAGTTTCAGAGGTGGTGTCTGTGGAGTTTGGAGTCTGGCCAGCGTCCTTGTCTAACAGTTCCGTGACTTCGGTGGCAGCGACCACACCGTCCTGGGCGGCGTGGAATTTCTGGCCAACCTGGCGCACCGGGCCATAGATTTCTGGGGCGATGATGAGCACTGCCAGGCCGGTTGCCAGCGTCATGTGGCCTCCCAGAAGTCGGAAACCGATGCCGACGGCGATGAGGGCGATTGACAGGGTGGTGAGGAATTCCAGGACCGACGCGGATAGGAAAGCGATGCGCAGGACCTCCATGGTGGATTTCCGGTGGCGGGTCGACAGGCGCTTGATTTCCTCGCTGGGGGTGTCGGCCATGTTGTGCGCTTTGAGCGTTGGCAGGCCGATGACCAGGTCGAGAATCTGACCACGCACCGTGCCGATGTCGGCCAGACGGCGTTCTGTGCGGCCCTCAGTGAGGCGACCTACCAGCCACATGAACAGTGGAATGAGTGGCAGCGTGACAACCGCGATGGCAACCGATGGGAGGTCCAACCATGCGACTGCGACCAGTGCCATCGGGGTAGCCAGCGCTGCGGCCACCAGTGCGGGGAGGAATTCCGCCACGTAGACGGCCACACCATCGAGCCCGACCGAAAGCAATGCGCGCCAGTGCGCGGTGTCGACAGTGCGAGGATCGCGCAGAGCCAGGGCTCGCAGTGCCCGGCTGCGCAGGTCTGTGGCCACGCGTGCACCCGCAGATTGGCCGAAACGCACGAGCGCGTAGGAGCAGGCCACCCGAACGAGTACAGCGGCCGTGGCTATCAGCGCGAATAATGTCCAATTAGGAGTTGCCTCACCCAGAACCTGCGCCGTAATAGTGCCGATTGCCAGCCCCAACGCGATTGTGGCACCTGTGCTCGCGGCGGTCAGTGCGCCCGCGAAAATGACCCAACGCCAGGCTGGGGCCGACAGCTTGAATAGTTTCGGATCGACAGGTGCCACTTTTTAGAAACTAACCTCCAACGGACGGTCTACTGTGAGACCTTACGTTCAGCCATCAACCGCTTGCGGAATACCCAGTATGTCCACGCCTGGTAGGCAATCACCAGTGGGGTAATCACCAGCGCGGTCCAGGTCATGATTTTCAGCGTGTAGGGGTTAGAGGCGGAATTCCAGATATCGAGGGAGACTCCGTCGGCAAGCGTCGTCGGCATCAGGTACGGGTACATGGCGCCGAAGACAACGGTGGTGACGGCAGTCACGGTGACGGCGGTTGCGGAAAAAGCGATGCCATCGCGGTTGCCTACGGTTGCGGAGATGGCAATGACCAACCCCGCGACGGCGATGACGACAACAGCCCACAGCCAGGTCTTTCCGTAGCCCAGCTGTGTCCAGATGAGGAACACGCCGCCAAATATCAGCGCCGACAGTGCCGGAATTCGAGCGGCGTTGCCGACCTCGTCGCGTAGCTTGCCGGCGGTCTTCAGCCGCAGGAACGTAACTGCGTGAAGAGCGAACACAGCCGCAAACGCAATCCCGCCGACCAGGGCGTACGGGTTCAGCAACCCGAGCAGGGTACTAAAGCCGGAGTCCAAGTTCTTGTCGGCATTCAGCGGGACACCGCGCACCAGGTTCGCGACCGCTACGCCCCACAGAATTGGAGGCAGCCAGGAGCCGAAGATAATCGCGCGGTCGCACCAGGCGCGCCAGTGCTCATCGTTGACTTTGAAGCGCCATTCCAGCCCGACGATACGGACAATCAACGCCACCAGAATCAGGAAGAGCGGCAGGTAGAAGCCGGAAAACATAGACGCATACCATTCCGGAAACGCCGCGAAGAGCGCGCCGCCAGCGGTAATTAGCCACACTTCGTTGCCGTCCCATACCGGCCCGATAGTTCCGAGCATCGCTTTACGACGCGGTTCATCGCGGCCAACGAACGGCAGCAGCATTCCGACGCCGAAGTCAAAGCCCTCGAGAAGGAAGTAGCCGGCGAACAGGAACGCGATCAGGACAAACCACAAAACGGGAAGATCTAATCCGAACATGTCAGAGATACATCCTTATCTACTTTGTGTCCTCAGTCGCGGAGACTTCGGAGTCGGGGCTGGCAGCGGACTGGGCATGGACCTTGTTGAATCGAACCGGAGACGAGATGATCGCGCCCAGATTGGTAGCGATTGGTGACGACGGGCCAGCGTGCTCGGGGTCATTGCCGATGGCGTTGATAGCCTCAGCGGATTCGGTCGGAGGTCCGGCAATAACTGCGCGGCGAATCAACCAGAACCACACCACTGCCAAAATCAGGTAGAGCAGGGTAAAGCCCACCAGGGTGATAATCACCGTGGCCGGTGCGTGGTCGGACACACCCATATCGACGGTCATGCGAATCAGCTCGGTGCGCGGGTCGCCCGCGTGATCCGGGTTCGGGTGCACAATCCAGGGCTGACGGCCCATCTCCGTAAAGATCCAGCCAGCGCTGCTGGCCAAGAACGGGAACGGAATCGCGAGGATACTGCAAGCGGCGAAAATGCGGGCTCGCTTGCCCGTCGGCACGCGCCCCTTGCGAGTAAATAGCCAAGCGAAAAACGCGATAGCCAGAGAACCGACCATGAGCCCAATCATGGCGCGGAAAGACCAGTATGTGACGAACAGATTCGGAGAGTAATTGCCTGGGCCGAAGACCGCCTCAGCTTTTTCTTGCAGGTCCTGCACGCCCTGGAGCGTGACGCCACTGAACTTGCCCTCGGCCAGGAAAGGCAGCACCCATGGCACCTCGATGAGATGCAGCACCGAGTCGCAATTGTTGTGCGTACCGACGGTCAGAATCGAGAACATTGGATCTGTCTGCGTGTGGCACAGGGACTCGGCCGATGCCATCTTCATCGGCTGCTGCTCGAACATAAGCTTGGCCTGGATATCGCCGGTGATAAACACCGCCAGCGAGCTGAGCACAGTTGTCCAGAGCCCGACCTTCATGGACTTGTGAAACGTCCGTTCGTGAACAGTATTGCTCTGGCCACCGCGGCGGCTCTGAACCAGCCACCAGCCACTGACGCCGACAACGAGCGTGCCGGCGGTAAGGAAAGAGCTGGCCACGGCATGCGGGAAAGCTGCCAAGGCAGTGGAGTTGGTCAACAGTGCGCCAAAGTCTGTAAGCTCTGCGCGGCCGGTTTCCGGGTTGTAGACCGCGCCTACAGGATGCTGCATGAACGAATTGGCGACGATGATGAAATACGCCGAGATATTCACCGCAATAGCGACAATCCAAATCGAGAGCGTGTGCATCCAGGTGGGAATACGCCCCCAGCCGAAAATCCACAGTCCCAGGAAAGTGGATTCCAGGAAGAATGCGATGAGGCCTTCAAGAGCCAGCGGGCCGCCGAAGACATCACCGATCATGCGGGAGTACTCCGACCAGTTCATACCGAACTGGAATTCCTGGACGATACCCGTGGCTACGCCCATGGCGAAGTTAATAATGAAGATGGTGCCGAAAAGCCGCGTCGCTCGGTACCAAAGGTCATTTTTCGTCGTGGCCCACAGTGTCTGCATGAGCGCGACGAGCGGAGCTAGACCAATTGTCAGCGGGACAAAAATGAAGTGGTAGACGGTGGTTATGCCAAATTGCCAACGAGATATATCGACGACATCCATGTTTCCTCGACTGAAAAAGTAGACATAAACGATGCGTGTACTCCGACGGATTTGTCGAAGCCTGCATCAAGTGCCCGCAGTATTCCTGCTTATTAATTCAGTCGGACAGGAGGGGTAAAAAGTTCCGGGGCGTGAACTTATCGACGCGGGCAGGGCAAAACTCCGGAGGGTAATTATTAAAAACAAGCGCGTAATTGCTAGGCTATTTTGTTGCGCGGGCCTTTAGCTCAGCTGGTAGAGCTACGGACTTTTAATCCGCAGGTCGCGGGTTCGAGCCCCGCAGGGCCCACAAGCACGCAAAACCCCAGGTCATCAACAGCCTGGGGTTTTGTAGTATCTTG
>NZ_JASBOG010000015.1:0-68019 GCF_039907185.1 Corynebacterium sp. c8Ua_99
CGACTACACGATATAAAAAATATAAAAGCAAAATCCCCGGCCGTAATGACCGGGGATTTTAATCTGTGGAGCTGCCGAGAATTGAACTCGGGTCCACCGCCAACTCGCCAGGGCTTCTCCGTGCGCAGTTCGCACGATCGCCTCTACTCGACCCTTCGGCTCAGGCAAACATGTCCGAATGACGGGCCCAGCCGCAAGTAAGAAGATCCCCGATGAGCCTTACGGCACACCCATCGGGCGAGCCCTTTTAAGTCGATGCCAGGGTCCGGACCAAAGGGCAAGCCCGGTCTGACAGACACGCTAGTCGCTTAATTAGGCAGCGAGAGCGTAGTCGCGCTGAGTGTTCTCGGCGCTTAATCAGTTGCTACGACGCTTAAACGGTGGTCTCTAGCCTGCACCGGCACGCTTCCCCTGGCTCACTGTACGGTGTCGAAACCATGTCAGCCCCATACAACGCCTTCGAGCGCGGGAATGTGCGTAGCACTCAAAGGATGTCCAAGAATAACGCTTTACGACGAGGAAAGTCAACAGACCTCGTCGTAAAGCCCACTACCCCTTGATGCCCTTCACACGGCGACCCAGCGCACGAGTAGCTTCGCGCTCCTCCGTGCGGCGCTTGATGTCCTGGCGCTTGTCATAGTCCTGCTTACCGCGGGCGAGTGCGAGCTCGACCTTCAAGCGACCGTTGGTGAAATACAGCTTCAGGGGTACAAGCGTGTTGTTACCATCGCGGACCTTGCCCCACAGGGTGTCAATCTCCTTGCGGTGCAACAACAGCTTGCGCGAACGACGCGGCGAGTGATTAGTCCACGAACCGTAGGAGTACTCCGGGATATGCAGCCCGCGCAGCCACACTTCTCCGTCATCGATGGTCGCGAAGGCGTCGTTAAGCGATGCTTTGCCCTCGCGCAGCGCCTTGACCTCAGTGCCCACGAGAACGACACCGCATTCGTAGGTGTCAAGAATGTTGTAGTCATGGCGGGCACGACGATTGGTGGCCACCACCGCGTTGTTGGCGCTGACCTTTTCTTTCTTCGACTTCTTCTTGCCCATAACCTACTTAACTCTAGTCGAAGAAGGTGCACTACAGCTATTTCCTAGCTATTCCCTTAACTTTCCCTTGTGCGCCTCCTTGCAGCCAACATATATATGCCTCTGGCCTTTTACGTTGTGACGCAACTTACTTTCCCCTAACCTTTTACCAACGTCTAACACAGAGGGATTTAAATATGGGACAGTCAAAAACGTTGGAACCGGACAAAGCGCCCCCGAAGCCAAAGGGGTTCCTAGCAACACTGGAACGCATTGGCAACGCACTGCCAAACCCGTTTTGGCTGTTTGTAATTCTTGCCGGTGTAGTCATCGTTTCTTCGTGGCTCGGTGAGGCTGCGGGTATGCAGGCCAAGGATCCCGCGTCGGGTGACATCATCGAGGTGGAAAGTCTCGCTACCGCTGAGTATCTGCAAAAGATGGTTTCTGAGGCGGTAACGAACTTCACGGACTTCGCACCAGTTGGCCTGATTCTGGTGTGCATGCTCGGTGTCGCCATTGCGGAGTACTCCGGTTACATCGGCTCGGCAATTCGCGCGGCAATTTCCAAGGTGCACTCCCCTGTCCTGCTGACATTCATCGTTGCACTGGCCGGCGTGACTGGTTCGATCGCTTCTGATGCCGTCTACGTGATTCTCATTCCGCTGGGCGCCGCCTCATTTGCCGCCGTTGGTCGTAACCCTATTGTCGGTGCGATGGTCGCCTTTGCCGCCTCGTCGGCCGGGTTCAATTCATCACTGGTGCTCAACATTACCGATGTGCTGCTGGCAGGCATCTCCACGCATGCTGCGCACTTCGTAGATCCGGAATACGTAGTTTCGCCGCTGGCCAACTACTTCTTCACCATGGCCTCGTCGATTGTGCTGGCTCTGATTATTACGGCTGTTACTGAGCTGTTCATCACCAAGCACGTGGAGAAGACCATCCACGACGATCATATTGACCACGAAGCTGCCGAGTTCACCAAGCCGGGCGCTTCGGAGGAGGCTGCTGAGGAAAACGCTAAGAAAAAGGAGCAAGACACCGCGTCGAGCAGCTCCAACAGCGGCCGCGATAAGCTCGTTCTAAATCCCTCCGAACGCCATGGCCTGCGCTACGGCAACATCGCCGCCGTCATCTTCCTGGCGCTGTGGTTCGCTGCCCTATTCATCCCGGGTTCGCCTCTGCGCGGCGAAGGCGACGGCATCTTGAATTCCGTGCTGCTTACCGACGTCGTGGTGTCCATTGCCCTCTTCTTCGCCGTGGTCGGTATTGCGTACGGCATTGGCGCCAAGACCATCACCTCCTCTGCAGATGTGCCCGCCTTCATGGAACGTGGCCTGGGCACACTGACCACAATGATGGTGCTCTTCTTCGCTGTTTCGCAGTTCACGGCCTACTTCAAGTGGTCCAATATCGGCCAGTGGACCGCCATCAAGGGCTCCGAATTCCTGACCAAGGCGGATCTGCCGCCGCTGTTGCTCTTTGCTGCCTTCGTCCTGATGGTGGCTGTTCTCAACATGCTGATTACCTCGGGCTCTGCACAGTGGGCACTGATGGCGCCGGTCGTGGTGCCGATGCTGATGTACGTCAACGTCTCCCCGGAGGTCTCTCAGCAGCTATTCCGTATTGGTGACTCCCCGACCAACATCATTACACCGATGTCGCCGTACTTTGCGCTGGCACTGACCTTCCTGCAGAAGTACTACAAGCCGGCGGGTGTCGGCACGCTGATGTCACTGGCCATCCCTTACTCGCTGTGCATGCTGGTGGGCTGGTTCCTATTCTTTGTTGTGTGGTATCTCGCGGGTATTCCGCTGGGGCCAGGGGTTCCGGTGCGTTAACTCACAACTTCTGGGCAACTGAGGGATTGGTCGAATTTTTCGGCCAATCCCTCAACTATTTGCGGTACTCGGGTTTAGTATTGCGTACGGTCGCCACCACAACGGGCGTCGTTAAGCGAAAACGTACACACTTTGAGCACACACTGAGACGCGGATATAACCTATGCCAACAAAGCACCTAAAATTTACGGGATCGACAGGCGAGACTCTGGCTGCATCGATTGATTTGCCCGACGGTAAGCCACGCGCGTGGGCACTATTTGGTCATTGCTTCACGTGTAATCGGATGGTGCCCGGCGCGTCACGCACCTGCAAGGCGCTGGCGAAGAAGGGCATTGCGGCATTCCGGTTCGACTTCACTGGCCTCGGGCAGTCCACTGGTGATTTCGGTGAGACGACGTTCCAGACCAACATCGATGACCTTAAGGCCGCCTACGAGTTCATGGAGGCAGAATTTGAGGCCCCCTCGCTACTGATTGGGCACTCGCTCGGTGGCGCAGCGGCGCTGAACGCCGGCCACGATATGCCGAAAATCAAGGCGGTAGCGACAATCGGTGCACCCTTCGATCCGGCACACTCGATTGTGCGCATCGCCGGTGACATTTCGACGGTCGATGAGCACGGCACGCAGGTTCTGCAGATTGAAGGTCGTGGCATTCCCATCTCCCGTGAGTTCTTGGAAGTGTTGGCGGACTACAACCCGGAGGTTTATCTCAGCCAGCTGCGCAAGCCACTGCTTATTCTGCACTCCCCGACCGACCAGACTGTTGGTATCGATAGCGCCCAGAAGATTTTCCAGGTCTCTCGCTATCCAAAATCCCTGATGAGCTTGGATCGCGCAGACCACTTGCTCACTCGCGCTAAGTCCGCCGCGCGCGCTGCTGACCTGATTTATGCGTGGGCGGATAGCTATCTTCCGGAGGCTGAATAGCCCTGTTATCATTAGGGGTTATGGACACAACTGAACACTCTGGCCACTCACACGGCCACGGTCATTCACACGGCCATGACCACGCTCATATTGACCCCGCGAATACTCCTGCCCGCCGCCTGCTCGCGGCTGCGGGTCTAACTCTTGTCGTATTTCTCGCCGAGCTCATCGGCGGCTTGGTCTCGGGTTCACTGGCGCTGCTGGCAGATGCCGGCCATATGGTGACGGACTCCGCAGGCCTGCTTATGGCAGTTGCCGGTTTGGCTATCGCCCAGCGCGGAGCCAATCACCGCGCGACGTACGGGTACCGTCGTGTTGAGGTTCTGACTGCTCTCGTCAACGGTCTGACAGTTTTCATCATTGCCGCTGTGATTCTCTGGGGCGCGATCCGGCGATTCGGGTCAGTGGAACAATCTGAAATTCAGACCATGTCGATGCTCATCATCGCGGTCATAGGCCTGCTGACCAACGTTATTGCGGCGTTTCTGCTCGCGGGCGCTGCCAAGGAAAGCGTCAACGTCCGCGGCGCATATCTCCATGTGCTTGTCGACGCCGCTGGTTCGGTCGCCGTCATTATCTCCGCTATCGCTATTGCATACACCGGTTGGACTGCCATCGACTCGGTGGTCTCTATCGTGATTGCGCTCTTCATCGTCCCGCGCGCTGCCGTTCTGGTGCGCGACTGTCTCCAAGTGTTGCTGGAGTACACCCCGAAGGGCGTCGACGCTGAGAGAATCACTGCTGACCTGTCTGACTTGGACGGAGTGGTCGATGTCCACGATCTCCACGTCTGGTCCCTCAACGGCAGCGACCTACTGGCATCTGTCCATCTCGTGCGCTGCGACACGCTCCCCAACGGCGACGAGCACGTATTACTCGACCGTGCGCAGGCACTGCTTCACGACGTCCACGGGATTGAACACGCCACGGTGCAGATTGAAAGAACCGGGCACGCTGACCACGAGTACCCGGCTCATACCTAGTTTGTTCGGCTAGTAGCTGAAGTAAGGTGCTAGCCCTCGAGCTGCTCGCCTAGCTCCAGCCACTCCATCTCCAGCTCTGCCTTCTGCTCAGCCACCTCCGCAGCACGGCGATCGAGGTCCGCCAGCTTTTGTGTGTCCAAGTTGGCTACATCAGCACTCGCTTCCGCCATCTGCGTATGCAGTTCACTTTCCTGCTGGCTGAGCTTCGCCATCTTCCGCTCCAGGGCACTCATCTTCTTTTGAACAGCATGAGCTTCCGCGGCTGAGAGCTTCGATGTCTCTTCGGCAGCATCATCTTCACGAGTTCGCGTGGCAGTGACGCGTGCACCCCTGTCAGCCAGCTGTGCGCGGCGCTGGAGGTATTGACCAATCCCACCTGGCAGGTTCGTCAGCTCACCATCGCCGAAAAGGGCCCAGGCCGAGTCCGCAATACGCTCAATCAGGTAGCGGTCGTGCGAGATGACCACCAACGTGCCCGGCCAATTGTCCAGCAGGTCTTCCAATTCCTGCAGTGTGTCAATGTCCAGGTCATTCGTCGGCTCGTCGAGCAGCAGGAAGTTCGGCTCGCTCATCAACACACGCGTGAGTTGCAAGCGACGGCGCTCACCACCGGAAAGGTCTGCGATTGGAGTGCGTTGCCGTTTCGGGGAAAATCCCAATCGCTCAGCCAGTTGCGAGGCGCTAATCTGCTTCTTGCCCAGGTCAATATAGGTCGCGACGTCCTCCACAGCGTCGAGCACACGCATTTCCAGCGGCAGATCATCGAGCTCCTGTCGCAGCCAGCCCAGGCGCACCGTCTTGCCCTCAATTCGCTTGCCATCGCTTAGGGGGTAGTCTCCCGCCAACGCACGCAACAAAGTCGTCTTACCCGAGCCGTTGACACCGACCAGGCCGATGCGCTCGCCGGGGGCCAGGCGCCACGTGACGTCGTTAAGCAATTCCCTACCGTCGGGCGTTTCCAGGGACGCATGCTCCAACTCCACGACCACCTTGCCCTGACGACGCTGCGAAAACGCCATCAGCTCCACGGAATCACGCGGTGCCGGGACATTGGCGATGAGCGCCTCAGCTGCTTCGATGCGGTAGCGAGGCTTCGAGGTGCGGGCCGGTGCACCCCGGCGCAACCACGCGAGTTCCTTACGTGCAAGGTTCTGGCGACGCTGCTCGGCGGCATCCGCCTGGCGCGCACGCTCGGCACGCGCGAACGTCCAGTCGTTGTAACCGCCATCGTAAAAATCGACGGTGCCATCGTGGACTTCCCACGTCTTCGTGGCAACGGTATCCAGGAACCAACGATCGTGCGTGACGACGACCAGGGCTGCCCGGCGCGAAAGAACATGATCGGCCAACCACTGCACACCCTCAATATCGAGGTGGTTCGTTGGCTCATCGAGAATGAGCAGATCCAGATCTCGGACCAGCGCGGCCGCCAGGTTAACGCGACGGCGCTCACCACCGGAGAGATTGGCGACCTTGGTATCCATACCGAGGTCATTGATACCGATGCCATCGAGGACCTCGCGGATGGAAGCGTTACCCGCCCACTCGTGTTCAGCGAGTCCCAGCGGTGCAATGACGCACTCAAACACGGTGGAATTCGGGTCGAGCTCGGCGCCCTGGGTGACATGCGCCATGGCCATGTCGTTGGCTCGCGAAATACGTCCGGAGTCCGCTGGCTCCACGCCTGCCAGAATCTTCAGCAGTGTGGACTTGCCGCCACCGTTCAAACCGACAACACCGATGCGGTCGCCCTCTTGAACACCGAGGCTGACGCCGTCGAGCAGAGTCTTGAGCCCGAAGGACTTAGAAATATTCTCGCAATTAATCAGATTCGCCATGATGAGTATTTATTGTGCCCCATTCGACGTTGCCAAGCACACGCCGGACATACCAGGCCACCGGCAGCTCATCGAACTGCTCTCGGGTTACCCATTTAAACTCCGGATGCTCGCCGCTGAGCTGGACATTCTGCGTGTCGTCGGCCTCGCGTACTAGAAAGGTCACCGTGTGGAAGCGGAAATTCTCCCCGCCCAAGTCCGGATTGGAATAGTGGGCAAATTCACTGACCTCCGCTGCGCGCAGGCCGGCCTCTTCACGCAGTTCGCGCACAGCGGCCTCCGCGGGCTCCTCCCCCGCGTCGAGCTTGCCACCGGGCAAATCCCACTGGCCCCCGAGGAAGCCCTCGTATTCACGCAGCAGAAGCAGCAAGCGGTCACCTCGGAAAACTATGCAGTTGCACACCCAGCCGTCGTCGTCAGGCCAGAACTTAGTCCAAGCCAGGTCGCGCGGTTCGCGCCGGCCGATTTCGGCCCTGCTGGGGTTGCCGTCACGGTGCATGGGGGAAAGATCGCCTGTCCTTTGTTAAAAGCGCTGGTCTCGTGAGACCTCAGCGAGGCGAACGAAATCGGCAATTTCGAGCTTCTCTCCTCGCTGCTTGGGGTCAATCCCCGCTGCTATAAGCGCCTCTTCGGCTGCGGCGCCAGATCCGTAAATCCCCGATAGGGCCGCACGGAGGGTCTTGCGGCGTTGCGCAAAAGCAGCGTCGATAAGCGGGAAGAGTCGTGCGCGGAACTGCGGCGAGATTTCCCACGGGGCCTCGGGGGCATCGGCGGTCTTGGGGTTCTCTGGAGCGTCGGAGCGAGCGTAGCAGTCAATGCGTACGAGCCCGGAATCAACCTTGGGGACCGGCCAGAAGACGTGCGGACCAATGGCACCGGCGCGACGCACTGTGCCGTAGTAGGCGGCCTTGACACTGGGGACACCGTAGATCTTGGAGCCCGGCTGAGCCGCCAGCCGGTCAGCGACCTCAGACTGCACCATCACGAGCACGCGACGGATGGTGGGCAGCTCGGCAAGCATGTGCAGGAGCACCGGTACAGAAACGTTGTATGGCAGATTGGCCACCAGCGCATCTGGGGCAGTCTGAAAGTCCTCGCGGCTGACCTTCAGCGCGTCTTTCTCAATGAGCTCAAGTGCGCAGCCCTCGGCGCGCTCAGTGACTGTCTGGGGCAGACGCGCCGCCAGCCGCGAATCGATTTCAACAGCCGCCGCGCGGCCGCAGTGTTCGAGCAGCCCGAGGGTCAGCGAGCCCAAGCCGGGGCCAACCTCAACAGGGTAGGAATCCTCCGGCAAGTCCGCCGCAGCGACAATTCGACGCACGGTGTTGGCGTCGTGGACGAAGTTCTGCCCCAATTTCTTCGTCGGGACAATATCCAACTGCGCCGCCAAGTCGCGTACTTCGACCGGCCCCAAGAAAGAAACTTCTGCTTTAGTCACAGTTAGATACTACGGGGTCAACACAAAAAATAGGCTTAGCTCGTTATGGCTAGACGGAACTAGCTTTAACGAAGCCCCATGGAAGCGGTACAAGCGGGCCATGCGCCCCAACCCTGACCAGCCTGGACACGCTCAGCGACAGCAATCTGCTGCTCGCGGGAAGCCTGCGATGCACGCGGTGCATACTCAGTACCGCCGTAAGCTGCCCAAGTGGAATCGGTGAACTGTAGACCACCGGAGAAACCGTTACCGGTATCGATAGCCCAGTCGCCGCCGGACTCACACTGAGCCAGCTGATCCCACACGCCGTAGCCGGCAGCCGGAGCTGCAATGCGGGACTTAGTGCCCTGGCGAATAGTGGAGATACCCGGAGCCTTTAGCTCCTTTTCTTCCAGGACCTCGCGTCCGAGCTCTTCACCATCGCGAGAGGTGACCTTGACCTGACGCTCTACCTGGCCCGGTTCACCTTCCTGCTCAACGATGCGCTCATCTTCGAACATCGAATCATCTTCAATGATGTTCTCGTGAGCTGGAATCTCCTCAGTCTCGGTGATGGTCTTATCAATCAGACGAGACAGAGCGATGCGCATCCCCTCGGTGACCGGAGCATCCAGACCCGGCTCGACGGTGTCATCTTCACGCAGTTCAATGCCACGCTGAGCCAGCACATCTCCGACGGTCATAGCCGGGACGGTCAGGTCGATGTCCTTGGCATCGTCGTGAAGCACAATATTCTTGGCACGAACGACGTCGAGTTCGACTCCCTTAGCGGAAATCTCGCCCTTTTCGACCTCGACCTTGTCCTTATCGGAGATGAGCCCCTGCTTCTTCAGACCTTCAATCAGCTCATCGGTAGTGATGGCATTGGTCTTGTGCTCCTGCGGCTTGCCATCGACAATCATCGTGACTGGCTTGGCAGAGCGGTAGACCAGCTTGCCGCCGTCCGTGAGATCGCCCTGACGCTGAACCAGGTCGCCACCGGTGGTTTCGACACCAGCCTTCTGCAGAATGGCCTTGTCATCCTTGGACCAGGTTGCGATTTGCTCAACCTTACCGTCGATTTCGACGGTGATGGTGTCATAGTTGGATGCTGCGACAGTACCACCCAGAGCAACAGCAGCGACCAGACCGCCTGCGGCAATCTTGGACGAAGTGGAGACTCCGTCATTAGCACGATTGAGATGACGCTTCTTCGCAGCACTCACGGGGTTCGTCACAGCCTTTCGGAGGATGGGGCAGCTAGCAAATGAAAGAAATACAGTTTGTAACAGTACGGTAAAGATTCAGTGTTGTCTAAAATATATCGATAAAAGTGACGGGAAATACAACAAACCGCCCCGGCTGCATTTCCACAGCTCAGGGGCGGCAATACGCCAGCACGTGCTTAAATGCCGTACACCCGACGTGCATTATCCGTCAAAATCTGTGCCATCTCCTCCGCCCCGATTTCTCGGGCCGCGGCCATCGCACGCGCCTGATGACCGATAAAAGTGGACTCGTTGCGCGCACCTCGGAAAGGCTCCGCGGTCATGTACGGGGCATCGGTTTCCACCAGCAGCTGCTCCGCCGGCGCCTCAGCCACAGCCTGCCGCAGGTAATCATTGCGTTTGAAGGTCACGTTGCCGGTAAAACTCAGCAGGTAACCGCGTGCAATGGCTTCGCGGGCAACCTCGATGGGCGAAGAGAAACAGTGCAAAATGACCGTATTGTCGTAGCCGTCCAACGCCGCCATCAGGTCTTCATCGGCGTCGCGGTTATGAATCATCAACGGCTTGCCGACGGTTGCTGCGAGCTCCATATGCCACTGCAACGCAGCCAGCTGTTCGCTCTTCGACGCGCAGCCGTCGAGGGAATCCAGCCAGTACCAATCCAATCCCGTCTCCCCCACGGCCACAACCCTGGGGTCGGCAGCCATTTCGGTTAAGCGGGCCTTGGCGTCGTCGTCAAGCTCGTGCGCGCGCGTCGGATGGATGGCGGCGGCGGCCCAGACGTTGGGGTGCGCGTGCGCAGCGGCAAAGGCCAGTTCGGTTTCCGGCATGCCATCGCCGACCGTGCAGACTCCGACGACGCCCGCTGCGGCGGCCCGGTCCATGAGAGCCGCAATCTCTTCCGGAGTTTGCGCCCCACAGGACGCGAGATGCGTGTGGGCGTCAAACAGCGGAGTGAGATACTCCGCGGGTTCTGCAATCTTGCGTTTGCGCTTTCCCATACCTCTACTGAGCCCCTACTTCACCTGTGCCCACTCGGGGCCGTGCTCAGCCAACTCAGAGTCGAGCTTGGTGAAAATCGGCTTCGGCTTGGACAGCGCAGTACCCGGCTCAATGTCGAAGCGACGCCAGGCGGCCTTCTGATTGACGTAGTCACCAGTGATGATTGGGTAGCTCCTACCCTCTGCCGGCAGGTCAGCGCCGACCGGTTCGACCGGCATGTCGTCCTGGACTTCCTGGACTTCCGGCATTGCGGCCCAGATCCCCTCGCCGCCCAGGGTCTCGAAGACCTTCTGCGAGCTTTCCGGCAGGTACGGGGTCAGCAGCACATTGGCGTCGCTGACTACCTGCAGTGCTGTCCACAGCACTGTGGCGAGACGCTCGCGCTGGGATTCGTCCTTCGCCAGCTTCCACGGCTCCTGCGCAGCAATGTAGGCGTTCGCCTCTCCGACCAAGTGCATGGCGGCGGTGATACCGGCGCGGAAACGGGACAGCGCAAGCGCGTCGCCGACCTCGGCGAAGGAACGCTCAGCCAGGTCGAGCAGTTCACGGTCAGCGTCAGTGAGTTCGCCCGGAGTTGGCACCTCACCGAAGTTCTTGAAAGCCATGGACACGGTGCGGTTGACCAGGTTGCCCCAGGAGTTGGCCAGCTCGTTATTCACGCGGCGGACGAACTCATCCCAGGTGAAGTCGGTGTCCTGGTTCTCCGGGCCTGCCATCGCGATGAAGTAGCGCAGCGGATCCGGACCAAACTCCGCCAGGAAGTCCTTCACATAGATGACAACGCCCTTGGAAGAGGAGAACTTCGAGCCCGACATGGTCAGGTACTCCGAGGAGACGACCTCCGTCGGCAGGTTCAACTCACCGAGCTCCCCGACCTCGCCCCCGCGGGAGCCCTCGCCACGGTAGCCCAGCAGCTCAGCCGGCCAAATCTGGGAGTGGAAGGTGATGTTGTCCTTGCCCATGAAATAGTAGGACAGCGCCTCCGGGTCATTCCACCACTTGCGCCACGCTTCCGGGGCACCAATGCGCCATGCCCACTCGATGGAAGCGGATAGGTACCCGACGACGGCGTCGAACCAAACGTAGAGTTTCTTCGTCCCGTTTTCCGACCAGCCCTCCAGCGGAATCGGCACACCCCAGTCAATATCACGGCTCATTGCACGCGGACGGATGTCCTTCAGGATGTTCAGGGAGAACTTCAGCACGTTCGGGCGCCAGTCCTTGCGCTCCTGCAGCCACTCGGTCAAGGCCTCTGCCAGAGCCGGCAGGTCTAGCAGGAAGTGCTCAGTTTCAACGAACTTCGGGGTCTCGCCGTTGATTTTCGACACCGGATCAATCAGATCGGCCGGGTCAAGCTGGTTACCGCAGTTGTCACACTGGTCGCCGCGGGCACCGGAAGCGCCACAAATTGGGCAGGTACCTTCGATGTAACGGTCCGGCAGCGTGCGACCGGTCGACGGGGAAATCGCACCCATCGTGGTCTGCTTGACCATATAGCCGTTTTCGTAGAGTCCCCGGAAGAGCTCCTGGACAACGGCGTAGTGATTGCGCGTGGTGGTGCGCGTAAACAGGTCGTAGGAAAGCCCCAGACCCGCGAGGTCCTGCACAATCTGGCGGTTGTAACGGTCGGCCAATTCCTGGACAGAAACGCCTTCCTTCTCCGCCTGCACAAGCAGTGGCGTGCCATGCTCATCAGTACCGGAGACCATCAGCACGTCATTGCCAATCATTCGCTGGTAGCGAGCGAAAACGTCCGAGGGGACACCGAAACCTGCAACATGGCCGATATGTCGCGGACCGTTAGCGTACGGCCACGCAACTGCTGTGAAAATGCGAGACATATCTAACAGGGTAATAGATGACCTACCATCACGATGAACTGTGCCCTCATGAAGTCTTCATGAACTTGTCCCCTAGCGTCATCGCGCGCTCGCGCAGTCACTACGCTTATGTCCTATGTCCACTCGGTCCACCTCCTCCGACTCGGCCGCTGACTTCACTTCGCGCGCGACCACTGCGCTAGCTCGTCTTATCGCCGCCGGTCATCGCCCCGCCGCACTCGTCGGCTCCTGGTTCGGTTATCGCGCGGTTCTCGCCGCTAACGTCGAGCTCACCGCCTGCAATTCGACAGCGCTTTTCACCAGCCCCGACCCCAATGCGTGGCTATTTGGGTTCCGCCCCTACTCCGGCACCAGCGCGCATGGGATCGCTGCCTGCGTCGCACTGCTTGCCGACGACGGCACGTGGCATTTCGACGGCCCCGGCACCGGTGACCCCTTAAATCCGGATTTCCAAGCCCTTCAGGAGGCCATCACTTACTCGCACGAACACACGCGTGACGACGCGCTCCCCGCGGTCACACCACTGGAGTGGGATCAGGGCGACCGAGAACGCCACCAGCTTGCAGTGGAGAACTGTAAGGAAGCAATTGCCGCGGGCGAGGTGTACCAAACCTGCATCTCTACACGCTTTCACGCGGAGCTGAATGCGGGATCGGGCACGAACGTCGATGTGGACAACGCTGCACTAGCCCACGCCGGCGCGTGGTTTTCCTCCCGCGTGGCGCGGTATCAGCCGGCTCGAGCGGCATTCTTGCCCGGCAACCTCGATGCTGGAATTCCAATTCTGGCCTCGCTGAGTCCTGAGGAGTTCCTCATCCGCGCTGGCACAAGCGTGACTGAAACTCCTATCAAAGGCACGATTCCCGCTGACCGGCCCCCGCATGAGCTGTTGCGCAGCGATAAGGATGTCGCCGAGAACATCATGATTGTCGACCTGGTGCGCCACGACCTCGGCCAGGTGGCCAAAACTGGCACTGTGAAGGTCACGGATCTGCTCAGTGTGCGTCCGGCACCGGGCGTGTGGCACCTGTTTTCCACAGTTTCCGCGGAACTTCCCGATCAGCTCAGCCACGCTGAGCTGATCGATGCCTGCTTCCCACCGGCCTCAGTCACCGGTACACCGAAGCTGCGAGCAATTGAGCTTCTGCGCGAGTGGGAACCCGAGCCCCGTGGCGCTCACTGTGGCGCGATTGGTGCAGCTCACGGGGATGCACTTGAGCTCAATGTCGCCATTCGTACCGCTGAGTATGCAAAAGACCCGAACTCGGGGAGAGTTCGGGTCGAAGCTGGCATCGGCGGTGGCATCACCATCGGGTCTACGCCCGAGGGCGAATGGGCCGAGATTGAGGCCAAGGCCGCACCGCTGTTGTTAGAGAGCTAGTTGCGTAGTTTACGAGCACGACGGCGCTCGCGCTGTTCGGCCGCTTCCGCCAAGCGGCGCTCGCGAGCCATGCGCAGGGCAAACTGACGCTGTTCCTTGTCATCGAGGTACATCGGATCGTCGGAAAGCCCCTTAACCAGCGCCACCATCAGCGCCAAGATAACAATGACGAACGGGCTTGCCGCCAAAATGGTGATGTTCTGCAGGTTGGACAGGGCATCGCTGCCGCCGGTGACCAATAGGACAATCGCAATCAGAGCGGTGAAAATACCCCACATAGCAGTGACCGTGCGCGATGCTGTGAGTCGACCGAACTGGCTCATGGTGCCCATCACCGTGGAGGCGGAGTCCGCCGAGGTAATGAAGAAGGTAGCCAGCAGAACCATTGCGATGACGGAAGTAATCGCGCCACCCGGCAGGGATTCCAGCAGGTTGAACAGCTGGCTCTCAGCCGAGCCGTCGCCATAGATGGAAGCACCCTGCTGCTCACGAGTAATGGCGGTGCCGCCAAAGATGGAGAACCATACGGCAGAGACAATCGACGGAACTGCGACGACGGTGAAGACGAACTCACGGATAGTACGGCCGCGAGAAATGCGCGCGATGAACATACCGACAAACGGCGACCAGGAGATCCACCAGGCCCAGTAGAAGATTGTCCACGACGAGAGCCATTCGCCGGCGGTACCGTCAGCGGAAGCGCTGGAGCGGGCAGCCATCTCAAAGAAGGAATTCAGGTAGCTACCAATAGAAGTCGGAATCAGGTTCAGAATCACCACGGTAGGGCCGAGGACCAACACCAGCAGAGCCAGCAGGCCAGCGGCAACCATGTTGAAGTTCGAAATGTACTGAATGCCCTTGCCCACACCCGACAGCGCAGAAGCCAAAAAGGCACAACCCAGAATGAGGATAAGACCAATCCACAAACTTGTGCCCTTGATGGCAGTGAAACCGTTGATCTCCAAACCAGCGGAAATCTGCAGCACACCAACACCGAGAGAGGCTGCCGTACCGAAGACGGTGGCAAAAATCGCAAGTGCGTCGATAAGCTTGCCCAACCATCCCTCAGCGCGACGTGCACCGATGAGCGGAATGAACGCCGCGGAGATTAGCTGCTTACGACCAAGACGGTAGGTCGAGTAAGCAATGGCGAGGCCGACGATGGCGTAGAGCGACCACGGGTGCAGAGTCCAGTGGAACATCGTCGATGCCATGGCGGTACCGACTTCCTTTGGCTGGTGACCCGGTACACCTTCGCGGTAGAAGGTCAGTGGCTCAGCAACGCCGTAGAACATCAGACCGATGCCCATACCGGCGGCGAACATCATGGCAATCCAGCTAGGTGTGGAAAACTCTGGTTTCTCGGCGTCCTTGCCCAGGCGGATGTGACCGAACTTGGAAATTGCGATGGACACAATAAAGAAGACAAAGACGGTGCTGGCCAAGATAAACAGCCAGCCGGTGTTCTCCACAACCCAGTTCAGAGAACTAGATGCAAACGTGGAGAAACTGTCCGGCCACACCAGGCCCCAGACGATAATTGCCAGAATTGCGACAATGGCGGGGACGGTAACCCCGAGGTTCACGGGAGCGTGAGAATCGTCGGCCCTGACTTCGCCAACGACCGACTCCCCTACTTCTTGTTGTATTTCATGTTCTGGTGGATTCGTCATTCCTCCACCATGTTCATCATTGACCTGGGATTTCAACTTAGAATGCGGGTTTTCTCAGGTTTTCTTCATTTTTTCCCAGAGTGCAAAAACTGCCACTAATGGCGTTTACCCTGTTCACTGCCGTGTGCTGGGAGATTTTCTGGCACAAAGTAACAATCGCCTAACGATTTTCCTCGCGAGCAGCCAAAACCGCCTGATAGAGATCACGGTGCTTTGTCATTCCAGCCTCTGCCGCAACCTGCTTCGCGGCATCCTTCAACCGCATGCCATCAGCCACGAGCTCCTCCACGCGGTCAACTAGGTCCTCCGTGGATACCACCGTCGCCTGCTGCCCCGCGCCCTCAATCACCACCGTAATTTCGCCGCGGACACCTTCCTCCGCCCACGCAGCCAGCTCTCCCAGCGTCGCACGGCGAGTTTCTTCAAAGCGCTTGGTCAATTCACGGCTTACCGACGCGCGCCGCTCCTCACCTAAAATCTCCGCGGCATCCGCCAACGTGACAGCCAATCGATGCGGCGACTCAAAGAAACAACAGGCTCGCTTCTCTGTCTTCAGTGATTCCAACCAGGCCCGGCGCGCCCCCTGTTTACGAGGTGCAAAGCCATCGAAACAGAAGTGGCCGACCCCCAAGCCACTGAGGGCCAATGCGGTTGTCACCGCGCTCGGTCCCGGTACGCAGGACACCGGCACGCCCGCGTCGTGAGCAGCCGCCACCACAGCCAGGCCAGGGTCTGACACCACCGGCATCCCCGCATCGGTCACCACAATGACTTTCTGTCCCGCCTTCGCCGCCTGAATCAGCGACTCAGTGCGGCTCTCTTCGTTGTGATCGAAGTTCGAAATAAACTTCCCCTTGGGGGAAATGCCCAGCGCTGTGGCCAGGTTGCGCGCCCGCCTGGTGTCTTCCGCGGCGATGATATCGGCGTCGATAAGCGCACCGCGCAAGCGGTCGGAGGCATCGGCGATATTGCCCAGCGGCGTTGCCACCAGAGTGATGCCGGGAGCCAGCGTCGTAGCCTCGCTGAGGGGCTCGTTCTCGTGCGGTTGGAAGTTCGATGCCGAATGCGTCATGATTCCATAGCTTAAACTGACATTCGTGACCGATGCCGCTTTAACCCCACCACCGGAAACCGAGCGCCGCGCGAAAAAGCGTTTCCTGCGCCCGATTCCCCCGGTTCCCCCGCTGCCGCCACTGCGGCGGTGGGATAAATCGGATACCGCCACTTTTGTGGTTCTCGGAATCGTCGCAGTGCTAACGCGTTTCATCGGGCTTGCTGCCAAGACTGACAACGGCACCCCGCTCTTCGACGAGAAGCACTATGTGCCGCAGGCATGGCAGATTCTGGAGTCCACGCGCGACCCCATCTCATCTGGCATTGAGGACAATCCCGGCTACGGTCTGATTGTGCATCCGCCAGTGGCCAAGCAGGTCATCGCCTTGGGCGAGTGGATCTTCGGTTATTCACCAATGGGCTGGCGATTTATGTCGGCGGTGTGTGGCACGCTGGTCATCCTGCTGCTCATGGACATCGTCCGACGCATCTCTCGCGGCTCGCGGTTGGCGGTGGGTATTGCTGGTCTCTACGCGCTTGCCGACGGAGTGCTGTTTGTCTCCTCTCGGGTCGGCATGCTGGACATGATTCAGACATTCTTCATCATCGCGGCCGCGTGGGCACTTCTCATTGACCAGGCCGATGCCCGCAAGCGCCTGGAATCCGCCACGGAGCTAGGTAGTTTCGGCCCCTATCTCAGTTATCGCTGGTGGCGACTGCTCGCCGGCATCATGCTGGGGCTTGCCACCGGGGTGAAGTGGTCCGGTCTGTACTACATGGCCGCATTCGGCCTGTGGTCCGTCTTCACGGATCTGGTGTCACGCAAGAATGCCGGTGCGGACAAGCCCGTGCTCGGCGCGCTCGCCCGCGATACCGCCCCGGCGTTGCGTGATCTGGTGGTGGTTCCGCTGGGCGTTTACTTCTTAAGTTGGCGTTCCTGGTTCGCCGAAGAAACGTCGGTCTATCGCCATGTCTCGCCCGAAGAGCGCGATACGGGACTCCCCGGCACCGAATGGCTTCCCGAGGCCGTGCAGAACTACCTGCACTACCAAAACAGCGTGCTGAAGTTCCACGCCGAGCTGACCACCTCTAATGGCCACAAACACCCTTGGGAGTCCAAGCCCTGGGAGTGGCTGGTCAGCTGGCGGCCAATGCTCTACTACTCCACCGAAACCAACTGCAGTGGTGGCCAGGAGTGCAAGGGCTGGATGATGCTCTTTGGCACCCCGCCCATCTGGTGGTTGCTGGTCCCCGTGGTCCTGTGGGCCACATGGCGCTGGCTCGGCCGCCGCGACGGCCGCTACGCGCTGCCAGTCATCGGGTTCCTCGCCTCGTGGCTGCCGTGGGTCATCGGCTACGACCGTCAGATGTACTTCTTCTACGCCACCGCGCTGATTCCATTTGTACTCATCGCCTTTGCTCTGCTTGCCGACGATCTCTCACACTGGCGGCCCCGCGATAAGCCGGTGGGGTTGGTAATCGTTGGCACGCACGCCGCACTAGTGGTGGCCGCGTTTGTGTTCTGGCTGCCGATTTTGACCGGCTACCCGCTGCCTCTCAACCACTTTGAATGGCGGTTCTGGTTGCCGTCCTGGAGCTAGTCCCGCTGTGGCGGCACGCCTGTGACCGGCAACCCGGAGGCAGCCCGCCATGCCTGTGCGATTGCCGTCGGCGTATAACCGCCCAGCCACACAACGGCCAGCGTCAAAGCGGAGACAAACATCAAGGCCAGGCCAGCGATCTCTGATGCTCCCTGAGCACCGATGAGAATGTCACGAATACCAAAACCGATGCTGAACGTGGCGACGGCACCGTAGACCGGCGCCATGCCCATGGCAGCGCGTGGCCGCCAGGCAGCCCAGAACAATCCCACTGCCAACGCAAGCCGAATTGCCGCGAGTTGGATGGCAAGGCGTGCTCCGAGCTCCATTGGGTCAACAGTGGCAGTGGAACCGTCGATAGGCGCTTCCGTGCTTGTCGCGTTTCCTGCACCGCCCTGCGGCTGCGTCGAGGAAAGTCCGAGCGTCATCATGCCGGAGGCGTCGACCAGCGTCGCAATCCCCCAGACCGCCCAGCAAAGGCCCAGTGCAATGAGCACCCCGCGGGCGGTGCCGGCCATGAGCAGCCATGCGCGCTCACGCCGGCGGCGCTCCGGTTCGATGGAGACCAAAATGCGCTCCGAGAGATCATCCGTGGAAATCTCCGGCATACCATCGGCAGACCCAACCGTAAGGGCGCGGTTCAGCCGCACCGCTCGCTCGTACCAAGCTCGGCACTCCTCGCAGGCCCCAAGATGGGCATCGATGACTTCATCGGCAATGCTTGCCTGCTCGCCATCGAGACGAGCTGACAATGCTGCGCGAATTTCCTCGCACTCCACGGGGGATCTCCACCGCCTTTAACTCTTAAGGGGGTTGTACCTAATGAGGTCTTACCTGATGAACTGCCTGTCCAAACTGAAACGGCCAGCCCCGAAAACGAAAATCATCACCAGACCACCGATGAGCGACATCACAAGCTCCGCACCGTTGTCGCGGATAAACAGGCCATTGCCCAAGTGCATCGACCACCAGGCACCAATCATCTCAATGATGAAGACCATCGCCACCGTCGGCGCCAAGAGTCCCAGAATCAGCAACGCGCCACCGACCAGTTCGACTAGAGCGACAACCCAGACCGTCAAGTGCGCCTGCGGGATATTCGCGGCGACAAAGTAACCGGTCGTCTTGTCGATACCGGTGATAAAAATCTTGTCCCAGCCATGGCAGATGAAGATAATTCCGAGTATCAGGCGGAGAATCACGAGCGCGATATCGCGCATTACCGGTCGATCCATGAGGGACATGCTACCCGACGGCACGGTCAAAACACGGTAGCACTGCGGCTGCGAGAGGCCAGCGACTTAAACATGCAAAAAGGCTTCTCCCAACCCCTCGGGAGAAGCCTTCCGCCAAACACACCCGGTGTGTCATGTCTTAGGTAGTGACATCGTAACAGGCCGAGTTTCTAACAAAAAATCGCGCTGACGTGCTCAGACAACTTTAAGGTTGTTCTACGGCTCAGTTCACAGGACTAGCTCACACGAGCCTGTGGCATTTCGTCATAATCGTCGTCATCAAAGCGGTGGTCAGTGTAGGCCAGATCTGCGAAATCCGGGTCCTCATCATCAAGCTCGACCACTACCGCGCCCGGACGGCGCAGACGCTGTGGAATTCCCAGCTCATCATCCTCGCGGTTACGCACGCCGAGGCGGGCCATCTTCATCCGGCGAATTCGGCGAGCTCGCAGTTCCTGCTCTGCACGCACGGTGCGGCGCAGGTTGACCAGATACAGGGTCATCAAGCCGACACCGACCAGTGGAATCCACCAGGTCCAACCACCGGCGAAAGCAGCGATGATGACCGTGACCGCGATGAACGCTGCCAGCCCAGCAACCGAACGGCGGCGGCGGGCAAAGCGAGTCTCAGCGTACTGAGCATCCGAAATCGGATCGAACCCACCACGACCACGGCGCTTCTCAGCGAACGCGTAATCATCTTCGGTCAAGATGTCATCGACAGCAACTGCGTCATCGTTGGACTCGACACTGTGGTCGCTGTCGTCCTCGACGGTCTCGTCGGGTTCCGCCTGCTCGTCTACGGTGTCTGCTGCCTCTTCAGTCTCAGAGAGAGCCTCAGCGTCCGCGTGCTCAGCGTCAGCCGCGGCACCGGAATCAGCGTCAGATTCAACGGCATCTTCGAACATCAAGTCATCGGCGTCGACAAACTGACGGCGAACGTCAACGCTCACATCGGAAGAGGACTCATCTGCACGAACCACGTCACCTTCGGCGGAGGCAACGGCGGAGTCAGATTCAGCATCCTCGTCATTAACGACAGCCTGCAGCGACTGGTCTGCAGACTCATCATCGGACACGTCCATGTCAGAGCGGTCAGAAGACTCAGCAGTGGCTTCCTCGGTAGCGGAATCATCCGCCTGCGGGGTCTCCTCCTCTGCATCTGCCGCTTCCAGCTCGTAGACGATATCGCCGTCAACGACGGCCGGGTCGGCCGCCTCGTCCACGGTGTCGTCGATAAGCACGTCGCTGACATCGAAGTCATCGTCGACCTGCGCGTCAACGGTTTCGAGAGAATCGTCGACTTCTTCGGCCACGCGCACGTCCGACTCCTTAAAAGACGGACGGCGGCGCGTCGTGGCCAACTCCTCGCCACCACGATGCAGCACGCGGGTCTTACCTAGCGCATCGGAGGTACGACGAATCGGCTTGCGCGTATTGACCACCAGCGGGGCAAGCACAAACAGCCACAGTACAACGATGAGTATCAGCAACAGTGAAGTTGACATATTTTGTGTCTCCTTGCGATTTCGCCCGGGGTTTCGCCGTCTCTCCCCGGCCCAAATACGCCACCCACATGCCCTTCCACAGAGGCATTTGCGAAGGCAGTCAGCGTATCTAGAGCGAATTCGCCCAATAGTAGAGTTGTCATCACCCTATCGGCGTGTGTTACTCAGACTACTCAGGCGCGCCGTTGCGGTGGGTATTTCTCCGCCTCTTCATATTGCGCACGACCACTCGCCACGATGAGGTCCACTGCACTGTCCTCCCCCACCCGCGCATAGGTCAGATGATCGCGCCACGCGCCATCCATATGGAAGGCTTCCCGCGCCACGCCTTCGTACTCGAACCCACAGTTTTCCAGCACGCGTATCGACGGGACATTGCTGTCCAACACAGTCGCTTCAATTCGGTGGACGCCAACTCTCTTGGCATAATCCGACGCCAACGCCACTGCAGCAGTGGCGACCCCTCCACATGTAAAGCCGCTGCCGACCCAGTAACCAATCCAGGCGTGAGCGACGGGGAAAGGCGTAATACCGCCGAGTGTGAGCATGCCGGCGAACTGGCCGTCTACCTCAATGGTGGAGACAATCATGTCTCCCGCAGCCTCTGAACGACGCCAACTGCGCAGATTACGGCGGAAAACAGAAGCCCTGTGGGCGTTAGCCCAGTCGTCCTCGAGGGTTGGCTCCACGAGGCGCAAAATGGGCTCGTCGCGCAGCCGCAGTGCCCGCCATGCAGAGGCATCAGAGCGCTCTGGCACACGCAGGCGGACTCGGCCGCCACTGGTTACTAGACGAGAAGTACGCACAGCAACAATACTCGCGGTAGTGGAGTGAGGTTAGGCCTGGCGCGCCATGAACAGCACGTCAACTACATCTCCCGGACGCACGTGCAGCACGTCTTCCGGAATCACGATGAGGCTGTTGGCTTCCGACATACCGGCCAAAAGGTGGGCTTGCGCACCGCCGGAACCTCCCAGCGGCTGCACCATGTATTCGCCGGTCTCGCGGTCACGCATGAGCTGGCCACGGATGTAGCCACGGCGCTTCTCCGCCGACTCAATCGGGCCGACAGCACGAGCGGTGACAGCGCGGCGGCGGGGATTGCGCTTCCCCAACGCCAGCCGAATGAGGGGACGAACCATGACCTCAAAAACGACCAATGCGCCGACCGGATTCGACGGCAGGAGGAACGTTGGAATCTTGTCATCTCCCAGCAGACCAAAGCCCTGGACTGAACCAGGATGCATAGCGATGCGGGAAACATCAACCTCGCCCAATTCAGCCAGCACACGGCGAATCTGCTCACCCGCAGCACCGCCGACAGCCCCCGTGATGACCAAGAGCTCACTGCGAATGAGCTGGCCTTCGATGATTTCCCGGATGCGGCGGGGCTCACCGGTGGCAATACCCACTCGGTGTACCTCAGCCCCAGCATCGCGGCCGGCTGCAGCCAGCGCGTAGGAGTTGACGTCGTAGACCTGACCGAGCCCCGGTGTGCGGTCAACATCGACCAACTCATTACCAATGGAAATCACGGACATACGTGGCTTGGGGTGCACCAAAACCTTCGAACGCCCCACCGCTGCCAGCAATCCAACCTGTGACGGCGAAATCACCGAGTCCAAGGACACCGCCACGTCACCCGGCTGCACGTCGTCACCGACCTTGCGCACAAAATCACCGGAGTAGACCGGATGGAGAACATTAACTCGACGGCCACCGCGGTCGGTCCAGTTTAGGGGCACGACGGCGTCGGCAAGCGATGGCAGCGGCGCACCAGTTTGTACGCGCACGGCCTGCTTCGGCTGTAGCCGCATCGGATGGTGAGAGCCGGCTGTCACCTCACCGACAACAGGTAGCTCAACCTCGCGAAAATCAACATCACTCTGACGCGCATCCGGAGGTAAAGAACCAGATTCGCCGACGATATCGACAGCGCGCACCGCATAACCATCGATTGCTGACTGCACGAATCCCGGTAACGGCTGCTCAGCGATGACATCCTCAGCGCACAGCATGCCGAGGGATTCCGAAATAGCAACGCGCACAGGATCAGGCATCACAGCGTGTGCGGTGATTGCCGCCAACTGTTCTTCCACAGAACGCATGTTTTACCTTCCTCGGCACCAACCCGCGGTGCGCTTTATGGCTATTCAGCTTCTCAGTACAAGCCTCTATAAAAAGGCTTTAAGCCTGTTCATCCTGCGCCAGACGCTGCTGCATGTAGTCGCGCAGCCCCTCGCCGTAGTCCGGATGCCTGAGTCCAAAGTCTACGCAAGCACGAATGAAGCCACCAGGATTTCCCAGGTCATGGCGGAACCCCTTGTGAACGACCACATGAACCGGATGCCCCTCTTGAATCAGCAGCTCAATTGCATCGGTGAGCTGGTATTCGCCGCCCTTACCGCGCGGGATGCGACGCAGCGCATCGAAGATGGCGCGATCGAGCAAGTAACGTCCGACTGCAACGAAGTTGGATGGAGCATCCGCAGGGTCCGGCTTTTCCACCATGCCCTTGACTCGCTTCACATCGTCCCAGGCATCAGCGTCGGCCGCGTCAGCACCGAGCTCACCAGACTCCGCCGGGGTGGCGTCCTCAATATCGAAGACACCGTAGTTGTAGACCTCTTCATGAGGAATTTCCAGCGCACACAGCACCGAACCACCAAAGCGCTCGCGCACTTCCGTCATCCGATCCATCACGCCCACTGGGAGCACGAGATCGTCGGGAAGCATGACAGCAACGCTGTCCTCATCGTCTTCGAGCAGCGGCTCTGCGACCAGCACCGCATGCCCCAGGCCCAGCGGTCGATCCTGGACAACGGATTCGACGCGGATAACCTCGGTGGCGCGGCGTACCTTCGCTGCAATTTTGTCCTTGCCGCGCTCGGCGAGAGTCTGCTCAAGGTCCGGGCGCGGGTCGAAGTGCCCAAGCACGCCATCCTTACTCGGCGCTGTGACAATAGCCAGGCGTTGCGCACCAGTGGCGGCGGCCTCTTCAGCAATCATCTCGATGCCCGGCGTATCAACTACGGGCAGCAATTCTTTCGGCACTGTCTTGGTGGCAGGCAAGAATCGCGTACCCATGCCCGCGGCAGGAACGATGACAGTTCGAACCGGAGTAGTCATGTCCGAACCAGACTCTTTAGACGATGAGACCATAATGGCAACGATACCTATATAACTTCCATTTGCTCGGAGGCTGACCCCGCTTTTTCAACGCATTAATCAGAAATTTTCTCCTGCGCTGACGACAGAGGTCGCTTCCCTACCTGACAGAGTAGGTTTGCAGGTATGGCTCCGCTTCCCGAAACCACGTCTGATTTCAAAGCCCGCACACGGCACGAGGTACTCGCCGCACGCGCCGCCAAGGGGCAGCGTGAGCGCATGCTTGACGACGAAGCACTGGTACAGCGGTTGCAAGAATGGTTATCCAATACCGTCGGCGACCTCGCAAAACCCATCATTGCTGCCTATGTCCCCGCTGGCGACGAACCCGGCGCAAGCGTTTCTAGTTCGACTGGTGGTGAGCCCGGCCAGGGCTTTGTGGAAGCTCTGGCCAACGCGGTTCCCGGAGCACGAATTCTGCTTCCCGTCTGCCCGCCCGGTCCACCACAACCGCTGCACTGGGGTTACTACAACGGCAGCTTCCACAAGGGCCGATTTGGACTCTTAGAACCTGTTTCGGTGGAAGACTCTGCTGGCCCAGCTGAGCTGGGTGTTGCCGACGCCATTATTCTGCCGGCAGTTGCGGCCGACCTCGCAACCGGGATGCGGTTAGGGCGTGGCGCTGGTTACTACGATCGCAGCTTGGTTTTCGCTCGACGCGACGACGATACGGATGGAGCGAGAACTGCGGTCATCGCTGTTGCGGTTTTCAACACCGAATTGCGCACGGAGCTTGCCTACGATGAGCACGACATTCCTGCCGATTATGTGATCACGCCAGCGGGGATTTCACAGATTTAATGGAACCGATTCCGGGATTTTCGCGCCTAACTTAATATGAGCCCAAAATATTCGTCCCGGTTTCCGCGTCCATTCCGAAAGCTCCGCCCCACAACTATTCGGCGGATGGTTGCCCTCACTGTTTTCCTATGCGCAGTCGGCCTGGCGGCGGTGGAGTCATTGACACCCCGCAGCGGCCATATTCGGGTAGTGGTTAGCGCCAAATCCATTGCCGCTGGCGCATCGGTGGCAGAACAAGATGTGGCTTTCAAGGACATTCCCCGGGAGCTCGTTCCCGGTGGAGCCGTAACGGACATCGCCTCTGTGCGGGGACGCACCCTGGCCACCGGCATGTCACCGAGAGAGATAATTACAGAGCAGCGAATGGTCGGCCCGTCACTTGCCAAGTCGCTGACGGGGACGTCGGAAAGCAAAATTATTGCCATCACGTTGACTGATGCGGGCATTGTGTCCGCTCTTCGCACTGGTGACAGCGTGGATATTGTGTCGACAGCGGATGAGCGCGGGGTGGCGGCGCCGCTTGCACACGGGGCAAGGGTGGTCAACATCGTCGACGATGAGGTGGTCTTGGTCGCTCTGCCCACCGGCGCCGCGGAGGTGGTGGCTGCGACATCGCTAGCATCTCCGCTCACACTGTTACTCGCGGGTTAGTGACCAAAATCTCACTGGTTCAAAGATTTTATGGTCCTGAACAGTGTTTTTCGCAGAAAGTTGACTTGTCCCACAACTTAGTGCGGGGATACAATGGCCAGGCAATTCAAAACTACGATTAGAGCGAAGAAGAGTGGCACTGCCTGATATCGCACTGCCCCGTTTCTCAAAATCGTATGGGCCTGCCATGAGCAACACGATGACTCACAGGTCTCGTTTGGTTTGTTCCGTTTCTACAGAAGGAAATTTCCTATGCTTAAGGGCTTTAAAGAGTTCATCATGCGCGGCAACGTCATCGACCTGGCGGTCGGTGTTGTCATCGGTGCTGCGTTCACCGCAATCGTCACTGCTTTCACCGACAGCCTGCTCGAGCCGCTGCTGAACACCATCGGTGGCGCTGAGGTCACTGGCCTTGGCTTCGAAATCATCAGCGGCAACCCGTCGACCTACCTTGACTTCGCAGCTGTCATCACCGCAGTCATCAACTTCCTGCTGGTCGCAGCGGTTGTCTACTTCGTCATCGTTGCTCCGATGAACAAGTTCAACGCGATGCGTGAGGCTCGTCTGGAGACCTCCGCTGAACCGGAGGTCACCGAGGCTGACCTGCTGACTGAGATTCGTGACCTGCTGGCAGAGCAGAACGGCAAGCCGAAGACGGAGCTGAACTAGCCTCTAGCTGCTAGTTGCGAGCTTCCGATAAGAAGCTAACTAACGCTTTTTACACAGCGCTCATCCCCAATGGGGTGGGCGCTGTTTTGTCCAGTAGTCCGCATCAAAATCACGAGCATCCTCCGGGGATTCATCGTGATAGTGCACTGTGCGCGCAGTTTTCGCACTGCGTGACTGGGCAAAGTTTTTCGCCGGTGCACCTGCGCGACGACGTTGCCTACGGCTGCCACTGCGCGGCGCGGCTTGCTCTTGCTCTTGCTCGGGCTGATTGGGATGTTTGGCGTCGCCCATTCCTAGACGCTCCAGCGGCAGAGGTCATCAAGCACATGTGAGACCAGCGGGAGAATTGTCGCCATGCCATCGCGCACTGCAGCGCGAGACTCCGCGAGATTGACAATCACTGTCTGACCGGACACACCGGCCAAACCGCGGGACAGCCCCGCATCCAAGGCGCCAGCTCCCATACCGGAGTTACGAATAGCCTGCTCGATGCCCTGCAGCCGCACATCGAGAACCTTGCGAGTGGCATCCGGAGTCTTCGCACGAGGACCAACTCCAACACCACCCACCGTGACGACCAAATCTGCGCCACCGACAACAGCGGTATCTAGAGCCTTCCGGATCTCACGCTTCACTGCACCCGTGCTGACCACGGCATCGACCGAGTAGCCGTCTTCTTCCAACAGCTCAACCATGAGCGAAGCCGCACCATCCGGGTTCTCGAAATGGTCGCCCACGAGGACAACGAACGCATTTCGGACCTGGCCGTCGTCGTTGATAAGACGCTCCATCTCAGCGAGGTTGACGTCACTTGGCTCAGTACTCACGGTTTCACTCATCTGCTCTGTCTCGCTTTCTCCCACAGCTTTTCACTCGAAGTTTCACTCGAAAACTCTTCTACAGATGGTGAGGTACTCACTCCACCACGCTGCCTATCAATCCTGGGCTTCTGCCAAGGTGACATCGACCGTTCGCTCGTTGCCGCCTCGCTCATCTGTAACTGTAAGTGTGACAGAATCCCCGATTCGATGCGACCGAATAGCCGCAATTAGTGCAACGCCGTTGTCAAGTGTGCGGTCATCAACCTTGGTAATCAGGTCACCATCTTTCAGCCCCGCTTTATCAGCTGGGCCACCTGGCGTTACCTCTCGCACCAGTGCACCACGTGCAATCGGACGCGAATCGATCTGGGCGCCAATGACAGGCATCCGCGCCTTGCCGGAATCGATCAGGTCTTCCGCTATACGACGAGCCTGATTAACCGGAATTGCGAAACCAAGGCCAATGCTGCCCGCCTGTTCCGATGCCTCACTGTTAGAGGCAATCACGCTGGGCACACCGATGAGGTTGCCTTCCATGTCCACTAGCGCTCCGCCGGAGTTACCCGGATTAATCGCCGCATCGGTCTGGATTGCATCAATGACCGAGGACTGACCGTCTTCACCAGCGGCGGTCACCGGACGGTTCTTAGCGGAGACAATGCCCTGCGTAACAGTGGAGGTCAGTCCCAGTGGCGAACCAACGGCCACCACTTCCTGGCCAACCTGAACCTGCGAGGAGTTGCCCAGCGAGATTGGTCGCAGCCCGTTAACACCTTCAATTCGAATAACGGCAATATCCGTAGCCGCATCCCCTGCAACCAGAGTTGCTGGGTGCGTGGTGCCGTCGGAAAGCAGGACTTCCATATGTGCGTCCGGACCCGCGCCTGCAACGACGTGATTATTCGTCAGCACCAGACCGTCGGACGACAGAATGGAGCCTGACCCCGACGCCGTGCCCCGCTCCGAGGCAGTGGTGATGGAGACGACACTGGGAAGGACCTTCTGCGCGACCTTCTCCACGGACCCCTCAGCTGCTGCTACCTGACGGGTTTCCGCAGGCTTATCCAGCGCGTTGTCCGCGGGGGCCGACGACTGCGAGTTGTGAACTACCCATGCGCCGACACCGCCACCGATACCGGCCGAGCACAGCATCAGGGCAGCGACTGCCAGCGCCCCCATGCCCTTAGCCCCCTGGGCACCCTTGGTCTTCTGCTGATTGGCCGCAACGTCCCACTCTGAACCGCCTCCGTAAGCGCCGTTCGGCTGAGACGGGATGGTGTTGTAGTGGGAATTCTCCCAGCCGCGCTCATTGACAGAAAACTGGTTCGTCTCACCAGCATCCCCAATGGCACGGTTCTCGCTGAAGTTGTGAGATTGCGAGGAGTAGTGTCCCCGCTCATCTCCCCGCGAGGAATCGTTGAAAGAGTTGCTCATACGTAATACCTTGCACTGTCTGTCTAACAATTGGCTGAGAGCAGTCTGCGGTCTCGCCGATAATTCCCCGAATGAAACACCGAATCCCCGCCACGCACTTCCTTAAAAGGCCGCGCGCAGCGGGGATTACATCAGCTTTGACGTGGGGTTATGCGTTTCTAGCTAGGCTCTTGAGCTGAATCGGAGTCTTCGCCTTTTCCGCTGTGCGGACTGCCCGGCAGAGTCACTCGCATCAAGGCACCGCCATCATCGGACTCATCGGCAGTAATCGTGCCCCCGTGGCGGACGATGACCGACTTCACAATGGCCAAGCCCAGGCCGGATCCAGGCATCGACCGCGACTGAATGGAACGGTAGAAACGCTCGAAGACCTTGTCTCGATCTTCCTTCGGGATACCTGGCCCCGAGTCCGCCACCGTGAACTCAGCGACAACCTCGCTGAGCGGCGTTAGACGAACCCGCACGGTGCCATTTTCTGGCGACCACTTTGCAGCATTGTCCATTAAGTTCAAAACTGCGCGACCAAGACCCGCCGAATCCCCGTAGACATACCACGGAGCTGTCTGCACATCGAAGGTAATATCCGGACGACGACGCTCAACACGCGCCAGCGACGTGGAAATGATTTCGTCGACATCGACATGCTCAATAACCTGTTGCGGGCCATCTTCGCGTGCCAGATCAACCAGGTCGCCGACCAACGTCGACAGCTCTTCCAGCTGTGCGATGACGTCAGCTTCCAGATCCGCGCGATCTTCATCCGAGATTGCCGCTCCCGAACGGGAGGCCATCATCAGCAGTTCAATATTTGTGCGTAACGACGTCAGCGGAGTCTTCAACTCATGACCAGCATCTGCAACCAGCTCCGCTTGCTTAATGCGCGACGCTTGAAGTGCAGCCAACATCTCATTGAAGCTGCGGGTAAAGCGTGCAAGCTCATCGTCGCCCTCCACAGGGATTGGGCGCAGCTCGTCGGTTTCCGTCACCCGCTCCGCAGCAATGCGCAGCCGAGTGACCGGGCGCAGACCCGTTGTTGCCACCGTAATACCTGATCCGATTGCGAAGAGGATTCCGATAGCAGAGATACTCAGCAGCACTGCACTGAGCGCTTTCAAGACCGACTGCGTCGAGCTCAGATCCTGCGAAAGGATCAGCGTCGCACCGTCTTCGGAGCGGACGGCGTATACACGACGGCCGTTGTACTCATCGGTGCGAATCGATTCCTGTCGATTCCCCCGCAACACCGCAAGTTCGGGGCCACCAATAGAGATTGAGCCACCGCCTTTGCCCGCCACACTGCCGTGGGCAAAGTACACCGCGTCCAAATCGGGGTTCAGAATCCTGTTCGAGTCCGCTTCAAAGGAGGGGCCAATGGCAAACTCCGAAGCGTACGGTGACATCAGCAGCTTTTCCGCCTGGCTACGGAGGTTACTGTCCACCTCGCGGTATAGCGCTGCCTGCACAGTAAAAAATGCAGCCAGCGTCATCAGCCCCACCGACATCGCCACAATGAGCGCTGTCAGAATAGTCAGCCGCCAACGCAGCGAAGGGATACGCGAGCTCCGCGGCAGGCCGGGAAGCGATTCCCCTGCCATCGTCTCAGTATTCGCGGACTTCTCTTGCTTACCGACGGTACCTTGCCCCGGATTGACCTCCGTGGCAGAACGCTGATTTGATTGCACGCCACCGCCGGTCGAACGACGACGGCGCAACATCACGGTGCGGTCTCCCGCATCACATAACCGACACCACGAACGGTGTGAATCAGACGCGGCTCTCCCTCTGCCTCAGTCTTACGACGCAGGTAACCAATGTAGACCTCCAGCGCATTGCCGGACGTCGGGAAGTCATAGCCCCAGACATCCTCCAAGATGGCGGTACGGGAGAGTACACGCCGCGGGTTGCTCATCAGCAATTCCAGCAGCGCAAATTCTGTACGAGTGAGGCTAATGCGGCGTTCACCGCGGAAGACCTCACGAGTTTCCGGGTCCAAGGAGAGATCCTCAAACTGCAGAGTTGCGGCATCCTCCATCGCAGGCACTTCCAAAGCAGAACGACGAAGTAGCGAACGGACACGAGCGAGCAGCTCTTCCAATGCGAACGGCTTGGGCAGGTAGTCATCTGCGCCGGCATCAAGACCAGCTACGCGCTCGGAGACCGAATCACGTGCAGTCAACATCATGACCGGCAGATCATCGCCTTCGCTGCGCAGCCGACGGCAAACATCCAGGCCGTCCAGCTTCGGCATCATGACATCCAAAATGGCCAAATCCGGACGATCCTTGGCAATCTTTTCCAAGGCCTCTGCGCCATCCTCGGCGAGCTCGACCGTGTAGCCATTAAAAGTCAACGATCGCCGCAACGCTTCGCGTACCGCTTGATCGTCATCAACTACCAAAATCTTCATACTGCCCATTGTGCCTTGAAAATATAAGGTGAGTGTAAATGTGACACAGATTCTTCGTGAGAGTGCTCCCATAAAACCTGGCCATAGAACTGAAAAACCTCACCCCATCGCCGAGTACAAGCGATGGGGTGAGGTTTAAAAAGCTCTTTATCAACTGTTCCTTACACACTGAACGCGCTCTGGGCGCTCGAAGCGCTCTTCGGTTCAGCGAGGAACGTTGTCAGCATCCTAAAAGATGCGCGTTAGAACTTCTCGACGTCAACCAGGCCGAGCTGAACAGCCTTGGCGATGCGACGAGGAACGTTGTAGACGCGACCGTTTACCTTGACTTCCTGGAGAGCGACGTTGTTGCTCTTCCACTGGGAACGGCGAGCGCGGGTGTTAGCACGCGACATGCGACGCTTTGGTACTGCCATTTTCTTATTCCCCTCCTATTCTTAGTTCTTCTTCGCGCGGCGAATGCGGTTACCGTAACGGCGCTGGAACTTCTCGACGCGACCAGCGGTGTCCATGACACGCTGAGCACCGGTCCAGAACGGGTGCGACTCGCTGGTGACGTCAACGACAATCAGCGGGTACTCGTTACCGTCTTCCCACTCGACAGTGCGGTCGGAGGTGGCGGTGGAACGGGTAAGGAAAGAGTGACCCGTGCCTGCGTCCTTGAAAACCACCGGGTGGTAATCAGGATGGATGTCCTTCTTCATTAATTCTCGTTTCCCTCAGGATTGAACTTCAGGTCGCTTTCCCCCAGCTAAGAGTGAGAGAATCGTGCCTGAGTTGGGTACGAACACGACTTACAATGACACGCACCGGGTCAATATTTCTATAAACCGGCATGTGACACTCGATGGAATATTACAGGCTCGAGCCCGAAAATTAAAAAAGGGCCCTGCACTAACGCCCGTCGACAAGCACGAACTCTATGACGACACTCGAGAGTCGCACCGAGAAAACCACAGTGGAACAGCGATTAGGTTATCCCGCAACTCGTGTGTAAACTGTTCTCTCGCTGTTGTCTAGTTATTCGTTTACGCGCTCAGCGTCGAGTGTCAGTGGGCAGCGCCCCGGAAAAGGCCAGGTGGATTCCTCGGTTATTCAATAGTCCGGCGTGGCGCACCAGTGATGTCGGCATTGGGCGGCAAGGAAGCAAAGGAATCCCTATGTCGGCGATTTGCCAGGTTACGGGACGCAAGCCGTCTTTCGGCAAGACCGTGTCCCACTCCCACCGGCGCACGTCGCGCCGTTGGAACCCCAACGTGCAGCGTAAGAAGTTCTACCTCGCCTCTGAGGGGCGTCACATCACTCTGAATGTGTCCCCGAAGGGTCTGAAGACCATCGACAAGTACGGTATCGAGGCTGTTGTTGCTCAGATTCGTGCACGTGGGGAGAAGATCTAAAAAATGGCACGTAATGACATTCGTCCAATCATCAAGCTGAAGTCCACTGCGGGCACCGGTTACACCTACGTGACCCGTAAGAACAAGCGCAATACCCCGGACCGTATCACCATTAAGAAGTACGATCCGGTTGTCCGCAAGCACGTCGAATTCCGCGAGGAGCGCTAATTCATGGCTAAGAAGTCCAAGATTGCCAAGAACGAGCAGCGCAAGGAAATCGTCGCTCGTTATGCAGAACGTCGCGCTGAACTGAAGCGCATCATCAAGTCCCCGCACTCCACTGACGAAGAGCGCATGGACGCACAGTACGAGCTGAACCGTCAGCCGCGTGACGCGTCCCCGATTCGCGTCCGCAACCGTGACGCTGCAGATGGTCGCCCGCGCGGCTACCTCCGCAAGTTCGGTCTGTCCCGTGTCCGCGTTCGTGAGATGGCCCACCGTGGCGAACTCCCGGGCGTCCGTAAGTCCAGCTGGTAAGTCGAGGAGCACCAATGAAGCGCAATCACTCTAACAAGAAGGCGCGGATGGAGCAGTCCCGCCGCCCGAAGAAGAACCCGCTCAAGGCCGCAGGCGTTGAGAAGGTTGATTACAAGGACATTAACCTGCTCCGCCAGTTCATCTCTGACCGTGGCAAGATTCGTTCCCGCCGCGTCACCGGTCTGACTCCGCAGCAGCAGCGCCAGGTCGCTACCGCTGTGAAGAACGCCCGCGAGATGGCACTCCTGCCGTTCACCAGCCGCTAAAGATGGCTGGTCGGCGGGAGCCGATCATTCGAATACCCGCCGAAAGGCCTTATTTACGCGCTGGCCGCATGACGATACATGCGATAACAGCGTAAAACGGACTCAGTCCTTCCCCACCAAGGGGATTGGATTGGGTCCGTTTTTTATTGTCTAAAATATGCACTTATGCCCGCTCTCACCGAAATATTCACCGGCTTTGGTTCCGTCGCAGTACTGATCATTGTTGGCTGGTTGTTTGGGCGCAGTGAGATCGTCGATAAGCGGGCATCTTTTACCCTGAATATGGTCGTGTTCTGGATTGCGATGCCGTGCATGCTCGCGCACACGCTCGCGACGGCGGATTCGGCGAGCATCTTCGGTTCGGCGTTTGGCGTCGCGGCACTGTCGGCGCTTGGCACGGCGGCGTTTTACCGGATCTTTGTGGCACCCATGTTCAAACAGCGCGGCGCCGATGCTGTGGTCGGCGCGATGTCGTCGAGTTACAACAACGTCGCTAATCTCGGCGTGCCCATCGCTGTCGCAGTGCTTCACGACGCTACCGCCGTCGTCCCAGCCCTTATCTTTCAGATTGCCTTCTATGCGCCCGCTTCCATGACCGTGCTGGAAATCCTCACTAACCGCGGCCATTTCCGACCGCGCAATGTCATCATGGCACCGCTGAAGAACCCGATCTTTCTGGCGGCGATGGTGGGACTTGCGGTTAATGCGTTTGCTATCAAACTACCTCAGTTCGTAGCGCATCCAGTGGGGCTATTGGGGCAGGCCGCGGTGCCAATGGCACTTTTGGCCTTCGGTATTAGTTTGCATGGCATGCCGTTTATGGAAGCCGGCCGCTCCCCTCGTCGCGCCGTCGTGGTGGCGTCTACGCTGAAGCTTTTCCTGCACCCCGCGCTGGCTCTCCTGTTCGGCCATTTTGTCTTTGGTCTCAGCGGGCATGCGCTGCTGGCAGCTGTGATTATCGCCGGCCTGCCGACAGCCCAGAACGTCTACACCTTCGCCTCCCGTTTCGGCCGGAACCTTGAACAGGCGCGCGATTGTGGCGTGATTACGACAATCGCCTGCTTGCCGACGGTCCTTTTGTTCACCCTGCTGTTGAGTTAGGGGACTCTTCCCGACGGCCTGGAGAGAATCTCGTTACCCTTGGAGGCGTGGAGATTCTGAAGACACTTCTCGAGGCCGACCCGTCCGTGCCTCGTTTGACCTGTTATGACGAAACTACCGGCGGTCGTACTGATCTATCGGCCCAAACTCTGGACAACTGGGCCAGCAAGATCGCCAACATGCTGCACGATGAGTTCGACCTCGTCGCCGGAGACCAAGTATGGATTGACTTGCCGTTGATTTGGCAGTCCGCCTGCATCATCCTGGGCTGCGAGCGTGCTGGCGTCACCGTTAGCGATGAGGAGCCGCTGGTCGTATTCACCACTGTCAGCAACGTCAGCACGTGGGAAGAGAAGTTCCCAGATGCCTACCTCGCAGTGCTTACCGACGATCCCTTTGGCCGCGGTGTCGTGGAATGCGGTGATGATATTCCACCGGGAGTCATTGACTTTGGTCCGGAAGTTCGTTTCCACCCAGACGCATATCTAGGCGCAGGCCCGGACTCCGACCAAACCCCCGTTATTGGGGAAAAGTCGGCTGCAGAACTGCTTTCATCTGCTGGCGATTATGCGGACGAGATGCAGCTCACGCCCGGTTCCCGCGTCGTTTCCGACGGCTGGCTGGTGCCTGATTCTTCACAGGTCACCGCAGATAAATGGGCATGTAATGTGCTGTCGGCTTGGGTTCGTGGAGGTGCTGCCGTCGTCGTGCGCGGTGGCGATAGCGAGCGTGTCACTGCTATTTCTACGGCCGAAAAAGCCCGTGTGATTTAGTCGCAGCTGTCCCGTCGAGAAGCGCTCTAAGTAGTCGCGATAACCTGGAAACCGTGATTACCCGACCATATATTCTTGCGATTCTCGCCCTCATCAACGTCTTGGGCGCACTGGCTGTATGGGATCTGAGCCCATGGTGGTGGATTCTGATGGCCTTCATCCTCTTCCTGGATGTTGTGGCTATCTATGACATGCTTCAGAGGAAGCACTCCATCTTGCGGAACTTCCCGGTCATCGGCCATCTGCGCTACATGGGTGAGACCATTCGCCCTGAGATGCAGCAGTACTTCATCGAACGCAACTTCGACGGCGCTCCATTCGACCGCGATACCCGTACCGTGGTCTACGAGCGTGCGAAGGGGCTGTCCTCGAAGAAGTCATTCGGTACTGAGCGAAAGATTAATGCGCCCGGCTACGAGTACGTCCGCCACTCGATGGCGCCGAGCCAGCACGTCATCGAGGATCCGCGCGTAGATATTGGCGGTCCGGACTGCGCCCAGCCGTACTCAGCGTCTATCTTCAACATCTCAGCCATGAGTTTCGGCTCTCTGTCCCCTAACGCTGTCATGGCAATGAATAAGGGCGCGAAGCTGGGCAACTTCGTACAGGACACCGGCGAGGGCGCTATCAGCCCTTACCATTTGAAGTATGGTGCCGACCTCTATTGGCAGCTGGGTTCCGGTTACTTCGGTGCGCGTACCGAGGATGGCGACTTCGATCCGGAGCTCTTCCGCGAAAAGGCTAAGATTCCGCAGGTCAAGGCAACCTATCTGAAGGTTAGCCAGGGCGCAAAGCCTGGACTCGGCGGCATGCTGCCAGGTCACAAGGTCAATGAGGAAATCGCGGCTACTCGCCACGTACCAGTTGGCAAGGGTGTGATGAGCCCGCCGTACCACCGCGTCTACTCCACCCCGCGTGAACTTGTTCGGTTTATGGGCACCATGCGCGAGCTCAACGGTGGCAAGCCGGTCGGTTTCAAGCTGTGTGTTGGCTCCCAGCTTGAGTTCCTCGCCGTGTGCAAGGCCATGCTGGAAGAGAACATCACCCCGGACTTCATCATCGTCGACGGCGCTGAAGGCGGCACCGGTGCTGCACCGCTGGAATACTCCGACCGCGTTGGCCTGCCGCTTACCGACGGCCTGATTCTCGTCCATAACGCGCTCGTAGGTGCCGGTCTGCGCGATCGCATTAAGCTCGGTGCGTCCGGCAAGGTCATTACTGGCTTCGATATTGTGAAGCGCATGTGCATCGGTGCTGACTTTGTGAACTCGGCTCGCGGCATGATGATGGCCACCGGCTGTATCCAATCTCAGCTATGTCATACAAACACCTGCCCGGTGGGTGTGGCTACCCAGGATCCGAGCCTGTGGAAGGCCCTGGATGTCGACGACAAGGGTCAGCGTGTGGCCAACTATCACAATGCCACGGTCGCGGAAGCAGCTAGCCTGTTGGCATCGATGGGCCTGAATAGCTTCTCTGAGCTGGGGCCGTCCCACCTGCTGCGGCGCACCAATGAGCAGGTCGGTGAGACCTACGCGGAGCTCTACAACTGGCTGCAGCCAGGCGAGCTGCTGAGCGGAACTCGCTTCCACAACTGGGCCGAAGCCTGGGAGACTGCCGACCCGGACACGTTCCACTACCCCGCAGTTCATATGCGCGGGTAGTTCGGGGCTGGTTGCGCGCCCTACTCACCCATCAGCTTCTTGCGCAGACGCTCGTCCTTCGCCAGAACTTCATCGCGCATGTTGGCCTGGTAGTTCTCCATCGCCACAATGAGCTCCGGGTAACCGGCCGAGAGAATACGCACAGCCAGCAGGCCAGCGTTCTTAGCGCCGCCCACACCGACGGTTGCCACCGGAACGCCGCCCGGCATCTGAACGATTGACAGCAGGGAATCGACACCCTCCAGGTTCTCCAACGCGCGTGGCACGCCGATAACCGGCAGCGGAGTGGCCGACGCAACCATGCCCGGCAGGTGTGCTGCACCACCGGCGCCAGCGATAATGCAGCGCAGCCCCTTGTCAGCGGCGGACTTTGCGTAGTCAATCATGCGTTCCGGAGTGCGGTGTGCAGAGACCACACCTACCTCAAAGGGAATTCCGAACTCAGCCAAGACCTCCGCTGCGGGCTCCATGGTCGGCCAATCCGAGTCCGACCCCATAATCAGACCGACCAGCGGACCGGTTACGTTGGCCAACTTCGGGCTTGCCACCTGGTTTGCTTCAGCCAATGTTGTCTCCTTGAGATAGCAATCTAATTCTTATACAGCGCCAGCCACCTATGCGGTGTAGCCGTCTGCCCACACGCCATCGACGATGTAGCCAGCAGCGAGGTTGGCAACCCGCCGGGTCTCCGCGATGCCTTCCGGGCTTGCGTCGTAGCCGCACAGGTTGACGTGCCCCAGCTTACGTCCAGGGCGCCAATCCTTCCCGTACCAGTGAATCTTCGCTGATGGGAAACGACGCCATACCTCAGCAAAACGCTGTGAAATAGGTACATCCGAGGCCTCATCGCCACCGAGCGTATTGACCATTACCGTCACCGGCGCAGTCGGGCGAGTGGAACCCAGTGGCATGTCAGCAACTGCACGCAGGTGCTGCTCAAACTGGCTGGTCTCACAGCCGTCCTGCGACCAGTGACCAGTGTTGTGTGGCCGCATGGCCAACTCGTTGACAAAAATCTCCGGATTGCCGTCAGCATCGACGGTTTCGAACAGCTCAACTGCCAGCGCGCCGGTTACTCCCAGCTCGGAAGCGATGGTCACACTGAGCTTTTCGGCCGCTCTCGCAAGGTCGTCGGCAAGCCCTGGCGCCGGGCAGATTGCCTCAACACAGATGCCGTCACGCTGCACGGACTCGAGGACCGGCCAGGCCTTGACCTCGCCCGACGGCGTGCGCGCACACATGGCCGACAACTCACGAACCAGCGCGACCTTCCGCTCGGCCATCAGCGGCACGTCCTTGCCCAGCAGTTCGTCGACAAGCGCACGCAGATCCTCGCGGTCCTTCGGGAACCACACGCCGTGACCGTCGTAACCGCCGCGGCGAGCCTTCAGGCAGACGGCACCGTCAACGCGGTCGAAGAATGCTTCGGCATCCTCGGCGGACTCAATTGCAGCGTAGGCAGGTACTGGAGCGCCCAGTTCCTCCAGGCGCTGGCGCATCAGCAGCTTATCCTGCGCGTACAGCAACGCCGACGGCTGAGGCTGAACCGAGTAGCCCATCTCGGTCAGCTTGTTGAGGAATTCGGTGGGAACGTGCTCATGGTCGAAAGTCACGGCCTGCGCACCGGCGACAGCGCGCTCAACATCTTCCCAGACGTGGTAGTCGCCGATGATAACGTCCGCACACACCTGCGCTGCGGAAGCATCCGGCGAACCGGCGAGCAAACGGATGGACTGTCCCAGCTCAATGGCCTCAGTCTGCATCATACGAGCCAGCTGACCGTCACCAATCACCGCCACAACCGGCACGCCATCAGCATGCGCGGGATGCTGCGCAGCAGTTAGCGCTGCAGCGGAATTAGAAGTGGAATTAGTGGAGTTTTCAGGGGTATCCGAAGCAATCACACCCCTGATTGTAGGTTATGACCCAAAATTCTAAGTCAACCGGGAGACCAACTTAGCCACCTTGCGGGAGCTGGGAATATCTTCTACAGCCAGCGGCGGGCCGAAACTGCGGGTGTGCAGATACAGCACGCCGCCCTTGCGATTGACCGCACGTACCGAACGCAGATCAATCGAGACCACCTGCGGGCGCAGAATGCCACGGCGCAGAATAATTCGCCTATCAGTCAGTACGAACCGCTCCCCCAGCCAACTTAGTACCGGACGAACGACGCGCCAGAGAATAAGCCCCAGCCACGCGAAGAGCAGCAGCTGACGCACACCTTGCAGATCTCCCGGAGCAATCCCAGGGCCGTCGATAAAACCAATCAGCAACCAGCAGACGCCCGTGATAACCATGAGTTCCAAGAGCGGCCACACCAGCCGACCAAAAGTTGGATTGGTGTCCAGCAGAATTGCCTCGCGCGTGTCCAACTCATCATCGGGAAAGGCCATACAGCACTACCCCCCGCTCCGAATCAGCCTGCGGGGACGCATAGCCGCCGTCAGTGGCACGAACATGGAACACGTCACCGGCCGCAACAAAGTGACTTGTGCCAGCTTCATCGGTGACGATCAATTCGCCGTCGGCACGCACGCCAACCGCCTTGCCCACCAGCACGCGATCCCCCGGCAACTCCACGCGCACGTTCGAACCGATGGTCGCGCACACCGCCTCGTAGTCCCGCAGCAGCTCCGCATCGCCCTTTCGCCACTGCGCTTGACGACGTCCCAGCGCACGCAGCACACCAGCGGAGATGTCGTCGCGGTCGAGGTTTTCCGCTCCCGCCAGGTATAGCGAAATGGCGTGTGGCACCGGCAGCTCATCTTCCTGCAGGGAAACGTTGATGCCGATTCCCGGAATGAGAATTGGCGGTGTCAGCGACGCGGCCTCCACCAGAATTCCGCAGAGCTTACGACCGTCAACCAGGACATCGTTCGGCCACTTCAGGGAAACGCGTTCAGGCGCAAGACCCGCAACTTCCACAACAGCATCGACAACTGCGAGGCCCGCGACTAACGGCAACAGACCCAGTTGCTCGGGTGCGAGCCCTTCCGGGCGCAGCAGCGCGCTGAGTGCAATGGACGCACCCTTCGGGGCCGTCCAACTACGACTCAGTCGACCGCGACCTGCGGTCTGCTCCGAGGCGATAAGCGCACTGAGATCTGCCACCTGCCCCAGTGCCGCCTGTTTCCGAAGATCAGCGTTGGTCGAACCAGTGGTTTCGACAACCTCAATGGAATTCCAGCCCGGCGCGGCTGCGCGCACACGCGTGGCGTCAAGAGGCTTGCGGGAAGCAACAATCCTGGGGTTGGTCATGCACAGCAGTCTAGCGCCATGGCCGGATTCACTGAGTCGTGACCTTTCTCAAGAGCTCGACAGCGTGAGAATCATCACAGCTCGCCTGCTTTACTATTTTCCTTCCCAAACACTACATTCCATAACATGACTATTTCCTCACGTTTGGCGGCGGAGCAACACACCACCGCTTTTCTCAATGAAGACCTTCTACGCCGACGCACTGCTGCACTGACTCCGATGGGGTCGCGGGGCTACGACAAGCTCAAACTGACTGAGCGCATGAATGCCCGCGAGCGCATTGACTACCTGCTGGACGAAGGATCTTTTGTCGAATTTGATGCGCTAGCCCGCCACCGCACTACCGCATTTGGGATGGAAGCCAAACGCCCCGTGACCGACGGAATCATCACCGGCTGGGGAACCATAGACGGCCGTGAGGTCTGCATCTTCTCTCAGGACGGCACAATCTTCGGTGGTGCACTCGGAGAGGTCTACGGCGAAAAGATGGTCAAGATTCAGGAACTTGCCATCACTACCGGCCGCCCCCTTATTGGCATGTACGAAGGCGCCGGCGCCCGCATCCAAGATGGCGCAGTCTCACTGGACTTTATTGCCCAGACGTTCCACCACAACGTTCGCGCCAGCGGCGTCATTCCGCAGATTTCAGTCATTTTTGGCGCCTGCGCGGGCGGAAATGCCTACTCCCCAGCACTGACGGACTTCGTTGTCATGGTGGAGGAAAACTCCCGTATGTTCGTCACCGGCCCTGACGTAATCGAAACAGTCACAGGCGAAAAAATCAGCCAGCACGAGCTCGGCGGCGCCGACACCCATATGGAGATCGCCGGAAGCTCCCACTACACCGCCGCTAGCGAGCAGGATGGACTCGACTGGGTCTGCGATTTGCTCGACTACCTCCCCAACAACACAACCTCCCCCGCGCCCAGCTGGGATTCCGATGCCAGTGACGAAATCACCGACACCGATCGCACCCTCGACAGTCTCATTCCCGACAGCCCATCCACGCCGTACGACGTGCACGAAGTCATCTACGCGCTTTGCGACGATGCGGAGTTCCTGGAAATCCAGGAAAACCGAGCAGCCAATGTCGTGATTGGCCTTGGCCGTCTCAACGGTCAATCTGTTGGGTTTGTCGCTAATCAGCCCATGGAATTCGCGGGCTGCCTAGATATCGATGCAGCGGAGAAGGCCGCGCGATTCGTCCGAACCTGCGATTGTTTCAACATTCCACTCGTCTTTCTCGTAGACGTACCCGGCTTTCTCCCCGGTTCAAATCAAGAACACCAGGGAATTCTGCGCCGTGGCGCTAAATTGCTCTATGCGTATGCAGAAGCAACCGTTCCTAAAATCACCGTCACCATGCGCAAAGCCTATGGCGGCGCGTATTGCGTGATGGGATCAAAGGGGCTCGGCGCGGATGTAAATCTGGCTTGGCCGACGGCACAGATCGCCGTGATGGGCGCCTCAGGCGCAGTACGCTTCCTCCATCGTGCCGAGATTCGAACCGCCACCGAAGCAGCTCTCGCAGCAGACCCAGCGGCCGATAGATTTGGCACTCCCGAGAGTGTGAAAGAACTCATTGCTGAACTGGAAATGGGATACGAGCAACACATGCTCACGCCTTATCGTGCCGCCGAACGGGGGTTAATTGATGAAGTCATCCTCCCCTCCGAGACACGAACTCGAGTGATAAAAAATCTGCGCCTTCTAACTTCAAAGAAAGTACCGTGGCCTGCGCGCAAGCACGGCAATATTCCACTGTAAGAGCAGGCTTTTTGCTGTACAACGAGCTAGTCATTACCCCTACTTTTGTTAACAGCGATTGCCCCCAACTACCTCCCCCCGTTTTCGAAACGTAAACTAGTTGGTATGACGACTGCCGCAAATACATCAACCGGTGAAACCCCGGATTTGACCACTACTGCTGGAAAGCTGGCCGATCTGCGAGCCCGTCTCGCAGAGACCCAGGCTCCAATGGGCCAGGCCAGCATTGACCGCGTCCACGACAAGGGCAAGATGACCGCTCGTGAGCGCATCGAGTTCCTCTTGGACGAGGGCTCGTTCGTGGAGGTTGACGCTCTCGCACGTCACCGCTCCAAGAACTTCGGCCTCGACGCCAAGCGCCCTGTCACTGACGGTGTTGTGACAGGCTACGGCACCATCGATGGCCGCCAGGTCTGTGTCTTCTCGCAGGACGGCGCCATCTTCGGTGGCGCGCTCGGTGAAGTCTACGGTGAAAAGATTGTCAAGATCATGGATCTGGCCATCAAGACCGGTGTCCCAATTATCGGCATCAACGAGGGTGCTGGTGCCCGCATCCAAGAGGGCGTTGTTTCCCTCGGCCTCTACTCCCAGATCTTCTTCCGAAACACCCAGGCTTCTGGTGTTATCCCACAGATCTCCCTGATCATGGGCGCCTGCGCTGGTGGCCACGTCTACTCCCCGGCCCTGACCGACTTCATTGTCATGGTCGATGGCACTTCCAAGATGTTCATCACCGGCCCGGACGTTATTAAGACCGTCACTGGCGAAGAGGTCACACAGGAAGAGCTGGGTGGCGCTGGTACTCACATGAGCACCTCCGGTACTTCGCACTACACCGCCGCTGATGACGAAGACGCTCTGACTTTCGTTCAGGAATTGGTCAGCTACCTGCCGTCCAACAACCGCGCTGAGGCTCCTCGCATGGAGGCTGAGCCGTTCGAGGGCTCCATCGCTGACAACATCACTGAGACTGACCTCGAGCTCGACACGCTGATTCCAGACTCCCCAAACCAGCCGTACGACATCAAGGACGTCATCACCCGTCTGGTCGACGACGAGGACTTCCTGGAAATTCAGGAGGACTACGCACAGAACGTGGTCATCGGCTTCGGTCGCGTGGAAGGTCGCTCGGTCGGTTTCGTCGCCAACCAGCCGATTCAGTTCGCTGGCTGCCTCGACATCAAGGCATCCGAGAAGGCGGCTCGCTTCGTCCGCACCTGTGACGCCTTCAACATTCCGATCATCATGCTGGTTGACGTTCCAGGCTTCCTGCCGGGCACCAACCAAGAGTTCGACGGCATCATCCGCCGTGGCGCCAAGCTGCTGTACGCATATGCTGAGGCCACCGTCCCGAAGATTACCGTCATCACCCGTAAGGCCTACGGCGGAGCTTACTGTGTGATGGGCTCCAAGGACATGGGCGCTGACATCAACCTGGCATGGCCGACCGCTCAGATTGCGGTCATGGGTGCTTCCGGCGCTGTCGGCTTCATCTACCGCAAGGAGCTCAAGGCTGCTGCGGCCGAGGGCAAGGATGTCGTCGCACTGCAGAAGGAGTATGAGGCAGAGTACGAGGCCACCCTGGTCAACCCGTACATGGCTGCTGAGCGCGGCTTCATCGACGCCGTTATCCCGCCGAGCGAGACCCGCGGCCAGATCATCGAGGGTCTGCGTCTGCTGGATCGCAAGGTTGTTAACGTACCCGCCAAGAAGCATGGGAACATTCCGCTGTGACCGATTCCAAAAACACCCCAGCAACCGAAGGCAAGGACGCCGCTGCAGCCCCGGCTGCACCGTTCATGTCCGTCCTCAAGGGCAACCCGTCTGACGCTGAAACCGCCACGCTCGCGCTTTTGTTCGCAGGTATGGCAGCAGCCGGCGGCGCCCCAGAGGACCGCGGCCCGCGCAACAACTGGGGTCGGCTGGAAGAGGGTTTCCACCAGCCGCACCAGCACGTACCGGGCACGTTCCGCAACGTCCATTTCTACTAGTACAGCTACCGCTTACCGCGTAGTCGTTACCGCACGCTAGCTGCGTTGATTCGCTAGCACAAAGCGCCACCATCGGGTTTCCGATGGTGGCGCTTTGGTTTTTGTTACTGCCTTAGCCTTGACCACTGCTTATTACTAGCCCTGTTCACCCAGCGACTCGCCATCACACTCGTCATCGAGCTCCCGGTCCAGCCGGCGCTGATCACGGTTGCGAGCTACCGGCCACACCACCTTGAACAGGAAATACACAAACGCCAGACCGATGGCAGCACCCACCACCGCGCCGGCAATGAATCCCCACGATTCCGATAGTGCCCCACCAGCGCTTGCCTCAGAGAGCATTTGCACTCTGATAAAACCAATCAGCCACAGCCCAATAACGGCTACGAGTGCTGCAATCTCGCCTTTTGTAAGACCATTAATCTTCGGCATTGGCACTTGACGTCGCAACCACCGCTGCGAAAACAGGAGTCCAACCAGCGGCATCAAGATGATTGCCACTGTCACGCCCACCATCTTTGGCTCTGGAATGAGCCAAATCAGTACCGTTGCAAGCACGTAGTTAGCCCACATCATCATTGTGAACCCGTACGTGTAGGACTTATGCAGCAACATTTGCTGATACTCATCGTCCACCGTGGCGCTGTTGCGTTCAATTACGACATCCGCATAGGACATTGTCAGTATCCTTCCTCACCAAAAATTTCTTCGACTGTTTTTCCCAGGACCTTGCAGATACGCAACGCCAAATACACCGAAGGCGAGTAATTTCCCCGCTCGATATTTGCAATGGTTTGCCGCGAGACCTCCACCTGCGCGGCTAAATCTGCTTGGCTCAGCTCCAACCAGCGTCGGTATCTCCTGACCTGGTTCGAACGTTCTTCCCCACTCATCTGTGTACTTTCTTTAACTTGATGTCCACTTTACTTTACATCGTTAGAAGGCAGCTGCCATCTAAAAAATCTGCCTGTTCTTACAATCGGGCCAACCCCACGCATGTTTGCCACAAAAATTAGGCTTTACGATTCCGCCCTCACTAAAATCACTAACTATGAGCAGCCCCCGAATCGTCTTGGCTTCCACTTCCCCTTCGCGACTGCACATTCTCCGCTCTGCAGGCATCGAGCCCATCACAGTAGCGCCCAACGTCGACGAGGATGCCGTAATCACAGCCCTTCCGGACGCATCGCCGGTACGCATCGTCGAGGAACTCGCGCAGGCCAAGGCACACGCTGCCTCTCCGGCCTACCCCAATGACATTGTCATTGGCGGGGATTCAATGCTGCTTCTCGACGGGCAGTTGCAGGGCAAGCCCCACACGGAAGAAAAGACCATTGAGCGCTGGCATCAACAGAGTGGCCGGACGGCTGAGCTGATTACTGGTCACTGTGTCGTGACACCAAAGGGCGAGCACCTTGAGGTGGCGATTACTTCCCTCGATTTCGCTGAAGTCCCAGAAGAGGACATCCGTGCCTACGCTGCGACGGGCGAGCCGCTGAAGTGCGCTGGCGCGTTTACTTTGGAGGCTCTAGGCGGCTGGTTTGTCGATGGCATCAATGGCGACTCATCCAGTGTGATCGGACTGTCGCTACCTGTCGTGCGCCGAGCTCTGTATCGCTACGGCTATTCGGTCTCCCAGTTCTGGAATCGGTAGGCATCGCAAGGACGTCGTAAAGCAAAAACCGCACCAAATTGGTGCGGTTTTCTTAGCTGTTGAGACTACTTGTTAGCAGCCTCAACGCGCTTGATGGCCTCCTGAGCAACAAGCTCCTGAATACCCATATCCAGCTCGGAGGTGAAGCCGACACAGGAGCAGTTGATCTCGCCGAGAACGTAAGTGTCCTCGCCGTCCTCGCCGTCTGCCAGCATGAAATCAGCGGTCCAGATTAGCGGGATATTGTCGCCACCGAGGTTCTCGGCAATGACCGGGCGAGCCTCAGCAAACATGTCGATGAGGTCCTGCCACTCTTCCGGCTTGTTGTAGGTGTACTTCGCGCCAGAGAACAAGGTTGCGGAGAAAGCGTCGCCGCCCTCGGCCGGCTTCTTGTGAACCACGAAGACCGGGTGCGGACCGACCAGCAGAATGCGAATTTCGCCTTCGGTGATGCGCGGCATGAAGCGCATGTCCACGAGCATGCCGTTATCGCCGATGATGTACTGGTCGCAGAAATCCATGAACTCGCCGAGCTCGCGAGTCTCGGTGTGGTTGTCCACGGCCTCGGTGCACTTCAGCTTGGTGTTCAGCGGCAGCGGGGTGCCCGGCTCAACGTTCTTAGCAACCTCTTCGTCAGCGATACGCACGCGCCAAATGCCAGATCCGGTGGAGCCACGGTTCTGCTTGAGGACGCGCTCGCCGTAGGACAGGGAGGTCGGGAAAGTGCTGTGGAATGCCTCGACGTCGTAGTATGCAGCGGTGTCAGACGGAACCAGGTCGGTGTCCTTGAGCTTGACCAGTGCGTCCTTTGCGCCGTAGGCCATCATTTCGCCCGGGGTGGACATACCAACCAAACCAGCGACCGAGAGACTGGTCAGAAGCTCGAAGTAGCCCCTCTCACCACCCGGGATGTTGCCCGGGTTTACGCGGGAGATGTAGCCGTCGAAGTTCTGGGAGACGTAGTCGTACAGGTCGTCCTTCCACTCCGGTCGGTAGTAGACGACCTCAGCGGACCAACCGGCTTCGCGGATAGCGTTGACGATTGGCATGGTGTCCTTGCGGTGTCCGTCGAAGTACTTGTCCGAGCCGCCCTCGATCTCGAATACAACAATGTTCTTGTGCACAGGCACTCCTTTTAAGAAAATACATGGACTTCCGGCACTCAATTGTCTCCGTAACGCAGCGAATACCCAGGCAGATAGCCCATTTCAGCCCATTTTCCAGTGATACGAATCAACACAGTTTTTGCGCTAACTCTCAGCTAAATTTTAGGGCACTACCTGGACTCCAAGCGCGCTGAAAACACTGCTTTTACCCCCAACTGTGAGGCGTATCCCAGGGTGGCCGCGGACGCAATTGTTGCCGTCGGAAAGCGCTCACACTGGGGACTATTCCGCCGTTCGCCACGCGACCCGTAAACTAGATATGCAATTGACGATAAACGTCAGAAAGTCCCACCCACCCAACTTGCGCCAAGGGAGTATCCGATGGCTGTTCCGCACGACCCGCACCCCCAGTTCCAGCAGTACGCCCACCCTGAGCGCCTCGTCTCTAGCTCCTGGCTTGCTGCCCGACTGGGCTCTCCCGGTCTGCGCGTTGTTGAATCCGACGAGGACTCACTGCTCTACGACATTGGACATATTCCGGGCGCGGTTCGCATCGACTGGCATCACGACCTTAACGATCCCGTGCGCCGCGACTATATCGACGCCGAAGGCTTTGCCGAGCTCATGCGCGAGAAGGGCATCTCGCGCGATGACACCGTCGTAATCTACGGCGACAAGTCCAACTGGTGGGCCGCCTACACACTCTGGGTCTTCGAGCTTTTTGGGCATCCCGACGTGCGCCTGCTTAACGGTGGCCGCGATGCCTGGATGACTGAAGAACGAGACACGAGCTTCGAGGTCCCCAATTACCCACGCACTGACTACCCTGTCGTCGAGCGCGACGACAAGACACTGCGCGCCTACTTCAGCGATACACGTGAGCTCATTGGAAAGGCTCCGATTATCGACGTGCGCACTCCGGAGGAGTATGCCGGTGCACGAACCCACATGGTCGATTACCCACAGGAAGGCGTCCTGCGTGGTGGCCACATTCCAACCGCGGTAAACATTCCATGGAATCAGTCCGTTCACCCGAACTCGCGTTTCCGCGATCGCGAAGAGCTCGAGCAGATTTACGCGCACGTCCAATTTGAAGATGAGGCGATTGTCTACTGCCGCATCGGCGAGCGCTCCGCGCACACCTGGTTTGTACTGCACCACCTGCTCGGCCACGAGAATGTTCGCAACTACGACGGCTCGTGGGTTGAGTGGGGCAATATGATTGGCATGCCCATTGCCCACGGTTCGGAGCCGGGAAGCCTGTAGGCGATCGACGCAACCGGTGGGCGCTTCCCCCACCGTTTTTCCAGCGTCAGCGGCTGACGCTACACCGGAGATTTAGTTTCCCCCTGCCGCCCCCAATCAAGGGGGCGGCTCTTGCACTCTTGGGTGATAATTTTAACCACAAACCTAGGTTTTTGGGCGGAAAATAGCCACTTCAGCTGCCCCCATGACCACTTGAACGCTGCTCAAGACCACAATCCCTACCCCCTTATGTAGCGAGCAAAAAGAGGTTGCTTACCGCACCTGTGACACAATGGAGACATTGGGTCACACGCTGTTAGCTACCGCGTGGTGAACCGCATTGCGGTTCACCACTCAGTTAACTGCAGTGCTGCTTGTGATTCCTACAAATGACTGTCGCAACCTTGCCCCGAGGGCCAATTCTCGGGGTGCCCACGAAAAATGGAGGATTTCGTGTCCGAGCAGACCACTGAAAAAATCACGAAGGTTCTCGTCGCCAACCGTGGCGAGATTGCCGTTCGCGTTATTCGCGCTGCGAAGGACGCCGGCATTCCTTCCGTCGCCGTTTACGCTGAGCCGGATGCGGACGCTCCTTTCGTGACCATGGCGGATGAGGCTTTTGCTCTCGGTGGCACCACTTCCGCTGAGTCCTACCTAGTTTTCGACAAGATTCTGGACGCCGCAAAGAAGTCCGGCGCTAATGCCATCCACCCGGGATACGGCTTCCTGTCGGAGAACGGCGACTTCGCTGAGGCTGTTGAGAACGCTGGCCTGATCTGGATTGGCCCGTCACCAGAGTCCATCCGCGCCCTGGGCGACAAGGTCACCGCTCGTCACATCGCGCTGAAGGCTGACGCTCCAATGGCTCCAGGCACCAAGGAGCCAGTTAAGGATGCAGACGAGGTCGTCGCGTTCGCTAAGGAGCACGGTCTGCCAATCGCCATTAAGGCCGCTTTCGGTGGCGGTGGCCGCGGCATGAAGGTCGCACACAAGATGGAAGAGGTCGCCGACCTCTACGAGTCCGCTACCCGTGAGGCCGTTGCGGCCTTCGGTCGCGGTGAGTGCTTCGTAGAGCGCTACCTGGACAAGGCACGCCACGTCGAGTGCCAGGTTCTCGCTGATAAGCACGGCAACGTCGTTGTCGCCTCCACCCGTGACTGCTCGCTACAGCGTCGTTTCCAGAAGCTCGTCGAGGAAGCACCCGCTCCGTTCCTGACCCCAGAGCAGGATGAGCGCCTGCGCCAGTCCGCTAAGGACATCTGCCGCGAGGCTGGCTACTACGGTGCGGGCACCGTTGAGTACCTGGTTGGCGCTGACGGTCTGATTAACTTCCTCGAGGTCAACACTCGTCTACAGGTGGAGCACCCGGTCACCGAGGAAATTACCGGCCTCGATCTGGTCCGCGAGCAGTTCCGCATTGCTGAAGGCAAGGAACTGTCCATCAAGGAAGACCCGGAGATGCGCGGTCACGCTTTCGAGTTCCGCATCAACGGCGAGGACGCCGGCAGCAACTTCATGCCGGCTCCGGGCACCATCACCAAGTACGTCGAACCGTCCGGCCCGGGTGTCCGCATGGACACCGGCATCAAGGAGGGCGACGTCATCGGCGGCCAGTTCGACTCCATGCTGGCCAAGCTGATTGTTTGGGGCGAGACCCGCGAAGAGGCCCTACGCCGCTCCGCTCGTGCTCTGTCCGAGTACCAGGTTGAGGGCCTGGCAACGGTCATTCCGTTCCACCGCCACATTGTGGAGAACCCGGCGTTTGTCGGCGATGGCGAGAAGTTTGACGTCTACACCAAGTGGATTGAAGAGGAATGGGACAACCCGATTGCTCCGTACGACGGTGACTCCGACGCTGACACCGACACCGTTCCGGCTCAGAAGGTTGTCGTCGAGATCGACGGTCGCCGCGTCGAGGTAGCCCTGCCGGGCGACCTGGCTCTGGGCGGCGGCAACGCTGGTGCCAAGAAGAAGAGCAAGAAGAAGCGCGCTGGCGGTTCCAAGAAGGCCGCTTCCGGTGACGCTGTGGTTGCTCCGATGCAGGGCACCGTCATCAAGGTCAACGTCGAAGAGGGCCAGGAAGTCTCCGAGGGTGACACCGTGGTTGTCCTTGAGGCCATGAAGATGGAAAACCCAGTCAAGGCTCACAAGGACGGCGTTGTCACGGGTCTGGCTACCGAGGCTGGCTCAGGTGTCGGCAAGGGCGATGTCCTGATGGAACTGAAGTAGTTCTAAAGCTCTAAGCGGGGCTGGTTGCGATGGGATTCGCAGCCAGCCCCGCTTGATTCTTTTCAGCCCCTCCCCCGGCGCCCTTAAACACTGTTCAGGACGTCTAGAGTGGACGGTATGGAACCCATGGAAGTAAATGCCGGCCGCTTCTACTGCCGTCCGCTGCGCCACGATTCCCGCGTCGATGACGCCCCGGTCGCAACCCAATTACTCACAGAATTGGCCCCTGACTCCGTCGCCGAGTTCCTTCGGAACTCCACCACCGAGTGGGAAAACGACACCGCCTACCGCTTTGCGGTTGCTGAGCAGACGAACGTCGAGATGCTCGCACTAGCAACCGTCGAGGTCATCAATGCCGACCACGTCAGCATCACCGTCCGTCCCGCAGGCGATCCCGCACGCGTGTTGCCTAACGACGATCAGGTCCTCACCAAGGTAACCGTCGCCGACGGCGTCGAAGCCGCCGAAAAAGCCCTCCACCGATGGGCAGAGGGCTTCTTGGGCAAGAAAGTCAGCTAGCCGAACTGGCACCGCTGCGACTGCTCAGTCCTAGGCGCCGGAACGCAGCAGGTAGATATCCATAATCCAACCGTGCTCCGCACGGAGCTTCTTTTTCAGCTCCGCAATCTCTTCGCCGACGTCGCCAACGCGACCACGGCGGAGCGTCTCCAGCTCCGTTCCCAGGAATGCACCCCAGAGAATCTCTTCCTCCGGGTCCGCGTGCTCGAGCCAGGCTGCACCGCCATCGAGCATCACCACCGCATCCATGCCAGGCGCACGCTCCCCCAGGCGCCGACCAGTGGTAATCAATACCGGCTTACCAATCTGGTTCAGGCACTCTCCATGCGCTGCGGTCAGCGCGGAAATCGCCGTCACACTGGGGATAACTCGCGAGCGCACGTCCAGCCCAAGGTCGCGGACGCGCTGCAAAATCCGCAATGTTGAGTCATACAAGGAGGGGTCACCCCAGACCAAGAACGCACCGCGGCGCTTGCCCTCTCGTCCGAGGTGAGCGACGAAGGCGTCGGCAAGCAGCTCTGCACGGCGCTGATGCCAGTCACGGACGACTGCGCCGTAGTTATCGGGCGTGCGGTCACGTGGCGGGTCGGGAACGGTAACGAGTTCGACATGCGGCGCATGCTTATCGACGATCGCCTGTCGCGCAGCCAACAAGTCCGCTTTGGCATCACCCTTGTCGAGAGCAAAAACTACGTCGACATCAGCAAGAGCGCCGATAGCCTCGAGCGTAATGTGGCTCGGACTACCGGCGCCGATTCCGATGACGTCTACATCGACATATCCGCTGTATACAGGGCTCTCGGCCTGAGTGCGGGCGGCGTCGTTTCGACTAGTGATTGGTCGGATCTCCCTCGTAACCGAACTGTTCAGCCATCTCATCTGGAGACAGGCCAGCCATCGAACCCTGGAGGTTAGCCGAAGCGGCCTGCTTCAAGTAAATCTCGCAAGCGTTGGCCATGTACTTGGAGTCGTACACGTTCATCTCCAGAATCGGAGTCAAAGAGCCATCATCTTCCATGCGCGAAACCAAAAGGTGCGGCTTGTCCGAGTCCGTGGTCATGGAGCACTTAATCTTGACACCGTTGACATCCGTGAAAGTTGGCTTAATCATATTGTCATCCTCCTCCAAAACAGCGACCGGAAAATAAGTAGCGCTGTTGCGACCGCAAGCGCAAGAAAGTCGCTCGTTATAAACCATGTTAGCCAGATTCCGGGCGGCACCGCCGAGCACAAAAGCACATGGGGGTAATAGCGAGCTTCCTGCATGTTTGCGTGTCAGGTCGAGGACCCAATTGCCACTAGAGCTCGCAGATGCGTTAAAGTGATGAAGTAATTTTCCGGCCGCCGAGAATGTGTTTTCACGGCTGTTTTACCCGGAAGATGATTGCCCTAGTAGCTCAGTGGATAGAGCACGGCTCTCCTAAAGCCGGTGTCGGAGGTTCGATTCCTCTCTGGGGCACAAATACCCTCGTGACCTTTTACATATAGGGCGCGAGGGTTCTTTGTTTTTCTCACGACCGGCCACTACGCCCCCTCCTGAGAACGCATCACCCAGCAATTTCCAGAAACACTTGTGTTAGGCTTACCTAATCACGTGGCGTGTAGACTTCCGCCAGTACAAAACAGCCCAAGACTTGTTGAAGGACAGTGACAACTATGGCTGGCCTAGCTAAAGCAGCAGCACCGAAGCGTAAGCCCCGTAAGGCACACGAGGCAACAGTTACTGGACGTCGCCAGATTTCCCCAGACCTTGTTCGTTTGAGCATGAACTCGCCTGCATTTGTGGGCAAGGAGCTGGAGTTTACCGACCATTACATCAAATTATTGTTTGTGCCAGAGGACGCTGATTACTCCTGGCCGTTCGATATTGCGAAAATTCGCGCCGAACAGCCGCGAGACAAACTGCCAATCACCCGCACATACACTCTGATTAATGTGGACTCCGAAACCGGCGACTTTGACGTCGACTTCGTCACCCACGGCGATTCCGGCCTGGCTGGACCGTGGGCACGCGTAGCCGAAATCGGAGACAAGCGTGGCTTCTTAGGGCCAGGAGGCGCATGGGGACCTGCAGCAGAATATGAACACTTTGTACTCGCCGGAGACGAGTCCGCAGCGCCAGCTATCAGCGCCGGACTGAAGCACCTCCCAGCAGGCACGACCGCAACCGCATACATCGAAATCGAGTCCGAAGATCGGAAGTTTGAGCTCCCAACCCGAGAGGGTGTGGAAGTCCATTGGGTCCTCCGCAACGGCGCAACCCACGGCACAGAGCTATCCCGCGCAGTGCGCGAGGCGGGCATTCCAGAAGGTAAGAAAACTAGCTGGTTCATCCACGGTGTCGCCGAGATGATCAAGGAATTGCGCCGCTTCCTCTTCGTCGAATCTGAGATCCCGAAGAAAGACGTTTCCATTTCTGGCTACTGGCGTATCGGTATGACCGAAGACCAGTGGCAGTCTTCTAAACGAGAATTCAACGCTGAGGTTGAGGCCGAGGAGGAAAGAGCCAGGGCCTGACGCTTGCTCGAACGTTAGCGCTCGCTACGCCTTTCAACAACGACGCGTTTTCCTGCCAACCAGTCGAATGGGTGCCAGCGGCAAACAGCAACCCAAATCATCAGGACACCAAAAAACAGTTCAACGTTTGGCTCAAAACCCGTAGGCAAGAAAATCAGCGACAATAGGTAACAATTACGTACCGCTGCCCGCCAACCTCTGTGCCAAGAATCGTCTCCTGATTCGAGCTCCGATGTTCCCTCTGGCTGAGCGACTTCGAACGGAGTTGCCCCAGAGTCTGCTTTCCGCGCTGGAACAACGTGTAGCAAAAATGCGCTTTTACCAAACGTCTGTTCACCGCGAGCCTCTGCAACCACGCGCACAAAGAAAAAGACAGCTGGGAATATGACACCATACAAAATCCTGAACTCTGGCGGACTCGGCAGCGCCCAGTTCGCCATGGCTGCTTCCCACGCAAGTTTGCCAAGTGCCATAATGATGGCAACAAAGATTCCTACAAGGAACGAATCCAGTATCCACGCGCCACTGCGCCGAGCGAACAAATCCGCATTACTCTTTACGGGGAATCGATTCGGGGTGCGCCGATACATGGGACACACGCTATCAAAACCACTTATGACTTCACAGACGAATTGCCTTTCCCTACCGCACCCGTTCTGCCACGATTAGAAGCATCCAGTATGCAAATCGAAAAGTTGACTGTATAGTTGCCGGTTGAATCAACCTATCTATTGGGTGTCAGCAACTACCTTGCCAATAACTTGGCAAGTTCCCCTATAGCTGGCACCCCCAGTGGTTTTTCAGGAGACGCCGCCCCAGAAAGCCGAGAATTAAACCACGCGACGCAGGCCCGAGAAGCCCAGAAAGTGAGATGGATGTGAATACGCGAACTCAGCTGTCAGCCGTACAGCACCCTAAACTCACTGCCGTCCGGCGCAAGAACCGCCGGCAGCTGGCGCTGGCCTGCTGCTTCCTCACCTTCGCAGCCACGGCCACCAGCTGCGCCAACAGCGAAAGCGAGGAGGTTGCCGCGACGCAAACCTCGTCGTCAAGCCAACTTACTACGGTGTCGACGACGAGTTCGCCGACGACGACCGGACCAAAGGTTCGAGAAGGCGGTACGCCGCGCATCGGGCAGCTGTGCCCGAACCAGACCGGGGAAATACGAATGAGCGCCAACGGCCAGAATCTTGAATGCGCACAAGTCGGCGAGCAGGAAGTATGGACGGTGCTGCAGCAAACCCCCGCGAACCCGACATCGCAGCAAATGTGGATTTCCACTACTCCGACGACCACTGAGCCACTGCCTCAGGAACCTGAGCCGACGACTCCGAGCGAGAGCACAACGGAGACAAGTGAGACGGAGAGCTCGACGACCTCTGATACTTCCACGCCGCCCGATACTTCAACGACTCCGACAACCTCCGGCGAGCCGACAGAATCGGAATCGGAGCAGGAAGAGCAGCCAAGCGAAGATAATCATGGGCTCACCGGCCTGTTCCGCTAGGTTCGTCTCTGGCTGCGAGGTTCGTCGGCTCGGGACTTAGTTAGGTAAGGTGCGCTAGCTCGCCCTAAAAACCAAAATCCGCTGCAACAATACTGCAGCGGATTTTTTATTTACCCAACAGATACGAAGAGACGAACCTGAACAGATCTGAGCCCGCCACAATGCGGCGGAGCACCCGCGCTCCCCTACTTGCGGTGACGGCGATTGTAGAACGGCGTCGGAACGACGGTGGCGGTAATGCCGGCGCCTTCAACGGTCAGCTCCGTGCCAGTGGAGGACTGCCAACGCTGAACGTATGCAAAACCGATGGGGTGCCCCAAAGTCGGCGACACCTTGGCGGAAGTCAGCACGCCAACCTCGTTACCTTCCGCATCAATGAGCTTGGTGCCACGCTTCGGAGCTTCATCACCGGAGAAACGCAGACCAACCAGTAGCTCCTTCGACTGCGGACGATTAATCAGTGCGTTGCGACCAATAAACTGCCCCTTGGTCGGCCCCATGATGGACTTCAGGCCGGCCTCCAGCGGAGTGCGGTCGCGAGTCAGCTCGTAGCCATAGAGCGGCATACCAGCCTCAAGACGCAGGGTGTCGCGGCAGGCCAGACCACACGGCAGCAGGCCGAGGTCAGCGCCGTTGTCAGCCGGATCCTCCGGGTTTTCCACCTTGCCACCTGCTGCAATGATTGCACGCCAGACCTCGACGGCGCGGTCAGCCGGCGGGAAGATCTCGAAGCCGTCCTCACCGGTGTAGCCGGTTCGGGCAACAATCATTTCCACACCTGCGACCTCGAGCAGAGTGCAAGAGTAGTAGTTCATGCCATCGAGAGTCGCGTGCAGATCCTGTGGCAACAGACGGCGCAGAAGCTTCGCAGCCTTCGGCCCTTGAATGGCCAGGAGCACATTCTTGTCATTCATGCGCTCAACCTCGACGTTGTAGCCACCAACGCGCTCGCGCAGCGTCGAGTACACATCTTCAGCGGCTGCGGCATTCTGCACCAGCATGAATTCGTGACTACCGAGGCGGTAAATGATGAGGTCATCAATAATGCCGCCGTCTTCCTGCACAATCATGGTGTACTTGGCACGACCCAACGCCAGCGGCTTGATTGCCGAAATCAGGGAGTGTGCAAGGAACGCCGCCGCATCCTCACCAGTGACGCGGATGATACCCATCAGCGACAGGTCGAAAACACCAACGGCCTCACGCACTGCGTTGTGCTCTGCAATTTCCGAAGAGTAGCGGAACGGCACTTCGTAGCCACCAACATTGCGCATTTCTGCGCCAAGGCTTACGTGCTCATCATGCAGGGCGCTACGGAAAGAATTGTTGTTCTCAGAAGCGCCAGAATTGTCAGTCATACACACTCCAATTATTGCGGTGGGGCAAACCAGATTGTTACCTTCCCACCTTATATCTAAGACTCCGTGCTCGCTTCCGCGAGCCCCTGCGGATCCAGGGCAACAGGCCCGTCCATTAACTATCATGCACTGATTCGCACATGCTTGACGACGACCCCGCGCCCACCACAAAGGCCCCGCTACCAGTGACGATAACGGGGCTTTTGCATTTGTCTATTCAGTTAATTGAGTTTGGCCGAGCTGTTCGGACAGCGTTGCCAGCCAAAGGCTCAGTGGTTATTAGTGATCAACCGCAGCCTCGGTACCAACACCGGTCAGGGAGCGAACTTCCATCTCAGCTGCCAGGTCATCGAAGTTATCCGGCTTACCCATGTAGGTGGCGATGATGCCAGCCAGGAACGCCAGCGGGATTGCGAGCAGACCCGGCGAGGTCAGCGGGAACCAGGAGAAGTCAACGGACGGAATCATCGAGGACTCAGCGCCGGAGACTGCCGGGGAGAAGATAATCAGAACCAGCGAGGCGATGACACCGGTGTACATGGAGGCAACTGCGCCTGCGGTGTTGAAGCGCTTCCAGAACAGGGACATCAGGATGGTCGGCACGTTTGCGGATGCTGCCACTGCGAAGGCCAGCGACACCAGGAAGGCGACGTTCTGCCCCATGGCCAGGATGCCGAGGATAATGGCGACAACACCCAGCACGATAACGGTAATGCGGGAGACACGAACCTGCTCGGCTTCCGTGGCCTGTCCCTTGCGAATCACGGCCTGGTAGAGGTCCTGGCCGACAGACGCGGAAGCGGTAATTGCCAGACCAGCGACCACGGCCAGCACGGTAGCGAACGCCACTGCGGAAATCACAGCCATGAAGATGGAGCCACCGATTTCGAAGGCCAGCAGCGGAGCTGCAGCGTTGGCCCCGCCCGGCGCGGCCATGATGCGGTCCGGGCCGACGAGTGCAGCAGCACCGTAGCCGAGCACCAGGGTCAGCAGGTAGAAACCACCGATGAGGATGATTGCCCAAGTCACGGACTTACGAGCTTCCTTTGCGGTCGGCACCGTGTAGAAGCGCATGAGCACGTGTGGCAGACCAGCAACACCGAGGACCAGTGCCAGGCCCAGAGAGATGAAGTCCAGCTGCTGGACGAAGGAGCCGCCGTACTTCAGACCCGGCTCAAGAATGGCGGAGGCTTCGTAGCCCTTCTCGGCGATGTAATCCGAGCTTGCGTGCATGTCCACTGCGTCCTGCAGGAGCTGGGAGAAGTTGCCCTTAACGCCAACCAGGATGATCAGGGTCATGATGATGACAGCACCGACCAGCAGGACGGCCTTAATCATCTGCACGTAAGTCGTGCCCTTCATACCACCGATGAGGACGTAGGCAACCATGATGATGCCGACGACTGCGACAACGATGGACTGCTGAGTGGAGTCGTGGATGTTGAGCAGCACGGCGACCAGGGAACCTGCACCGGCCATCTGCGCGATGAGGTAGAACAGGGTCACCGCGAGGGTCGAGATAGCAGCCGCAGTACGTACCGGGCGCTGCTTAAGACGGAAGGACAGCACGTCGGCCATGGTGAACTTACCGACGTTTCGCAGCGGCTCTGCAACCAACAGCAGCGCGACCAGCCAGGCTACGAAGAAGCCGATGGAGTAAAGGAATCCGTCGTAACCAGTCAGCGCGATGGCGCCGACGATACCGAGGAAGGAAGCCGCCGAGAGGTAGTCACCCGCAATGGCAAGACCGTTTTGGGTACCGGAGAACTGTGCGCCACCGGTGTAAAAGTCTGATGCTCCCTTGTTTCCGCCCTTGCCCACTCGAGTAACGATGAACATGGTCGCAACAATGAAGGCGACGAAGACCGCGATGTTGAGAATCGGGTTACCTGCTGCTGCAGTGTCATCTGCAGCAAAGAAACTAGTCAGCATGCCTATGCCTCCTTCTTTGCGACGATTTCAGCGATTTCTCCGCTTTCCAGTGCCTCGCGCAGCTCTGCCTGCATCGGCTCGAGCTTCTTGTTGGCGAAGTTGATGTACACCCAGGTGATGGCGAAGGTGGTCACGAACTGAAGCAGACCAAGGACGATGCCCAGGTTGATATTGCCCAGTACGGGAGTCGCCATGAGGTCTGGCGCGAACGTCGCAAACAGAACGAATGCGATGTACCACACCAGACCTGCGACGGTCATCGGGATGGCGAAAGAACGGAATGTAGAGCGGAGCTCTTGGAACTGCGCTGAGTTTTGCACGTAGCGGTACTCGGCCGCCTGTGGCTTATGCCGGTCTGCCGGCAAGGGAGTTGCGGACACGGGCTAATCCTTTCCAGGAAGTTATGCAGGTGTTCGTAATGAGGTCCAGCACAGCCACCCCGAGGGTGTGCCATGCACCACATTTTTCATTATGTGTGGAAACAAAGTTACCTGGAACACAGTTAGCAATGAAGTTAAATGCGGCTAACTACTTCTCAGCGAGCCTTAAGGCACCCCCCAAAAACGCCATTACCTGCATACTTAGGCGCCGTTTTTACTACCCCCATTTACGCCGTTGTACTCGTGTTCTCCGCTTCTTCCGGCAATGGCTTACTCTGACGCCACCACCACAGCGCTTCGATAATGCCCGCGCCGATGGCCCCCACGATCAGCGCGGGAATCAACAGCTCCCGCCCTACCCAGTACAGATTAAGCACTGTGGCCACTGAACGAACCGAGAAGATGAACAGGTAGGCTCCTGCCGATACCGCCAGCAACAGAACCTTCCACCAGGTGTATGGCCTAGCCACGACCACCAAAACCCAAAATGCCGAAACAATCAGCACAATGAGGGTCGCAGTAGACGCCTCCCCTCGTGCCGCATCGCTGGCGTCGACTCCCGGGTTTGCCCACAACCAAAACATGAAGGTCAACAACCCCACCGTGATGCCCGCCGGTATCGCTAAGCGCAACACGCGCCGTACGAAACCATCGCGCGCACGCTCCAAGTTAGGAGCCAACGACAGCACGAAGGCCGGGATTCCAATTGTGAACCAACCCGTAATCGTCACGTGAATCGGCTCGAATGGATAATCCATCCCCCACAGCCCCACAGCCAGCGCCAGCACCACCGAGTAGATGGTCTTCGTCAAAAAGAGGTTGGCCACGCGCTCGATATTGCCAATGACGCGACGCCCCTCCGCCACAATCATCGGCATCACGGCGAAGCGATTATCCAACAGCACCAACTGCGCAACCGAACGTGTCGCCGGCGCCCCATCGCCCATAGCCACGCCCAGGTTCGCCGCTTTTAGCGCCAGCACATCATTGACACCATCACCGGTCATCGCCACATGATGCCCCCGCGACTGCAGCGCATGAACCATATCGCGCTTATTCTCGGCCGTGACACGGCCGAAGATCTGCCGCGACTCCACAATGTCTGCGAACTCGTTGCGGATCTCGGTGGGCTTGGCTTCGCTATTCTCATCGCGGCTGACCGGAAGCTCAGACGCATCGACAGGATTGTTAGCCCCCTCCATTTCCAGCTCACGTGCAACAGCCCCCACGGAGCGGTCATTGTCACCAGAAATGACCTTGACCTCGATGCCTTCTTCATAGAAGTAGGCCACCGTGTCCGCCGCATCTGAACGCACCTTCTGCCCCAGCACGACAAGTGCGACTGGCTCCAACTCCACCTCGCCACTCTTCCGCAGCGCACCGCCGGGCAGGTCATCTGCCCCAACTGATGTCCGCGCGAGCAGGAGCACACGAAGTCCTTCCTCCATAAGCTGCCGAGCTTTCTGCATGCCGACCGCGGAGTCGTCGACAAGCACATCGGGCGCGCCGAAAACCCACGTCGCACCGCCGTGATACGTCAGCGCCGACCACTTATTCGCCGAGGCAAAGGGGCGGGTTCTGGCTTGTTCATGCTTTACGACGTCCCCTGCGTCCGCAAGCCCATCGAGCAGTGCACGAGCCGTTGCGTTGGGGCGATCGTCGAGCTTGCACAGATCGATGAGTGCGGAGTCGACCTCATCGCGGGAGGTACCGTCACCCGATACGATGTCGACTTCCACTAGCTGCATCGCATTTTCGGTGAGCGTGCCAGTTTTGTCGACACACACGGTGTCGACACGCGCGAGACCTTCGATGGCGGGCAACTCATTGACCAGCACGCGATGTCGCCCCAAGCGCACCACCCCAAGGGCAAATGCGATGGTGGTCATGAGGACAAGCCCCTCAGGGACCATGGGCACCAGCGTGGCGACCATCCCCAGCAGCGCATCGTTGAAATCATCGCCGGCGACAAAGAGCTGCGTATAGATTGCCAGGGCGCCGACGGGAATGAGAATCCAGGAAATGTAGGTCAGGATCTTGTTGATGCCGCGGAAGAGCTGGGAATCAGTCAGCGTGAATTTGTTGGCCTCAGCTGCGAGCTTGGCGGCGTAAGCCTCCTTGCCCACTTTGGTGGCCTGATATCGCGCCGACCCCACCACGACCGAGGAACCCGAGTAGACCATGTCCCCAACGCTCTTATCGACGGCATCGGATTCACCGGTGAGAGAGGACTCATCGACAGCCACGTCAGAGGCGTAGCGGAGAATACCGTCAACGACGATTTGGTCACCGGGACCAACCTCGATGAGATCGTCGAGGACGACGGACTCGCGGTCGATCTCGCGAGCAGGCTCCCCGTCGCGAATGACCATGGGTTTTGCACGGCCGACAATGGAAAGCTTGTCCAGTGTGCGCTTGGCACGCAGTTCTTGGATGATGCCGACGATAGAGTTGGCGATAATCAGCAGACCAAAGGCACCGTTGACGATTGAGCCGGTATAGAGCACGACTGCGAATAACACAGCGAGAATACCGTTAATCCGGGTAAACACATTGGCACGGATAATGTCCCACACACTGCGCCCGGATGTTGGCGGCAGCTCGTTGACGTGCCCCAACTCGATGCGTTGCTGGACCTGCTGTTGAGTAAGACCACTGTCGGGAGTTTTCCACGAGCCCATGCCTGCCTACCCTATTCGCCTAATTGCTGAACCTATTCGACCTATTTGCCAATGAAATTTGGTTCGCGCTTTTCGGCTCGCGCCTTCGATGCCTCCGCAGCATCCTCGGAAGCCCACACCGTGTCGTAGAGCTCCTGCTGGTAGTCCTTCAACGGGCTATGTGTCTCATCGTCGTTGAGCACTGCCTTGTGGTAGGCCAGCGACAGGGGCGCGTAGGTGGCGATACGAAGCGCTACCTCCTCCGCCTTGTCCGGACCACCAAGGTAGGAAGCCAGACCACAACCGCGGGCGGCTTCCTGATCCATGCGCTCGGCCGCCAACAAAATAGTGCGGGCGCGGGCACCGCCGACGAGTACGCGTACGCGGCGAATTGTCCAGGCATCGACAGCGATACCGAGCTTGACCGGCGGAATCATAAACCAGCCGCGCTCACCCACGACGCGCAAATCGGCCGCCATCGCCAGCTGCATCCCAGCGCCGACAGCCGGCCCCTGCACATCCGCTATAACCACCAGACGGCTGGCCTCGATTGTGCGCAGCATTCGACGGAGCTGTTCGTGGAAGGAATCTTCATGGTGCTGGCCACTCAGGTCGGCGCCCGCACAGAAAGCGCGGCCTTCGCCGCGCAGCAGGATAACGCGCTGCTCTGGAACCTCAGCGGCAGCTTCCACCGCATCGGCGATGTCACGACACACGTCGGCAGTCAGGGAGTTGCGCTTATGATCTCGGTCGATGGTGATAGTGACAATTGCGCCGTCGGCTTCGACGCGGATTTCAGATGCTGGGTTCGTCATAGCATTTAGGCTACCCGCGAAACACCAATAGTGATGGGGCTATAAGCAAATCTAAATTCGCTTATTCGTTGCCGAATACCCGCGGGTCGCCACTCAGGCGCCCGTCGGCACGCGCCATCGACGCAATCGTTTCCATGTCCTCGTCGGTGAGCTCAAAGTCGGTGACCTGAAAGTTCTCCTTGATGCGCGACGGCGTGCCCGACTTCGGGATGGCCACGATGCCACGCTGAAGGTGCCAGCGGATAGCAACTTGGGCGGGAGTTTTACCCAGGCGATCTGCGATTTCAGCAATCGGCGAGCCCTCAAAGTACTTCGCGCGCCCCAACGGCGACCAAGCCTGCGTGACAATACCGCGACGACGATCGTCTTCAACCTGCTCATTCTGCGGGAACTGCGGATGCAGCTCAATCTGGTTGACCACCGGAGTCTCCGAGAGCTGGTCGAGCACCTCTGGGTAAAAGTTCGCCACACCAACCGAGCGAATCAGCCCCTCACGATTGAGCTCCAGCAGCGTATCGAAACACTGCCCAAACGTCCCCTGCTTCTCCACCGGCCAGTGCACAAGCACCAGGTCAACGTAGTCAAGGCTGAGCCGTTCTAAAGATGCCCGCACGGACTCGCGCGTCGCCGCCGACCCCTGCGCATCGTTCCAGACCTTCGTGGTCACGAAGATATCTTCACGCTTTACGACGTTCGCAGCGACCGCATCAGCAATACCCTGCCCAACCCCTCGCTCATTGCGATAGAGCGATGCGGTGTCGATGTGGCGGTAGCCGATTTCCAGGGCGTAGCGCACGGATTCGCGCGCCTGCTCATCGTCAAGCTTGTAGGTACCGAACCCCAGAATCGGGATGGCGTTGCCATCGACCATTTCCACGTTGGCAATTCCGGTTGTCGCTGCATCGTACTTCAGATTGAGTGTGGTCATGCCAACCGAGTGTACGGACTGAAAATTTTTTAGATTTTTTCTACCCCGCTGACCTGCGGTTTAGAAAGGTGAGTGCGCTTCATTTTGTTGCGAACAGTTGACGTAGCGTTGTGTTTATATAACACTTTGGAGTGTGTCCCCAAAGATTAAACCCAAAGAACCGATATTCAACAGAATTTCAGTGCTGCGGGCAGAACACGGACTCAGCCGAGCCGAACTAGCCAAACAAGTAGAGGTCAATCCTCAAACGATTGGCGCGTTGGAGCGAGGTGACCACTACCCCAGCTTGGATCTGGCATTTCGCATCTGCGCGGTGTTCGATCTCCCCGTTGAGGCGGTGTTTTCTCGCGAGGAATTCAAGCCCATGTCCTCTGCCCTATACCGAAAGGAAAGCTAACGATGCCAGCTATTCGGACTGAAGACGCAACACCGAACTTTTTCGAAAAGCTAGAAGCCCGGCGCGAAGCGAAGTACACAAAGCGTGTCGAGCAGATGTCGAGCTGGTTGCCCAAGTGGCGCAACCAGGCGGCGCGGCGGAAGCTGGTCATCGCATTCGAGGTGTGCCTTGTGCTGATGCTGCTGAGCGGCATCGCGCTTCTCGGTAGCCTGACCGATATTTTCCCGGGATGGCTTTCTCTGCTCTGGCCAGTGATTTCCCTCATTATGGTCGTCGTCTGGACCAGCCTCAACATCACAGTCGACATGGTTGACAGCGCACCGACCTCGCTACTGGACGAATACCAGCAGGAACAGATTCTGAACCTGCGGGGGCTGACATATCGCTGCTTCACCTACTTCGGCTTGGTGGCCTTCCTTGCTCTCGTTCTGGTGGGCACCTATGTCCTGAACGCGCAACCTGACTGGGGACGCTACATTCCGTACAGCTTCGGAATCTTCGGAATTATCGCTTTCCTCTACATTTCCACGCTGCCCACCGTCGTCTACGCCTGGAATCTGCGCGACGACTAGTACGGGCTCAAAAACTCATATCCCTCCTCTGCCCTTCACTCCTCAATCTAAGGATCACCATGAACAGCCTCATTATTGACGGGCTTGAGAAGTCCTACGGAGACCTGCAGGTTCTCCGTGGCATGAGCTTCCAAGTTCACCCTGGAGAAATCTACGGCTTCGTCGGCTCTAACGGTGCCGGCAAGACCACCACTATGCGCATTGCCCTGGGCGTGCTGGCCACCGATAAAGGCGAGGTGCGCATCGGCGATACCCCGATGAATGACTCGCTGCGCCGCACGATTGGCTACATGCCAGAAGAACGCGGCCTCTACCCCAAGGCTGAAGTCCGCAAGCAGCTGATTTACTTTGCTCGCCTACACGGTGTGCCCACCAAGCGCGCGGAATCCAATGCCGACAACTTGTTGGAGCGCCTCGGTCTCACCGAGCGTGCCAACGACAAGGTCGACACGCTCTCGCTCGGCAATCAGCAGCGCGTGCAGCTGGCAGCCTCCCTCGTCCACGACCCAGAAATACTAGTCCTCGACGAGCCCTTCTCTGGTCTCGACCCAGTTGCGGTCAAGGTGATGAGCTCCGTACTCAAGGAGTACGCCGACCGCGGCACCCCGATTGTGTTCTCTTCCCACCAGCTCGACCTTGTCGAGCGCATGTGTGACCGCGTCGGCATCATCCGCGACGGCCGCATGCTCGTGGAAGGCACTGTTGATGAGCTGCGAGCACGGGGCCCACGGGCTTTCGTCGTCAAGCTCGATGGTGCGCCCCAGGATTGGGCGACCTCCGTCGAGGGCGTGACAAGCGTGGAGCGTGATACCCATGGTGCCACCGTCGTTCACCTCGATTCCAACGCCCCCGCCGACACCGACCAGAAGCTGCTACACAGCGCGATGGCAGCGGGAACGGTCCGTTCGTTTGGACCTCTGCAAATTCCACTTACCGAGCTCTACCAGGAGGCCGTACAGCAATGAGCACCAACACTTACAACGCCTCAACGGCCGTCAAGACTGTTTTCGTCCGCGAACTCCGCGAGCATCTGCTGAAGAAAAGCTCGCTAATCACGCTCATCATCATGGCAGTGGCGGCCGTCGGCGGTATCTTCGTTGCCGACTACATGACCTCCAAGTCCGATAATGACACCGTAAAAATCGCGGTCGTCGGAGAAGCGCCGTTCGCGGACTCTCTCGCCGACGCTACCGCCGAAATAAAGGATGCTGAAGGCGCGGATGCCGCAGCCGGCGCATTTGCCACAGCATCGCTCTCACCGTTGGAGATTACGTCCGCGGCAGACGACAAGGCCGCTCGCGCTGCCGTCACCGACGGCGACGCCGACGCCGCTCTCGTCCCCGACACCGCAGAAGGCAAGGAGGGCTCGTGGAAGCTGCTTGCCGACGACGCCCCATCCTGGCTGGCCCCAATGCTGCAGGAATCGCTGCAGAAACAAAATGAAGCCATGCTGCTCAGCGAAAACGGAATCAACCCCAGCGAGTTTTTCTCCAAGACTCAAAGCGCAGCCGTGTCGGTGGAGTCGCTGGATGAAGCCAAAGACGAGAAGATGCCCGCAGTGGTCATCACACTGATTGGTGTGATGGTCATGATGACCGCCATCCTCGTCTTCGGCGGCGCGGTGGCCACCAGCGTCATCGAGGAGAAGTCCTCCCGCGTCATCGAGATCATTCTCTCGACCGTTCGCCCGGCGCACCTGCTGGCTGGCAAGATCCTCGGCGCCGGTCTGGCTGGCATCATCATGATGAGCGTGCTGACCGCCAGCGCCGCAGTTGCCCTCATGATTACCGGATTGGCGGAGAGCTTCGATGTGCCGTGGTCCGCAGTCTGGCTGCTGGTCCCGTGCTTCATCCTCGGTTACTTCTTCTTCGCCGCGCTGTATGCAGCCTCCGCATCCTTGGTCAGCCGTATGGAAGATTTCCAGGGCGCACAGATGCCGGTACTGGTGTTCTCGCTGATCACGATGTATGTTCCGCTGTTTGGCTGGAGCAAGCTGGACTCTACCGTCATGCAGATTGCAGCGTGGATTCCACCGGTTTCCATCACCACTGCCCCGATGCAGTACGCCGTTGGCAACTTCTCCGCACTCCAGTTGGCGGCTTCGCTGCTAATCATGGTTGTGGGAGTAGCCGCAGTCATCGCACTCGCCGCCTGGATCTACCCGCGCAATGTCCTGCGCACCGGTGCCGCGGTCAGCTGGAAGAAGGCTCTGACAGCCAAGAGCTAGCCCCAGCCCTGCCCAAAAGAGCGTGACTCCTTCGGCCACGGTCACCTAAAACCGAATAATCGTCAATCGCGTAGTTTGCTCAGCGCACCTTATAGACCATGGTCCGCCGCAAACTGCGCGATTTTTCCTGTCTCGCCATAGGAGGTCTGCGCCCCCACGCCTGTCGCCGCATGAGCCGAGACCACCGCCGCAAGACGAGCTGCCGTCACCACATCATCGCCCGCGGCCAACGCGGTGAGGACCGTACCCATGTACGCATCACCGCAGCCCGTGGTGTCCACGACCTCGATGGGCAGCGCTGGAATGCGAGTGACTGCCACCTCGCTTTCCGACGTCCTCAAGACCGCAGACCCCTCCCCGCCAAGTGTGACAATGGCCGTGGAAATCCCGTGTTCGTCGGCAAGCGCGCGCCCAACCGCATCCCACTGACCGTGCTCGCAACCGGCGACCGCGCGCTCGGAGCCGATGATGGCTGCGAGTTCGTGCTCGTTGACAATGAGGACATCGACCAGCGCGAGCAGATCCTCACTGACCGCCCGAATCGGCGACAGGTTGAACACCACCGGCACACCCGCATCGTGGGCAATCTGTGCGGCGGCCAGGACAGCCTCATCACAAATCTCCAGACACAGACCGAGGCACCCAGCCCGCTGAATCTTGTCCGCATGACTGCGCACCATCTCAGCATCGACTTCACCATTGGCGCCAGCGGAGATGACAATGAAATTCTCCGCCGCATCATCAACGACAATCATGGCTGTACCAGTGGCAGAGTCGACGGTCTCAACTGCAGAGATGTCCACGTGAGCGTCGGTAAGCGCGTCGCGCAGCAACTGCGCATTGGGATCCGAACCGACCGCGCCGACCAGTTCCACGGCCGCGCCCAGTCTTCCAGCCGTCGCCGCCTGATTCGCCGACTTACCGCCCGGCAGAATGCGCAGAGGACTGCCCTCGATAGTCTCGCCACCATGCGGCAGGCGCTTCACGGTGACGGTCAGGTCTGCGTTGATGGAACCGACGACACATACGTTTGGCCTCTGTTCAGCCAGCTCGGTGAGGCGCTCAGTAATCGGCATTGGTTCGACTCCTCGGTAGTGCGGACACGTTTTTTCCGACAATAGCGCTACCCCTTTCCGCCCACCATCGACTAAGCCGGTTTACCCCTTGTTTACTACCGTGGAGGTATGGCTAGAATCAGCGCCCAACAAGTAATAGATACCGTCCTCGACCACGGAAGTTTCACCTCCTGGGACGGCGCGCCCGAGCATGGCAACATCGACGAGTCCTACCGCGGCACACTGTCCCGAGCCTCTGAGAAGACCGGTCTCGATGAGGCCGTTATCACCGGCGAAGGCACCGTCGGCGGCAAGCGCGTCGCCGTCATCTGTTCTGAGTTCGGCTTCCTCGGCGGTTCTATCGGCGCCGCAACCGCTCGTCGTATTATTCGCAGCATCGAGCGCGCGACTGCGGAGCAGCTGCCCCTGTTGCTCTCCCCGACCTCGGGCGGCACTCGCATGCAGGAGGGCACTGCGGCGTTCGCGCTCATGATCTCTATTACCACCGCAGTGGCGCGCCACAAGGATTCTCACTTGCCATTCCTGGTGTACCTGCGCAATCCCACCACCGGTGGTGTCATGGCGTCGTGGGGGTCGGCAGGCCACTTCACCTTCGCAGAGCCCGGCGCACTTCTCGGCTTCCTCGGCCCGCGCGTCGTCGAGCTCGCTACCGGCGAACCCATGCCCGAAGGCGTTCAGACCTCCGAGAACCTGTTCAAGCAGGGCATTATCGACGGCATCATTCCGCTCGAAGGTCTGCGCGGCGCTGTCCGCCGCACCATCGACGTGCTTGCCGACGGAGACCCCAGCGAACCCACCCCACCGCCAGTAGCAGCCATTGATGGTCGCGATACCTGGGAAGCTATCCTGCGCACCCGCGATACTTCTCGTCCAGGTGGCGGCGACATTATCGATGCCCTTGTCGACTGCTCCGTGCCGATTTCCGGCACTGGCGATGGCCACAAGTCGCTGTCGGTTCGGGCTCGCCTGGCGCGGATTGGTGAGCGGCCGGTGATTCTGGTCGCCCAGGATCGCCATAACCAGCCGCCGCTGGGCACGCATCCAATGGGGCCGGGCTCACTGCGTTTTGCCCGCCGTGCGATGCGCATCGCGGAAAGCCTGAACATTCCGCTGGTCACGGTCATTGACACCCCAGGCGCTGAGTTGACCAAGGACGCCGAGGAAAATGCCATGGCCGGCGAGATTGCCCGCACCTTGACCACGCTGGTGAACTTGAAGGTTCCGACCGTGTCACTCATTCTCGGCCAGGGCTGCGGTGGCGGTGCGCTGGCCATGCTGCCCTCTGACCGCGTGCTGGCAATGCACGATGCCTGGATGTCTCCGTTGCCGCCGGAGGGTGCTTCGGCGATTATCTACCGAGACACCGAGCATGCCCCGGAAATGATGGAGGAGCAGGGCGTTGGCGCCGAGGCCATGCTGAAGACCGGGGTTATCGACGAGATTGTGGCCGAACCTGAGGATTCGTCCGAACTGCCCCGCCGTGCTCTGAGTGCTATCGAGCACGCCCTCTGGGAGCTAGAGAAGAATCCGGCTCGCGTTGGCCGTGAGCAGCGTTTCGACCACTACCGTCGCTTCGCGCTGAGCGAGTAAGGGGGCTGGGGCTGGTTTGGGGCTGGTTTGGGCCTTCAGCCCCCACCCCAACCTCAGAAAGCAAGAAAGTGACTGAGTTTATGACACTTTTGGG
>NZ_JASBOG010000016.1:0-63436 GCF_039907185.1 Corynebacterium sp. c8Ua_99
AAAGACACACTTTTCTTTACTTAACCCCAAAAATCCCCCGGCCTTACGACCGGGGGATATTGTTCCTTGTGGAGCTTAGGGGAATCGAACCCCTGACCTCCTGCTTGCAAAGCAGGTGCTCTACCAATTGAGCTAAAGCCCCGTACACCGAGCAATTATACCTTGTTCGGCAGTGGGCCTAGGAGGACTTGAACCTCCGACCCCTTCGTTATCAGCGAAGTGCTCTAACCGCCTGAGCTATAGGCCCCGTGGAACGAGATATAACTTAACCCGTAACCATGACACTTCACAAATCGCCTGGTCAGCGGCCTAAATATTGAGTTAAAAAGCAGTCATTAAGTAGTCATTACGGCTACTCCATAACCAGATCACTGAAAACACCTCTGAACCAACGCGGCCCCGGGGCCACCGAACGGGGGTGACACCGGGGCCAGCGGGAGGCTAGGCAGCCTAGTCGTCGTCGGCAAGCGAAATCTTGAGACCTCCGACGAGACCGCCGCAAGCGTTGTAGATGACCGCGCCGAGGGCCATGAGCCCAATCGACAGCACCCACCACAGCGCTCCTACAGCGGCCGCCAGGCCAAGGACGAGACCCGCGCTGATGGAATCCTCCCCGCCGACCATTTCACTAATCGGAGCGAGCAATCCCATCCCGGAGAGCAAGAGGTAGAGCAGGCCAACCGCGGCAAGCCAGACGAGGAAGCAAATGAAACCAGTGGCCGCCGTAATGCGCATGGCGGACCAGGGGCTCACCTTGTCGACTACCAAGTTAGTTTCGGCCATGCGCTTACTCCTTCTCCGCCTCCGAGTCACCGGACTCGGCAGCACCGGTGCTCTTGGTGGCGCCGGTGCGCTTCGGGACTACGTCCAAGGTTCCGGCCTCAGAGACCTTAGAAGCGGTCTCTTCGCCCTCATCCTCGACGTTGCGGTCGATAGCCAGCAGTTCCACGCCGTCAGCGAGGTTGACCAGGCGCACGCCCTTAGTGGCACGCGAGGTGGCGCGAATCTCGTTGACGTTGGTGCGGATGATGTCGCCGGCGGAGGTGACAGCGAAGATTTCGTCGTCGTTGTCCACCACCAGGGCGCCCATCAGCGGACCACGCTTCGGGTCGTACTTGAGCGTCAGCACGCCCATACCGCCGCGGTTCTGCGGGGTGTACTCGCTGAGCTTGGTCTTCTTGCCGAAGCCGCCGGTCGTTGCGACCAGCAGGTTGTGCTCTTCCTCGACCACGACCATGCTGAGCAGCTTGTCGTCGCCCTTGAAGCGCATGCCCTGGACACCGGCAGTGGCGCGGCCCATCGGGCGCAGCGCGTCGTCGGAGGCGGTGAAGCGGATAGCCTGGCCGCGCTCGGAGACGAGCAGCAGGTCATCGTCAGCAGAGCACAGACGGGCACCGATGAGGGAGTCGCCTTCGCGCAGGTTGATGGCAATCAGGCCAGCGGAACGAGCGGACTCGTAGTCCTCCAAACGGGACTTCTTTACCTTGCCCTCGCTGGTGGCCAGCACCAGGTACGGGCTGTCCTGGTAGCTCTGAATCTGCAGCACCTCGGCGATGCGCTCCTCCGGCTGGAACTCCAGCAGATTGGCGACATGCTGGCCGCGGGCGGCGCGAGTGGCCTCCGGCAGTTCGTAGGCCTTGAGTCGGTAGACGCGACCCTTGTTGGTGAAGAACAGAATCCAGTCGTGCGTGGAGCAGACGAAGAAGTGGCGGACAATGTCGTCCTGCTTCAGGTCCGCGCCGCGTACGCCCTTGCCACCACGGCGCTGTGCCTTGTAGGCATCGACCTTGGTGCGCTTGGCGTAGCCCGTGGAGGTAATGGTCACGACCACGTTTTCGCGGGCGATGAGGTCCTCTTCGGTGACGTCGCCCTCAGCGGCCACGATCTGGGTACGACGGTCATCGCCGTACTTCTCCACGACCTCGCCCAGCTCTTCCTTAACGATGGCGCGCTGACGCTCCGGCTTGGCCAGGATGTCCTTCAGGTCGGCGATCTCGAGCTCGATCTCAGCCAACTCGTCAATAATCTTCTGGCGCTCCAGAGCAGCCAGGCGACGCAGCTGCATCGCCAAAATGGCGTCAGCCTGAATCTCGTCGATGTCGAGCAGACCCATCAAGCCCGTGCGCGCGGTATCGACCGTGGCAGACCGGCGAATCAGGGCGATGACCTCGTCCAACATATCCAGGGCCTTGACCAGACCACGCAGGATATGGGCACGCTTTTCCTTCTCGTCCAGGCGGAACTGGGTCCGTCGGACAATGACCTCAATCTGGTGGGCGACGTACAGCGTCACCATCTGGTCAATGCGCAGCGTACGCGGCACACCGTCGACGATGGCGAGCATGTTCGCACCGAAGCTGGTCTGCAGCTGGGAGTGCTTGTACAGGTTGTTCAGCACCACACGCGGCACGGCGTCGCGCTTGAGCTTGACGACGATGCGCATGCCCCACTTCAGATCGGATTCGTCATCAATGGAGGCAATGCCCTGTAGACGACCATCCTTGACCTGATCTGCGATGTTGGCAATCATGCGGTCCGGGTTGACCTGGTATGGCAGCTCAGTGATGACAATCGACTGACGAGTGCCCTCCTGCTCAATCGAGGTCACACCGCGCATGCGAATCGAGCCACGGCCGGTGGTGTAGGCCTCCTTGATGCCCTTGTCGCCGACAATCTGGGCGGCAGTTGGGAAATCCGGGCCCTTGATGCGTTCCATGACCGCATCCAGCGTGGTCTTTTCATCCGCATCCGGGTTGTCCAGGCACCAGTTGATGGCATCCGCGACCTCACGCAGGTTGTGCGGCGGGATGTTGGTGGCCATACCGACGGCAATACCGCCGGAGCCGTTCATCAACAGCTGCGGGACACGCGACGGCAGAATAACAGGCTCTGTCGTACGACCGTCATAGTTCGGTTGGAAATCGACGGTGTTTTCGCGAATGTCGCGCACCATTTCCATGGCCAACGGCGTCAGACGGGCCTCCGTGTAACGCATAGCTGCGGGGCCGTCGTCACCGCGGGAGCCGAAGTTACCCTGACCGTCGACAAGCGGATAGCGCATGGACCACGGCTGCGCCATGCGCACCATGGTGTCGTAAATAGCCCTGTCGCCGTGCGGGTGGTAGTTACCCATCGTGTCCGAAACCGGCTTTGCGGACTTCACATAACCGCGCTCCGGGCGGTAGCCGTTGTCGAACATGGCGTAGAGAATGCGGCGGTGCACCGGCTTGAGACCATCACGAATCTCCGGCAGCGCACGGCCCACAATCACGCTCATGGCGTAGTCGATATAGCTCGACTGCATCTCTTCATTGATGTCGATCGGGCGAACCTGGTGGCCCAATACTCCACTTCCGAAGGATGAGCCGTCGTTGTTGTTATCGTCGCTCAATGACTGCTTCCTTTACTTAAAAGAGGTTCGCATCCATTCTACAGGGCTTTAGAGCCCGCTTTACGACGCCGTGTGCAACTTTTCGATACCATTGTGGTATCAAATCTGGGTTTTAGGCCTAGTAGAGACGAATAAGACGGCACAAGCTAGGCAGCAAGGAGCAAATGCGATGGCGATGACCTTGAGACTCACGAAAGAACAGGACACCGCTCTGGCGCTGCTGGCGCACATGGAGGGCGTGTCTAAACACGAGGCCGCCATTCGCGCCATCGAATCCGCCGCAGCGAGAGCCCTTCAGCAAGGTCAGGCTCGGGAAATTACGGCAAGCGTAATTGATACTGACATGGCGCTGCTGCGAAAGTTGAGCTCCCCAAGGCCCCGCGGAGTACAAGAATGAGCGCGCCCCAGATTCAGCCTCTCAGCGAGGCCGCTATCCTGGCGGCTACCGATGAACTGGTGGCCACAGTGCCGGAATTGGCCGACGCTACACTTGCGAGGCCGTGGACAATCAGCGCTATTGTCGCCGCCAGCTCAGGAGTCATTGCTGGTCACCGTAGCTTTCCCGCGATTTCTGCGGCAGCGCAGGCGGTCGCTTACGCAACGTTTCACGTGAAACCACTAAGTTTTGGCAACACCGCACTGGGCGCACTACTTGCACACATACTCCTCACCACCAACGGCGAAGAGCTGTCATTCGCAGAGACGTGGGATCTGGTCAAAGGCGGCACTTAGCCGGGGACAGGGCCTAGTCACTCTTTCGGGTAAACGGGCTGGTCGGAATGCGATTGCCGGACTCCAGCCGGCCCGTGTAATACGCCGTGGCCTCACCTTCAGCCAGCTCAACCTCGTACCAACCATCACGGACATAATCAGCCGTCCGGTCCTGCCCGCCAACTAGAACACGTCCCGCCGCGTGCTCCAAAGTGACCTCCGGCAACTCTTTCGCCGTCTTGCTGAATACACGCAGGAAGCGGTCCGGGCCGCACACGGTAAGTTCGCGCTCCAGGAGTCCAATTCGCAGCTCTAACGTACCGAGCACCGTGTGATGCTCCACCTTATTGCCACTGTAAACAGCGAAAACAGCCTCACGGGAACCGTCATTGACCAGCACAAGATTGCCGCCTTTGAGGTAGGCGTGCAGCCGGTACGGTGTCGGCAGCGCGGTCGCCTGCTCGGACTCCTGCACAGGATAGTCACCGGCCGGCTCCGCCTCCCAGCGCTTCACAAACTCCGGCGCTGGTCCCGGCTGCTCTGGAAGCTGCATTCCCGTAGACGCCGAGAAGTCCAGTGTGGATACCAAATCACCACATACCCGACGACGCCAATCAGTGATATTTCCGCAGCTCACGCCGGTGACTTGCTCCAGGAAACGGATCACCGAAGTGTGATCGAAGACCTCTGAGGACACCAAACCACCCACCGACCACGGTGAAATGACAGTCATCGGGACACGGAACCCGAGCCCCTTCGGCTTGCCCAGGTACCACTCCCCCGGCTCATTCTTCGGCGGCAGCGGCGGCACCACATGGTCGAAGTAACCATCAAACTCGTCAAAGTTAATCAGGAAGACGGTCTTGGCCCACACCTCCGGGTTGGAGGCCAACGCATCCAACAGGCGGTAAGTGATATTCGCCGACTGAATCGGCGAGGACGCTCCCGGGTGCTCGCTTTCCGCGGCCGAAGGCACAATCCAGGACACCTTTGGCAGCTCCCCAGATTCAACATCCCGTCGGAAAGCGTCGGTTAGCGTGCCCGGCTGGCGGCGGTGCAGCGCGCGATCATAGAGATCCCGTTCCGCCTCAGGCAGCTTCTCCACAGCGGCATTCAGGCGGTCGACCATCTGCTGCTGCTCTGCAGTTGGCGGCGTGCCATCACCCAGTTCCAGCAGCTTCTCGTGGAAGCCCGTCATGTCGCGACCAGGCAGCCCGGCCTCACGAATGACCTTGCGGCCAATATTTCGAAACGCGGCGAAGAAATCCAGGTTGTTGTCCGTGTAGTTATCCCACTCCTGGTAGACGCGCCATGGCACCCCAGCCGCCGAGAGATCCTCGGCATACGTGCGCCACCTGTACCCCGGGTGCGTCGGCTCGTACGCCGCATTGCCAACCGCTCCAGTCCCCCACGGTTCCTTTCGGGTATCACCCGAAAACAGGTAGTTGCGGTTCGGGCTTGTCGACGTAGGCATTGAAGAAAAGTAGCCATCACAGATAGTGAATGTCTCTGCGAGTGCGAATTGGAACGCGATGTCCTGACGGTCATAGCAGGCCATCGTGCCTTTGCCCTTAGCCTCGATCCAGCCGTTACAGCGGCCGCCGTTTAGTGCAACCTGCCCGTCTTCCCAACCGTGCGGCAAACTTGCAATGTACTCCACCGAGAGATCACCGCGATTAGCGGCGTTGCGAATCAGGTATGGACTGACCCCACTCTGGTTGAAAACGCCCGGCAAAGCGGAATTGTCGTTGTACCCCCGCACACCTCGGAGAGTGCCGAAGTAGTGATCAAAAGAGCGGTTTTCCTGCATCAACACGACAACGTGCTCAACCTGGTCGAGGGAGCCAGCCGGTCGGGGCTGCGCGAGTGCATGGCGCAATGATGGCGGCAGCAGCGTGCTCGCAGCGGTGACAGCACCGACTCCTGCGGCGGTCTGCAGGAAGTGCCGACGGGAAAATTCAGATATATTTTTAGGTGAAGTTGCCATAGGCATCTACGTTAAGAAGCGCAGATTACCAGCTGGAAAATTGCGGTTTAAATTTCCTCAATAAACTGCTCTAGACGGTCAACCACAGCCTGTGGCTCACGCGCCCAGCGATTGTGGCCCAGCCGCTGCTCAATGAACTCGTACTTTGCCGAATTCGGCAGCATCCGTGCCAGCGCCTGTGCGGAAGCCTCCGGGCAGTCACGGTCACCACCACAGTTCAGCAGCAGCGCCGGGGTGGTCACCTTCGGCATCTCAGCGGCGTAGTCGATATCCGCACCGCGCGGTCGCAGAAGACCCGTGCGCGAGAACCGCGCCCACTCCACCACATGGTTACGAGCCTGGCGGCCATAGCCGGCCAAATCAAGCCTGCCCGCTGGCCAATAGCCCAGGATCTGGGACACCACCTGCATAAACGGTGCACCGTAGCGAAGCCGCTTGTACTCGTTGCCAGTAAAACAGTTGTAGTGCGGAGTACCGGAGCCGACCATCACTACGCCGGCCACGTCCGCTTCCGGTCGGGCCAGATACAGCGAGGCAATCTGACCGCCCATGGAATGACACAGCAAGTAGACGGGTAGCTTCTCCCCTGTGCTCTCCCCTGCCGCGAGGTGATCAAACTCCTTGCGAGCCCGCGCCACGGCCAGCGGGTAATCCACCGATGCGAGATCCTGGTAGCCCCAATTGTGACGGCGGGTGGCCACCGCAGTCTGGTTACCCTGGCCGCGCAACTCCGAGGTCAGGACGCAAAAACCTCGACGCTGTAACTCTTGGGCAATCGGCCGGTAGTAGCGAGCACCCATGCCAAAGCCCGGCCAAATAACGACAATGCCCCGAGGCGAACCTTCGGGAAACCGAAGCGCCATCGGGGTCACGGAGCCATCTGGCAAAGTCTCCTGCACAATACGTGGCTCGACTGGCGGTTCCCCGTTGACCATGCTTCCCCGAGTATCTTCCATTTCATAAACATTAATGGCTGAACTGAGGTTTTGTCAGGGGAACCGACAAGGCGAAAACTAAAACCAGGTACCGGCTTAAACGTCGAGGAAGCGAACGTCCTTCGCATTACGGGTGATGAACGAACGTCGTGAAGCGACGTCATCGCCCATCAGAATGGTGAACAGTTCATCGGCCTTCTGCGCGTCCTCGAGGGCGACCTTACGCAGCACGCGGTGATCCGGATCCATGGTGGTATCCCACAGCTCAGCGGCGTTCATCTCACCGAGACCCTTGTAACGCTGAACACCATCGTCCTTGTTGATCTTGCGGTTGGCAGCCAGCCCCTCTTCCAGCAGCTGATCGCGCTCAGCATCGGAGTAGGCGTAGCCCGGCTCACCCTTGGCCCACTTGAGCTTGTACAGCGGCGGCTGGGCGAGGTAGACGTGCCCTTCATCAATCAGCGGACGCATCAGACGGAACAGCAGCGTCAGTAGCAGCGTGGCAATGTGCTGACCATCGACGTCGGCGTCGGCCATCAGCACAATCTTGTGGTAGCGCAGCTTCTCGATGTCGAATTCGTCGTGAATACCGGTGCCCAGCGCCGTAATAATGGCCTGGACCTCGTTATTCTTCAGAGTCTTATCCAGGCGCGCCTTCTCGACGTTCAAGATCTTACCGCGCAGCGGCAAAATGGCCTGGAACAGCGAGTTTCGGCCTGCCTTTGCAGAACCACCTGCGGAGTCACCCTCCACGATGAACAGCTCGGACTGCTTCGGATCCTTCGAACGGCAGTCCGCCAACTTACCCGGAAGACCGCCAAGATCGGTCGCGGACTTACGACGTACCAGGTCACGGGCCTTACGAGCCGCCTGACGGGCATGCGCCGAAGCAATGGCCTTGTTAACAATGGCCTTGGCCTCAGCCGGATTGGCCTCCAGCCAGTGACCGATGTGTTCATTAGTCATGCGCTGGACGAAGGAACGCACCTCGGTGTTACCGAGCTTCGTCTTCGTCTGGCCCTCGAACTGCGGATCGGCGACCTTCACCGAAATCACGGCAGCGAGACCTTCACGGCAGTCCTCGCCGGAGAGGTTGTTTTCCTTCTCTTTCAACAGGCGGTGCTCACGCGCATAGCGGTTCATCAGCGATGTCAACGCAGAACGGAAGCCCTCTTCGTGCGTGCCACCCTCAATGGTGTTAATGGTGTTGGCGAAGGTGTGCACCGACTCGGAGTAACCCGAGTTCCACTGCATTGCAATCTCGACCTCGTGGCCGTCACCTGCAGCATCGAAGGAAATGATGGTCGGGTGGATGATGTTCTTCGACTTGTTCAGAGTCTCGACATAGTCCCGCAGACCATTCGGGTAGTGGAAGACCTTGCGGCGCTCCTTCGGCTTGGTGGTCTTCTCTGCCTTCTCCTTCTGCTCCTCAACCGCATCCTTGGCGATTTCAGCGGATTCGGTCTCCGCCTGCTCCGCCAGAGCCTCGGCCTCGAGCTCCTCCTCGGAGACACGCTTGTCCACCAACGTGATGGTCAGGCCCTTGTTCAAAAACGCCATCTCGCGCAGGCGGCGAGAAATGGTGTCGAACTTGAAATCGGTGGTCTCAAAAATCTCCGGGTCCGGCCAGAAACGCTGCGTGGTACCCGAACCGCGAGTCTTCTTACCTCGGATAATTTCTTCCGGAACAGCCTGGTCGAAGTTCTGGTACCAGGTGTAGCCATCGCGGATGACCTCGGTTTCCATGCGCGTCGACAGCGCGTTAACCACCGAAATACCCACACCGTGCAGACCACCGGAAACAGCGTAGGACTCGGAGTCAAACTTGCCGCCGGCGTGCAGCTGAGTCATAACCACCTGCACCGTCGGCATACCCGACGGGTGCATTTCGACAGGAATACCACGGCCGTTATCGCGGACCTGAACGCCGCCGTCTTCCAGCAGAGTGACCTCAACATCGGTGGCGTAACCCGCCATCGCCTCGTCGACGGAGTTGTCTACAACCTCCCACACCAGGTGGTGCAAACCACGCTCACCAGTCGAGCCAATGTACATACCCGGCCGCTTACGCACGGCCTCGAGGCCCTCGAGGATGGTAATCGATGAGGCGTCATATTGATGTTCGGTAGCAGCCACGGTTCGGCGCGTCTCCTATTCTTGGTTCTCTCCCCGCGCAACATTCGTCAGCGCGCGAAAAATAGGCCGGCGGTCAAGTGCTATCAGCGCCAGCCAGAACCACCTAGGACTACTAGATAGGTCTGGCTAGTTTGGAAGTCGATAACGTCTCAAGAACCGCCTGCCGGTTTTCTCCTGCCCATCTTACCCCAACGTAGTCCCCTACTGTGGATATAGCCGATGCGCTCAAAGGACCAAATTTCGCAGTTTTACGCATACCGACGGCTAATCGTAGACCGTTTACCGACCTTTACCCGTAAGTATCACGCGGTCCTCGGCCCTCGATGTGCAATTTGCCCTTGCGCCAATTCGGCGCTTTTGGCCCAAGCACCTTAATTTCCTCAACCACTCCATCCCCGACGCGTTCCGCAATCGACTTCAAAACCTGTCGCTGTGCTAGCCGCAGCTGTGTTGCCCATGCTGTCGATTGGCACTCGACCACCAAAGTGCCGTCCTTGAACTCCTTGACCTGGGAGTGTTCCGCGACAACCTTGCCGACCATCGAATCCCACTCCGTCATGATCACACCGTGGGCAATATGGATCTGCCAGCCGCGATCAACTACTGCCTTATTCAGCACCGCACCAATCGGCGCAGGTCGACGGTCATATTTCCGGTACAGCCGAATCCCCGCCTCCTTCAATAGGCTCGGCGAAATCACCGTACCGGCACGATCTCGTACCACTGCTTGCGCTGCCCGCTGCTTATCGACGTCCGCAACAATCCCCTCCGCGGCCTTCACAGGCACACGGCTATCGAGGCCAGACCACGAGCCCTTCTTCTTCGGTGGCCGCTGGAGATTCGGTAACTTGTGACCGCCCTCCTTAGCGGCATCGCGCATGCGGAAGAAAGCGTCGCTAATCAGGTCCTTTTCTTCTTCCGGTGAGTTATCCGGCTCCATGTTCTCGACCATACCCGTCACTCTTCCGCGACTGGGTTTTCATCCAGCAGTGAGATTCGCCCCTGCTCAGTCTGCGCCACCGTCACCGTGTGATGAGTGACAGAAGAATCCTCGACCAGTGCCTGAGGCAACTCCTCCCCCACCGCCGAGGTGATCAACACCTGCTCAGCCTGCTGCGCGATTTCCATGAGAGCTTCCCGACGATGCCGGTCGAGCTCCGCAAACACGTCGTCAAGCACCAAGATCGGGTCGGGCCCATCGGCACGGAGCAAAAAGTACGCGCCGAGACGCAGCGCGAGTGCAAAAGACCAGGTCTCGCCGTGGCTAGCGAAGCCCTTGGCGGGGTCATTGCCGAGAATGAGGTTGAGATCATCGCGATGCGGACCAACGAGACAGGAACCGCGCTCAATCTCCGCGGTGCGGCGCTCCGCCATCTTCGTCAGCAGCAGTGCCTCGAGCAGCTCCGGTTCGCTGGGCAATGGCCCGCCATCCAGACTGTCGACCTTCGGCGCATAGGCAATCGTGGCTGGGCGCGAGTGCGGGGCAAGCGTGGCATAGGCCTCGCTGACGTGTTCCGACAGTTCGGCAATCAAATCCATGCGCGCAGCCATTAGTGCCGCTCCCACCTGCGCCAATTGCGCATCCCAGGTGTCCAGCGTGCTCAGTGCGGCCTGCCCCTCCGAGGAAGAATAGCCACGGCGCAGCGTCGAGCCCGCCGACTTCAGCAGCGCATTTTTCTGACGCAAGATCTTGTCATATTGAATGCGGATACCTGCGGACAGTGGCCGTCGTAAAGCGAGCAAATCATCGATGTAGCGGCGACGGGACGCGGGCTCGCCCTTGACCAACGTGAGATCCTCGGGCGAGAAAAAGACCGCCTTGACGATCCCCAGCAGCTCCCGCGGAGACTTCAGCCGCGTGCGATTAATCTGCGCCTGATTCGCGCGATGCGGATTGATGAGCAGATGCGCCGTCAGCTCTCGGCCATCATTGACCGCCGTCGCCGAAATGCGTGCCGACGGGGTCCCCGAACGAACCAGCGGAGCATCCGTAGACACTCGATGCGAACCGAGCGTGGAGAGATATCCAACGGCCTCGACGATATTGGTCTTGCCGTAGCCATTTTGCCCGGTAAATACGGTAATTCCAGGCGTGAACTCGACTTCCAACTCCGGCCAGGAGCGGAAGTCCCGCAAGGACAAATACCGAATGTGCATAGCCGCAGACTAGCCCGGCAGGCGCACAGGCATCAGCAGGTAAGTGAAGTCGGTCTCCGGCGTTGGGTAGAAGCCGTCCTCACCGAGCTCCGGGATGGCTTCCGGCTCCGGAATGAGAATCGCGGGACGCGAGGGCTGCGTAAAGCCCAGCAGAACGCGGTGGGAGCGAACAGCGCTGAGCCCCTCGAGCAGGTACTGCGGGTTGAAGGCAATCAGAAGTGGTTCCCCATAGAAGTTGCAGGCCACAGTCTCTTCTGCGTGACCAACCTCGTCGCCATGAGCGGAAAGGACAACCTGGCCGTCGGAGAAGTCCATGCGAATCTGCGCACCGTGATCGGCCATCAGAGACACACGACGGATGGCATCCTGCAGCTGGTCAACACGGGCAACAGCCATGGAGGAATGCTGCTTCGGCAGCAACGGGCGGAACTTCGGGAACTCGGCGTCCAGCAGTCGCGTGGTAGTGCGACGAGGATCGGCGAGGATAGCCAGCAGACCTTCGGAGCCGACCTCACGATCATCGGATCCGTCGCCGAATGCCAAGGTCACTGGCTCACTGGAAGTGGTATCGAGAGTGCGGGCAGTCTCCGCGAATGTCTTTGCCGGGATGAGCAGCTTGGTCTCCCCCTCAGGGATCTGCTCCCACTCGAAACTGCGAACCGCCAGGCGGAAACGGTCGGTGGCAGCGAGAGTGACCTCGTTACCTTCGGTTTCCATCCGGATGCCGGTCAGCATCGGCAGCGACTCATCCTTGCCGGCAGCGATAGCGACCTGACCAATAGCCTCAGCCAGCAGAGCAGCATCGACAGTACCGGTAGCAGCCGGAGCTTCTGGTAGCTGAGGGTAATCCTCCAAGGTCAGGCTTGGTAGCTCGAAGCGGGAAGAACCACAGCGAACGATGACCTTCGTGCCATCAAAGTGCATCTCTACCTGCTTATTCGGCAACTTAGAGACAATGTCAGAAACCAACTTGCCATTGACGGCGAAGCGACCGGGCTCATCGACCTCTGCACTAATACGAATCTGAGTCGAGACCTCGTAGTCATAGCCAGCGAGCTGCAGACCATTGTCATCCGCGAGAAAAATCATGCCACGCAGAATCGGCTGAGTCGGGCGTGCAGGCAGGTTACGAGCAACCCAGCTCACCGCACCCGCGAGATCGTCCTTAGCCGCGCGAATACGGACTTCGGTCTGCTCCATCGTTCCTCCACCGGTATTGGATGTCTGTTATTAGCCGTCTTTTGTGTTGTCAGCACGCTATGTCAGCGCACATGACTGGAGTTACAAAGATTCCATCGTACAACTCTACTGCAGACTGCCAAAGACCTCACTGGGATTCTTGTAGTCCGTCTAGTGCTTGATCGTAGTTCTTACTCGTTCTTGGCATTTATGAAGTTGTGCGCGAGAGGTTGCTTGCCAGAGGTTGTGCGCAGGCCCCCTTTTATCTAGAAGTTTCTAGAGATTTTTAAAGTCGGGAGTAGTAATAGGGGGTGTGCACATTGTGAAATTACATGATTCCCGCTGGTCTTCACTGATTTCGCGCTGTGGATAACCAGTGCGTCTAACTGTGGATAACTTGGGGTGTCTGTGGATAGTGTTCGGGCTTCATCTTTCATCCACAAAATTTAGGAGTTGTCCACAGCTCTGTGCACGGAAAAACCGCAGTTAATAACAAGAATTCCGCACGCCGAACCCAAGGATTTTAAGCCGTGCCGCGAGCTCGGTCACGAATGCGTGTAGTCAGGTCGTTGACCTGGTCCTTTGAGGGCTTTTTCTCCTGAATTTCCTTAACAATCTTGCGTTCAGCGTGCAAAACCGTTGAATGGTCACGATTTCCGAACTCTCGGCCAATCGACGGCAACGAAAGCTCGGTGAAGGACCTCGTCAGGTACATAGCAATCTGGCGTGCATGAGCGACCGGGCGAGTCTTACCCGGGCCCACCAAATCCGCAACCGTTAAGTCGAAGTACTCAGCCGTGGTGGAGATGATGATCTCCGGGGTAATCTGCACCTCGATTTCGTCGGCACCGAGGATCTCCTGCGCAAACTTCAAGGTCACAGGCTCATGAATCATGGATGCGTGAGCACTAATCTGCAGGAGACGCCCCTCGAGCTCACGAATAGAAGACGAGGTGTTCTCCGCGATGTACTGGAGTACATCATGCGGAACGACCAAATCAGACAGCTGTGCCTTCTTCGACAGAATTGCGATTCGCGTCTCCAAGTCCGGGTATTGCAGATCCGGATTGAGCCCCCACTGGAAGCGGGTACGAAGGCGATCCTCCAGGGTCTTAAGCTCGCGTGGTGGGCGGTCCGACGACAGCACAATTTGGTGATTGGACTGGTGCAGGGCATTGAACGTATGGAAGAACTCTTCCTGTGTACCTTCCTTGCCCTCCAAGAACTGGATGTCATCGATGATGAGCATGTCCAAATCGCGGTAGCGACGCTTGAAGGATTCCTGGGCGTCGTCACGCACGGAATTAATGAAGTCGTTGGTGAACTCTTCCGAGGAAACGTAACGAACCCGCAGGTTAGGGTACAAATGCTTGGCGTAGTGACCAATGCCGTGGAGCAGGTGCGTCTTGCCAAGACCCGAACCGCCGGAGATAAACAGCGGGTTGTAGGTGCGCCCCGGAGACTCTGCAACAGCGACGGCGGCTGCGGCGGCGAATTTGTTCTGCGGACCAATAACGAAGGTCTCGAAGGTGTAGTTCGGGTTGAGGGTGGGCTCCTCGAAAGGCATGCTCATCTCGGTTGGAGTGCCGTGGCTCTCGGAACGGAAAGGACTTGTGACCTGGCGCTGATCAGCAATAGTCATCGGATTCTCGGCAGATGAGTGCGAAAGCCCCTGGGCCATCGAATCTACGGCGTCCATCGATCGGCGTTGTGACTGGGCACTCTGCTGATTATGGACATTCGGCTGGTGCGTCTGCGACACCTGTGGCGTCTGCGTCGATCCCTGGTGCTGCTCGTGGAGATTGAAGTCGTTCGTATCTGCACTGGGGAACGGGTAGTTGCGGCCAGATTGCTGCTGGTGCTGCTGGTTTGGCTGTTGACGCTGAGCCTGCTGCGGACGCGAAGCTGCAGATGGCATCTGCCCCGAGTGCTGTGCAGATGGTTGAGTGGTCTCTGCTGCCTGGCTATCTTCAGCGTCGTCAGCAGGATCGGCAACGGTGATGACTGTTTCCAACTCCTCGCCGGTCAGCGAGGCTAAGACGGCCTCGATAATGCCCTTGAGCTCTTCTTTTACCAGTGCCTGCACCACTGGCGATTGAGTGCTGAGCAGGAAAAAACCTGGAAAGTCACCAGTGTGCGTCACTGACCGCAGCAGTGCCTTGTGTGGCGGGCGTAGTGGTGCAATGCCCAACTCCGGCGCACCTTCTGGTGAAGTCAGGATAGAAACGACCTGCTCCCAGAGTCCACCTGGCAATTCTGGTTGTTCGCTCACTGTGTGAATGTCCTTTTACATGTTTACGTTCATCAAATTTATCGAGGCGACCTGTTTTTGTGGAGTGTTTTTGGCATGGCGAGAGCGCCATATCTGCCCATTTGGGGGCTATTTCTTGTAATTCGCCCTGTGGGGTGTTTCTACACAAGGTGCTATACGCCCCGAGCAGGACTTCCACATGTTTGTCCACACCTGTGGATAAACCTTGTCGCTAATTGACTAACAGTTTATCCACAGTTTGCCCACAATGAAAAATAGCCCCCTAGTCTGCGTTTACCTAGGTAAACACGTTATTTCCCCTGCTCGCTGTGATTCATGGTGTGGAAGTTATCCACAGCTAATGGGATAAACACCCTGTGGATTGCAGTGCATAGGTCAGTATTTCCACAGGTCAACATCGGTACCGTCGGAAAACTTGGAAAATGATTCTCCAGGTAAATCCGGCGTGTTGATTTGAATTTCTCGCTCGATTCGACGTAACCTATCTGGGTGTTTCATATCCATTGAGATATGAGTCCGAGCTTGTGCTTGGACCCGACAGAACGCATGTAGCTTTCAATCTGTCGGTAAGTAATTTTTCCGTGCATCACGGGAATGCGTCAGACGCATCGCTGCCTCGCACTCGAAGCGAGGAGTTTACTGCGGTGTGTTCAGCGTGGACTCGTGGTCGTTTGAGTTTCAAGGAGTGTCAACCGTGTCGAAGCGGACGTTCCAGCCGAATAACCGCCGTCGTGCACGCGTGCACGGCTTCCGTACCCGTATGCGTACCCGTTCCGGTCGCGCCGTTGTGGCAGCACGCCGCAGCAAGGGCCGTGCCCGCCTGTCCGCTTAAGCAAGAGGACACCGATTTCGGTGCTCCCTCAGAGCAATAAGCTGCGTTCTTCGCGTGACTTCACGGTCACCGTACGACGTGGACGCCGAATCGGACGCAAGACCTTGGTCTTGCATATTCGTGACACCGCCGCTTCTGGCGGTGAAGATAAGACCGATACGCAGATTGCCAGGTTTGGTGGTCCACGTGTCGGTCTTGTCGTATCTAAAGCTGTGGGCAACGCCGTGACTCGTCACGCTGTATCCCGCAAGCTCCGCCATGTTATGGCCGCGGCCGCGCAGGATCTCCCGTCCACTATGGACATTGTCGTTCGCGCGCTGCCCGCTTCTGCCACAGCCACCAGCCAGGAGCTGTCCCACGATGTGCAATCGGCACTCGCTACATACGAACGTCGGCGCTAATTCGCTTGACGACGGCCCCCTCGCCCAGGCCCCCGGTGCACGTGTGGCTGAGAGGGCGATTCTCTTCTACCGCCGTCGTATCTCTAATCTGAAGCCAACGAGCACATGTCGTTTTGAACCGACGTGCTCCGCATATGGTCTTGAGGCCGTGCGCCGCTTCGGAGCTATTCGTGGCCTGTGGCTGACTCTCCTGCGTATCTTCCGTTGCGCACCCTGGCATCCGGGCGGCTGGAATCCAGTTCCAGCTACATTCCCCGGCCTGGGTTCGTGGTTAAAGCGAATGCACAGGTAACCTCTAGTAATGCTTAGCCTTTGACCGGGCTTTGTAGACGAAGGCGCGAGTGCGCTGCCCCCTAAAGAACGGAGTGATCTTAGACCGTGCTCAATTTCGTGTATCGGCCGATTTCGGCCATCCTGTGGTTCTGGCATAAGGCCTCAGGTTTCCTATTCGATCCCTCCTCGGGTATCTCGTGGGTGCTGGCCATTATTTTGCTTGTGGTCACCATCCGTATCCTCCTGTTTAAGCCGATGCTGAACCAGCAGCGTTCTGCCATCAAGATGCAGCAACTCGCTCCTGAGATGCAGGCGATCAAGGAGAAGTACAAGAATGATCAGCAGGCTCAGGCTCTTGCTATGCGCCAGCTACAGAAGGAAATGGGTGTCAACCCGCTCGGCGGCTGTCTGCCGATTCTGGTTCAGATGCCTGTGTTCATCGGTCTTTTCCACGTGCTGCGTTCGTTTAACCGAACGGGTACGTCGGGCAATGCGCTCGGCATGTCGGTGGAGCAGAACTGGAATACGCCTAACTACATCTTCGGTGTAGATGAGGTGCGGTCCTTCCTCCTGGCTCGTGTGCTCAATGCTCCACTGTCCAGTTCGGTTGGAATGGGTGAGGATCAATACGCAGCCTTTACCGTGCCTGGTACGCCTGCAGACTTCACCCGCATGGACATCATGATCGTTGCTATCCCGCTGATTGTTGTCGCGGCACTGGCAACGCACTTCAACGCTCGCATGTCTGTTGAGCGCACCCGTGCCCGCCAGGAAGCCGGCTTGGTGAAGCGCCAGGAAGGCCCTATGGGGCAGCAGATGGACATGATGAACAAGATGATGCTTTGGTTCTTCCCAATCATGATTCTTGTTACCGGTGCTTTCTGGCACATCGGTCTTCTTGTCTACATGGTGACTAACAACGTGTGGACCTACTTCCAGCAGCGCTACATCTTTGGCAAACTGGATGAGGAAGAGAAGGAAGCTGTCGCAGCCAAGAAGGCTGCTAAGCGCGAGGCACAGGAGAAGCTCGCTCCGAAGGTTGGCCAGAAGCCAATCAACCCGAAGAAGGGCGGCAAGCGCCAGGCAGCGCAGAAAGCGCAGCAGTTGCAGTCTGGTGAGGCTTCTGCAGCGAACAAGGCTTCTAGCCATCTTCCGGATGGTAATTCGGGGAAGGGACAGCAGGGCCCAGCCTCGAAGCCAGCGCCAGGACAGAAACCCGCAAATCGGAAGAACCGGAAGCGGAAAAAGAAATAGCTGAAGTGGAATCGCCCTTCGTCTACATAAGTTAATTAATCGAAACGCCCCGCAGTTGATGCGGGGCGTTTTTGCTTGCCTTCGTGCTCTATCGAGCAAACAACGTCACTGTTATTACAGGCATGTAATTTTCTCCGGGGCCTGGAGTTTGGCATCCAACTTTGATCAATGTTTCACGTGAAACATCGCTGTTGCACTGTCGTACACTAGGGGTAATGAAAAGCTCGACGGGTGACGGCACAGCTGCCCCATTGGAAAGGTTAGTGGAACTGTTGAGTAACTCCGCGAAAGACGTCGATAATCAAGAAGCCTCCGCAGGTTTGGTCGATGCGGATCTGCGTTCGGTGATAGATACCGTGTTTGGAGGGAATGCCGATCGAGCATACCGCTACCACTCATGGTTGGCTGAGGAGGCTACAGTCCGAGGTTTGATTGGGCCACGTGAAACTCCAAAGCTGTGGGATCGGCACATTATCAATTCTGCGGTAGTTGGAGAAGCGATAGGCAAAGGGCTTGTAGTTGCGGACATTGGTTCGGGGGCAGGCTTGCCCGGGATTCCGCTTGCTCTTGCACGACCAGATTTGAAGGTGGTTCTTGTAGAACCATTGCTGCGCCGTACGACTTTCTTGAACGAAGTTGTGGAAGATCTCGAGCTGGACAATGTGACCGTGGTTCGCGGCCGCGCTGAGGAGAAAGTGGTTCGCGCTGAGGTTGGCCAAGTAGATGTCGTCACTTCTCGCGCTGTTGCCCCTCTTGGGAAATTGGCGGGCTGGTCGCTTCCTTTAGTTAAATCCGGAGGCGCGATGGTTGCACTGAAGGGTGGAACTGCGCAAGAGGAGATTGATCGGGACGCAAAGCTTATTGCCAAGGCGAAGGGAACTAATCCCCGCGTTGTAGAGGTTGGCGGTTCCGTGTTGGGAACTTCGACGTACGCCGTGATTATTCAGAAGAAGTAGGTTGTAAGTCCCCCTCCCCTACTCCACTGCCGGTTCGCTTGTGTTTTGGTTTCGACATTGAGGCGCGTAGTGCCGTCGGGCTAGAGTGGGATAAGTATCGCGGTATGGCAAAGTCCTACCGGCCAAGGTGGATGTTTCACGTGAAACATTTCCACAATCGTCGGCGTCTAACGCTTGTTGGGGCTTGATGATTACGCTTTTGCAGATAGTTACTAAGTTTTTATTCGCACTCCAGTGGCCATGATTGGTGATTGCTGTGCTTGTAAGGGGAATAGTTAATGAGCCGGAAGTCCTGGCAAGACACACCCATCGCTGCGGCAGCTCAACGGGCAGCGCAAGTTAAGGCCCCGAACCGTTTATCGCTTCCACGCCCCGAACGCCCGCGCCGTATTACTATCGCCAACCAGAAGGGTGGCGTGGGCAAGACCACTTCGGCAGTCAACATCGCGTCGGCGCTCGCGCGGCATGGTCTCAAGGTGCTAGTCATCGATAATGACCCGCAGGGAAATGCTTCTACGGCCCTGGGGATTGAGCATGTTTCCGGGACCCCGTCGACGTATGAGCTTCTAATTGGCGAACTACAGATTGACGATGTCATCCAGCGTTCCCCTGAATCTGAGAATCTCTTTTGTGTGCCAGCGACGTTGGACTTGGCGGGCTCCGAGATTGAGCTGGTCTCGCTCCTGAACCGTGAGCGCCGACTTCTCGATGCAGTGTCAGATCAGTACCTGATTGACAACGGCTTTGACTTTCTCATTATTGACTGCCCTCCTTCGCTCGGTCTGTTGACTCTGAATTCGATGACTGCCGCCAACGAGGTTTTGATTCCGATTCAGTGTGAGTTTTACGCCTTGGAGGGTGTGACTCAGCTGATGAATAACGTGCAGATGATTCGTCAGCATCTCAATCCGGAGCTACATATTTCTGCTGTGCTGCTCACTATGTTCGATGGCCGCACCAAGCTTTCGGAAGAAGTTGCCAATGAGGTTCGTAACTACTTCGGTGAGGTTGTGCTACGTAATCTCATCCCTCGATCCGTGAAGGTATCGGAGGCGCCGGGATATTCGCAGACCGTAATTTCCTACGATCCAGGGTCTCGGGGCGCAGTTGCTTATCTTGACGCCGCGAAGGAATTGGCAACGCGTGGCGACTATTCCGCAGTTCCGGGTGGAAGTGCGATTGGGCAAAAACCAGCTTCCTCCCCTACCCCGTCCAATTCCACTGAGACAAATTAAAGCCACTAGGAGTAGTTACCGATGTCGAATCAAAAAAAGGAGAACCGCAAGGGAGGGCTCGGTCGCGGTATCGCCGCGCTGATCCCAACTGCTCCGGCGGCTAACCCCTCGGTAGGTGAGAGTGCCGCGGATATTATCTTCGGTCCCCGCCGTACCCAGGGGACGAAGCAGCCTGGAAGTAGCGGAGTTGCCGACGTACTGGGGGCAGCCGCGACGGGATCCGGCACCTCGTTGACTGAAGGCAAAAACGCCGGAAAATCTGCAAAATCCGGCCAGAGCAAACCTCATACCAATGAGGCGCAGAAACGTCACAGTGACGATAAGGTTATTGGTAAGTCTAGTGATGTTTCACGTGAAACATTGCCCTCGACGACGTCGGGAGCAGCGGACCATGGCAGCGCCGAGGCTACCGATGTTGACGCTTCGGCCGCAAACGAGTTTGGCGCGACCTATCGCGAGATCAACTTGAAGCTGATCACGCCGAACCCGAAGCAGCCACGAGAGGTCTTCGATGAGGAGCCCCTAAATGAGCTCGCTCACTCTATTCGTGAGTTCGGTCTATTGCAGCCGATTATCGTACGACCAATCTCTGAGGATAGTCGTGCGGCCGCACTCGAGGCAGCGCGCAAGGAAGATCCGAACGCGCCGCAACCCGAGTTTGAAATCATCATGGGTGAACGTCGCTGGCGTGCTTCTCAGCGAGCTGGGGTCGACACGATTCCCGCCATCGTTCGCGATACTCCAAACCAGGACATGCTTCGCGATGCCCTACTAGAGAACATCCATCGCGTTCAGCTGAACCCACTCGAAGAGGCCGCTGCGTACCAGCAGCTACTCGAAGAGTTTGGTGTAACTCAGGCAGAGCTGGCGGATCGAATCGGTCGCTCGCGGCCCGTTATTACCAACATGATTCGACTCTTGCAGTTGCCGGTGGAGGTACAGCGACGAGTAGCGGTCGGTGTTCTGTCGGCTGGTCACGCACGTGCCTTGCTTGGAGTTAAGGCAGGTAAGGAAGAACAGCAGCGCCTCGCCGAGCGAATTGTTGCTGAAGGACTATCCGTCCGTGCGACCGAAGAAGCAGTGACATTACTCAATGCCGGCGAGCGACCGAAAAAGCAGCACCGTGAGCCCACTCCGCAGCCGGAGGTCCTTCACAATTGGGCTGACCGCCTGTCCAATTCTTTTGATACGAAGGTGACTGCCCAGATGGGCAAGCGTAAGGGCAAAATCGTTATCGAATTCGGCAACCTCGAGGACTTTGATCGCATCATGTCACTGATGCATCTCGACGAAGAGTAAACCCGGTTACTGTGACTGAAGTATTCATCGAGAAAATTTCGCTGGCCGACATCGAGGGAATCTATCCAGAGACGATGTTAAGCCTGTTTTGGGAACAGGGCATGGAGCATATCCGTACAGCAACTGCCCTACCCCAGTTCTCGACTGAGCCGCGCGAACCTAATTTGGACCCCAGCACGCCAGAAGAGGATGAAGCGCCTAACGGTGATTTAAAGCATTCGGACGGCCAACCCCCTACTCGGCCAGGCGGAGCTAGTGAAAACCTCTTAAATGGCGATTTAAGCCCTGATTTAGCCGCCCAGGTGCGCTTGGAGAAGGAAGCATGGCTCAATACCGTCTACCTTTCCTGGGGACCGTGCGGATATTCGCTACGACGAAAGCCACCGGCATCACTTATCGATGGGAAACCTGAGACCGTCGGCACGCTGCTCTTTGCTCCGCCACGCTTCTGCCCGACGACATTTTCCATGCCTTCCGGACCAATATCGCCGGATGCGATTGCGCTGACGAGTCTGCATTACAACGCTTTAGAGGTTGACGATGACATGCTCCGCGTGCTCATTGTGACCGCTCTGCACAAGCTCGCGCTGCGCGGGATTTCAGCGGTAGAAGCGTTTGGTTGCAGTGGCACGGCGGATTCTATGTCGGCATTTACGCCGTCGTCGCCAACGCCTGACGACGGTACGGAGAACCTAATCGCTGATTTCGAAGCGCAACTTGAAGAAAAGCTAAATCCTAAGCCGTGTATTTCAGATTCGTTGGCGGCGATTAACCATAACGCCGGTGATTTGATTCGTACGCGAACCCTTCTTGACTCCGGGTTTCGGGTGGTCACTCCACATCCGATTCATCCGAAACTCCGTATCGAGTTGGATGCGGAATTGGATTGGGACGAAGAAATCGGCCATGCGTTGGATCTAAGTGCGAAAGAACCCTTTATGCGCTCAAAGCTGTTCAGTCTTTAGCGCCGGGTTTGATTGATCAGCCGTGTTTAGGCTTTTTCCTCTTCAATCAGCTGCGCAAAGCTGTAAGCGCCGGTCATTGGCTGCTGCTCTTCATCGCCCAGGTACAGACGCTTTACAGCGACAACGATAGATTCGGCAATTACGTCACGCTGATCTGGGGAAGAAAGAATTGCGACGTCATCCTCGTTGGTCAGGTAACCAACGGCGACTTCCACCGTGGGCATCCTGGTCAGACGGAGGAGATCCCAGGTACGGGCGTGCGAGCGGCAGTCTACCAGGCTCGTACGGGCAACAATCTCTCGCTGGATAAGGCCAGAGAGCTGTTCGCCCAGAATGGAGTTGGAGCCCTTCATCGAGCCAAAGTAAAAAGTCGCAATACCGCTGGCGCGGTTGTTGTGATAGTGGTCGGCCTGCAGGGAGATGAAGACGTCAGCGCCAAATGCGTTGGCCATCTCAGCGCGATCCTCGATGGACGGATTGTCGGTACGAGGACGAGACAGAATAGTCTCTGCACCTGCCGCGACAAGGCGACCCTCAATGCGAGAGGCCAAATCCCAAAGAATCTCTTCTTCAGAAATCTGACCGTAAGGGCCGTCGACCACAATGCCGGGCTCCCCTGCCCCAAGACCTGGATCAATGACAATGCGCTTTCCAGAGAGCTTCGGCCCCATCGTGCGCAGTATTTCCTTCTCGTGGAAGGCGTTTACAGAGCCACCAGTAACCCTCCTGCCCAAGTAGCTGAGCGCCCGGAGAGTAACGGGACCACAGATACCGTCGGGCTCCAGCCCGTAATTGAGCTGGTATTCACGTACAGAGGCATCGGTCTTCGGGCCAAAGTGGCCGTCTACTCGGGCATCGTGGAAGCCGAGTTCCTGCAAGGTAGCTTGGAGAACGCCTACGTCCTCACCGGTCATTTGTGACAGTGGATCGTAGGACAGTACGCGGGTGCCCAGAGTGTACGAGGCTTCTCGCAGTAGGCGCAGGGTGCTGTCGCGGATGATCCCGTCGGCATAGACACCGCGGGACTGTTGGAACGCCAGGAGAGCGTTGCGCATATCCTCATCAAAGAGGTCATCGTCACCAGACCACTGAGGCGAGTTCTCCTCCGCGGCTGAGCCCTCCCAATTGGGCAGAAGCCCAAGACGAGCCAGGGTCGAACGTACCTCGGCTACACGAGGTGACCTATCGCCCACCTTCAGAAACTCTGGCACGAAAACTCCCTTCCGAACTCCACAATTATGTTTAGGCCGTTGTGGGTCCTCACAACACTTAATCAGTATTACTGGCCAGTGAGCTAAACGAAACTTCAGTTAAGAAATCTCGCGCACTCTCAGAGGATATGGTCAGCAATACCTCTCAAGTTGGCGGCAACCTGGTTCCTTCACGGTATTAAGGAAGACGTAAACCGCCATTTCCAGCAAGATTACCAGGTCGCAGGCGCGAATTGATTGTTACGAGGGCGCGTCGGCTAGCCCGACGGCAGAACCCCAGGACTAACTCTAAATCACAACCACAACTTCAGTCACATCATAATGGGGTGTGTCCAACGAAGGTGGCAATAGCGAAGTGGCGGGTGGGCAGTCGTAACCTCGTATCGGATAAGGAGCAACCCCAAGTTCTTTTAAAGGTGCTTTTCGATGAGCGACGTGATTTCGCCCTTCGGGCGGACTCCGCGAATCTCTTCGACCTTCTTGCCGTCCTTGAATAGGAGCAGGCTTGGGATGGACATGATCTGGAACATGCCAGCCAGTGCACGCTCCTCATCAACGTTGACCTTGGCGATGACGGCCTTGCCATCGAGCTCGGTCGCAACCTCGTCCAAAACGGGAGCAATCTTCTTACACGGGCCACACCACTCTGCCCAGAAATCAACAAGCACCGGCTTATCGGATTCGAGGACATCGGACTTAAAGGTGTTGGCGGTGACGGTTACCGGAGCCATGAAATTCTTCTCCTTAGAATGAGCTCGTTTGAGTTCTTAGTGGTTTTGTTTTGTGGTCTTGATTCTAATTTTTCAACCTAGCTTCTTCAGCCTCGCGTACGGATTTGGCGCTCAAGGCGTCAAAAATTAGGGCTTCCGGTGGTGCGAGTGAAGTACTAAATTGTTAATTAATGGTGTTCTTGAGAACGCTGCAAGTGCTCGATGAGTACGGGGCGTACCGGGCTATAACACGTCCTGCTGCGCCCTGATTGAGCTACAGCTAACAACAATTGGGCTTACCGGCTATCGGATATTCCCCATAGTTGGATATCTGCAATCGTAGGGCTTATCCAACAATTGCGATACCCCAACTATTAGGTGTTTATCCAGCTAGTGCGACTGCCCTGCTGTCAGCTACCGAGCAACAGTTTCCAAGTAGTGCTCAGCATCCAGCGCAGCCTTGCAGCCAGAACCAGCGGCGGTAATTGCCTGCTGGTAATGCGAGTCAACAACATCGCCCGCCGCAAAGACGCCCTTGAGAGAGGTCTGGGTGCTCGGAGCGGCTACCTGAATGTAGCCATTCTCATCGCAATCCAGCTGATTGCGAACCATCTGCGAACGTGGCTCGTGGCCAATTGCTACGAACATGGCAGTCACATCCAGGACGGACTTCTCACCAGTGACGGTGTCTTCCAGCTCGAGACCGGTAACCGAACCCTTGTCCTCACCAAGAACCTGGGACACAACCTTGTTCGTCGCAAAGCGAATCTTGTCATTGTTCTGCGCGCGCTCGACCATGATCTTCGACGCACGGAACTCATCGCGGCGATGGACAATCGTCACCGAGCGGGCGAACTTGGTAAGGAAGGTTGCCTCTTCCATTGCGGAGTCACCGCCGCCGATGACGGCGATATCGTGGTCGCGGAAGAAGAAACCATCACAGGTGGCACAAGCGCTGACACCATGACCAAGCAGCGCCTGCTCACCCGGAGCACCCACATAACGCGGAGCGGCACCGGTTGCCAGGATGACAGCGTGAGCCTTGTGCTCTTCTTCGCCAACCCAGACAGACTTGATATCGCCGGTGAGATCCATGCGATCGACAATCTCCATGCGCAGGTCAGCGCCGAAGCGCTCTGCCTGTGCGCGCATCTGATCCATCAGCTCTGGGCCCATGATGCCCTCGGAGAAACCTGGGTAGTTCTCCACATCGGTAGTCGTCATAAGCAGGCCGCCAAACTCGATGCCCTCGAACACCACAGGCTTCAGGTCGGCACGGGCTGCGTAGGTGGCAGCCGTGTAACCGGCGGGACCGGAACCGACGATGATCAGGTCGTGAACGATATCGCTCATGAAGACTCCTATAATTTTTATCTCTCACATCACATGGCGCACAGTGATGCTCAGTAGTAAGCAAATTTTTCAGCTCCGGGAAAGAAATTACCGGAACCAGCCACCTCAACCAACGTGAGGTTAGCCATCTCTATTCCCCCAGCCTCTCCCCTGCTCCGCAGTTGTTAGGCCACCTGCACTTCTTCCAATTGTCGCCGAAGCGTACGACGCGCCCGCGCCCGCCGAGACTTCAACGTCCCGCTCGGCTGCCCAATACTGCGAGAGGTCTCCTGCAGCGAATATCCAAAGATGTCCAAGTACAGCAGGGCATCCCGTTGATCCGTTGGCAGCTGCTCCAATGCGGCGGCCATAGTCACACGTAGCGGAACATCCGGGCAGGGAATCGGCTGTGAACTCATAAACGTCTCAAAATCCTCCTCCTTATCGCAGAGAGGGATCTCCCCGAAACGACCGCGGTTGTGGTCAATACACGCATTCTTCACGATGCACGTCAGCCACGTCGCCACCGTCGAACGCCCGCGAAAATTCGCCGCCCCCGCAATTGCCCGCGCCAGCCCCTCCTGTACCCCATCCAAGGGATCGAAATCATCCCGACGATAGCGCCGCGCCATCGCTACCAACTGCGGATAATAACGCCGTGCCAACACCGCGAACGCGCGACGATCCCCCGCCAGGTGCGCCTTCAATAATTCACGATCGACCTCGTCCGCAGATGCATGCTTTTGCATACCGACGACGCCACAATCCCCCAGTCGCCGACCCATGCGGGCCTTACGGTGACTGTCCCCAATTCGATTTCTTCCCCCAAAGTTCATGGCTCCTATGCAAACACGAAACCCGCGCTCTCCGCTTGGCAAAACTGCTGTGGAGACCGCGGGCTGTGGATGAATTTCAAAACGTCCCAGTAGCTGTGGATAACTTGGGACAACTTGAACTGTTGCCACCTAAGGCAAGCTCAGAGCGTTATTCCGTACCACGCACCTGAATGTCGCCAATAGCAACTGGCAGCAACGAATCCGGAGATTGCTCAGCCAGATTGCGGTCGCCGACAAGTGGGTTGTCCGCATCGGAATTCTGCGACTCAGCATCAGCATCAGCATCTGTATCAGCGTCAGTGTCTGAGTCGCTGTCGGCTACCGCTTCCGCAGCCGTCGGCAAGCCGGAGATCCAGACAACAAGGTTCTTCCACTCAGTGTCGCGGCTATCGATTTCAATGGTCGTCGTATCTGAGGTGGCAGTAGCGCTTCCGAGAACCGTTGTGTCATCCAAGTTCGTCGAGTCAGCATCTCGTAGGCCGCGAACTTCAATGTGTGCGCCCGGGGTCGCCGCGACCTTAAGTTCTCGAATGGTTGCCGGTTCATCCAGAGTGACCCGAATACCAACGCCAGGTTTGAAGTCCTCTGGACGATTGCCGAACTGGCTGAGGTAAGTCGAAGTTACCCAGAAGCTTTCCTCGTCACTATCGATGGTCAGCTCAGCCATGTCCGGATTGTCTGGACCGGCTGCCGGGTTGTCGCTGTCGGCCTGCCACTCGTTAGCGTCGGCAAGCGAAAGCGTCGTGATCGGAGCCGGGCCGCGTCGTACGGACTCGGAGTTAATCGGTGCGTCCGAGGAACGGTTAACCAGACCAAAGATGCCCGCGGCGACAAGTGCACCGACAATGACTACACCGACAACGACTGCGCCGGTGCTGAATGCGCGGGTGCGATTCTTGGTGTGGCGAGCGTTTGATTGGGCTACACCGTCGGCATCGACGGATTCGCGCGCACCGGTGTCGGGGTCGATTGCGAGAAACTCCGAAGAGTCGGGGCCGAGCGCTGCAGTGCGCAAATCCTCCGCGAGTGTGCGAGCTGGCGACTCCTGTTGGTTGAAGTTCTCCGGGCGAACCTGCTTCGCGCGGTCGATGGCAGCAGAAATATCGGAGGGGATATTTGGCACGTTGTAGAACAGCTCGTCGATGACAGAAAGCAACGCGTTGTAGTCCGAACGTTGCGAGCTATCGGGCAAAACGACGGGGAAAGCGTCGTAGATGTGGCCGTCGCTGCTGATGCGCAATTGTCCAGGCTTGTTTGTCAGGCCAAGGCAGCGCCCAGATTCGTGGGCGTCGGCGATTGTCTCGGCAAGTGATGCTATTGCGAGTGCCAGGGCATCCGGGTGGGCGGCCTGATCGAACCGCTCAATACCGATACTGCTGGTCCAGTCGGCGACGATGAGCACCTCGGTGCGTGTCTTCGCCACACTATGAATGCGGGACATCCCGGTGCCAGCCAGGTCACGCAGCTCATTGGTCGTCGTGGCAATCTTCTGGGCGGCAACCGATGGCGAAGTGTCGTAGTACGGCAGTGCAATCGTGTCGACGAAGACAAGTGCGACATCTGAGTTGTCGGGATCGCCCATATCCATGGCACGCCACAGGCGCAGACCTGGGTAGGTTGCGACTTCAGAACGCAGACGGAAACGACCACCTGATACCATCTCGCCGGGTACATAGCGGGTTGGGCGAGAACCCTGCGTCGGCATCGGTGGCAGCAGCGGCGAAGCGGTGAAGCCCTCGTTTGCCAGACCCGTGGCCTCGCCGATCAGGTTCGACGGGGCAATCGAGAAAGCATCAGCGGCGAAGCCACGTTCGCGCTCCATATCCTCACGGTCGGCGACGGCATTGTCGGCTGCATGAGGCTGCGGAGCAAAGCGGCGTAGACCCGGGATGCGGCCGAGGAAGCCACCCAGAACGCGGACCTCTTCCAATGGAGCCTGAGCGAGCACCAGGCCGGTACCGATGAGGAAGACCACGCCGGTGACGATGGTCTGCAGCAGCACGCCGAAGGAACCGAAGAAATCGAACAGCACAAGGTCGGTCAATGCGAATGCGCCCCAAGCAACGGCGACACCGACAAGCGACGCCCCCAGTGCCCACAGCACGGTGTGGACGGTCGCCTTACTGTCCAAGTGTCCGAGAGTGCGGCGCAAGAGCAAGAAGCCAATTACCGCGCCGGCGACGAAACCGAAACCGTTGGCGGCACCGAGCAACACGACGACGGTCTCATCGTCAGAAGCCAGACGAGGAGCGAAGAACGACAGAATCACCTTGACGGTGGTAATGCCGAGGATGATGAAAGTCGGGGTCCAGGCCTCTTCACGGGCGTAGAAAACACGCAAGTGCAAAAGCACAATGGCGTATGGAATAAGCGAGAACGCCGAGAAGGACAGCGTCCAGCCGAGAATCTCTGCGGTTTCGCGGGGGAACTCCAGATACGCAAAAAGACCGACGGCGATGGGGCGGCCGAATGCGGTGAAGAATGCGACGATCGGCACCAGCGCAATCATGGTCAGGCGCGTACCGATGGACAGATCGCGGACCACTGCCCCATCATTGCCGTCGGCTGCATTGCGGGACAGTCGCGGCATGATGGCGGTCAGCAAGGTAACGCCGATGATGCCGTAGGGCACCTGCAACAGCAGCCACGCCTGCTGGTAAATCGTCGGCGCGGCCTTGGAGGCAGTCGAGGCAATATTGGTGGTGATGAAGTAACCAGCCTGGGAAATTGCCACGTAGGTAATAATCGCGACACCCATGCCGGTGAACTGTTTGATGCGGTCGTCGATACCCCACAGCGGACGCAAATCAATGCCCGCGCGCTTGAGGTAGGGAATCATGATGGCTGCCTGAATGACGACACCCAGGGTGGTACCAAGACCCAAAAGCAGGATGTGCGGATCGGAGAGTGAACCGTCCGAATCCGGACTCAATTGGCCGGGCAGGAACAGATATAGCAAGAGCGTGGCAATGGCCACGACGTTGTTGGCGACAGGTGCCCACGCACCGGGTTTAAAGATTCCCTTGGTGTTTAGCACCGCCATGAGCAGCGCAAATATGCCGTAGAAGATAATCTGCGGCAATAGTAAGAACGCAAATGACGTTGCCAGCGGAACGTTGACCTTACCGGCCTCGTTAAGGCTCAATCTGGTCAACAGTGGCGCACCTATCACCGCCAGCACCGTCACCACTGCCAACAGCGTCATAGAGACAGTCAAGAGACGTCTAATGAAGGCGGCACCGTGATCTGGATCCTCCTTCTCCGCGCGCACCAACACTGGCACCACCAGAGAAGTCAGCACTGCGCCGAGGACGATTTCCGTAATCAGGTTCGGCAGTGTGTTGGCGACGTTGAAGGCTGAAGCCACAGCCGGACCCAGCGTCGCGCCGATGAGCAGGTTTCGCAAAAAACCCGTAATGCGCGAAATCAGGGTAGCGATTGCCATCGAGCCCGTGGAGGCGACGATGTCCGAGTTCGACTGTCCCTGATTTGCGTCCGCCGTCGAGCCTGCGGAGGAATCGCTGGAAGCGGTTGCTGTCGCAGTTGCCGCCTTTGCTGGCGATGGTGATGCCAATTCCGTCATCGCGTCAGTGGCGGTATCGGCATTTGCCTTATGGCCGGATACGCGAGTTAGGTCCGGGGCCGCTTCGGCCGGCTGAGATTCAGCCGTTGGCCGCGCCGCCGGAACCGGAGCCGGTGGCGCGGGGCGACGAATGCGGCCTCGAAGTCCAGATTTATGCGCGTCTGAGTCAGTCACATGTCCTATTGTTGCTTAAAAGGGGGTCTATTTCCGAAAGTACTGTGACCGTTTTGCGGCAAAAAACCCACCAACAGTGACGATGACGAGGGTCACGATAGCCAAAACCCCAACCGAAGCGCCCGATTGCACGGAAATACTCACTGATCGAGAAATCGGCGTGCCGCCAGGTGATTCGAGCCACAGCAACAGATTGTGGGAGTTGTCTCCACTATCCCGTGGCCGGTCTCCCTCTGGAGCATTGGTTGCCGGAGTGGATTCTGCATCATCACCCGACTTCGGAGTGAACTGAACAGTCACCGACCCCTTGGCGGGGATGGCGGCCTCATACTTCTCCTCCAACACCGAATCTCCAGCGCCGACGCGCACGAACGCGGGAACCGGCAGCGGCAGGCCATTACGAGCCAGCACCGCAATCGGCGACAGCTGCGTTGCGCGGGTGTAGACACCGCCGGGAGCTACCAACGTCACCGAATTGCGCAGGCGTCGATTCATAATCAGTGCCTGGTCGCTGAGTTCTTCGCTCCGCCGCTGCACGTCAGTTGACTGCAGCTGATTTCGCCGGCCGAGAGTTGTAAACGAGCGCAGCAAGTCGTGCCGCAGGGGACGGGTGAATTCATACCGTGTCAGTGCGACATTGGGATCGTTGGACATGATTGTGGTCAGGTCCGTGATTTCGCGGGAGGCCAGTTGAGCCTTCTCCACGAGCGTCTCACTCACTGGCGCGGGATCGGCAAGTTCGTCAATTGGAGTAACCGAGCCCGCATCCAGGTCGTGAGCTGAAGTGGTGATGGAGTCCATCAGCGGAGTCAGCTCAGCCAGGTTATCGTCCACGGCTTTCCGGACCGCGGCCATGAAATCTTCAGCGTCGCTAGCGCGTGGATCCCAACCGGACGGTGGTGCTGCCACCACAGCCGCGCGAGGGTCATCCGAATCAGTCAGTGATTGGAACAGAGTGCCAATCGCTGTCTGCATCCGTGCAGCCTCGGAGTCGATTCGGAAATCGTAGCGTCCGAGCAAATTCGAATACGCCACAGTCTGGGGAGACCGTCCTGTTGCAGCCAGAGAGGTTGTCAGTGCCCCAGGGAGGGCGAAGGCGCGGCTACCGTCGGCAAGCACGCCACTATGGCCGGGGCGCAGTGTCTGACCATCGGCGGTGAAGGCGGTGTTGTCTGCGACTAACACGGTGGTGTCGTGCGCGGCTTCGGGTGGAGTGGGCGAGGGTGGCATCGTCTCGCTGGTATCTACGCGGTTTTCGAATGCGCGCTCCGGGGTGGTCCCGTTCAGGGCCGTGGCCGCCGAGTACAGCGGGGCGCTTTCCGACGTCACGTATCCCTCGGCCGGCAAATAGAGGCCCGGCAGTGCCTGAACGTCCAAATGCTTGGCGATAGTCTGCCGACCAGCGGCGAGTGCCTCCATCGAAAGCTCGTGATCCCCCACGCGAGCCACGGCGCTGGCATCGGTGCCGCCCCACGGCAGTGACAGTGTGCAGGTGTCCTGTGTGAGATCGTGCAGCCGATTGAGCCAGGCGGCAGCATTGTCACTGGCGGGCATATGCGTGAGATTGGTGTCATCCGCGTTTCCCCAGGAATCCCGCAGTCGCGGAGAGGACTCCACAGGACTTGGGCGGCTGGTGCCAATCCAGTATTCGCGGGTCATCCTGGAGATTGCGTCGAGGGTCTCCGGGTCGATGGCGATGCAGGTCGATTCCCGCAACCTCTGCCCATCCGGGCCGGCAAAGCCCTTTTCCAACGAGGTGAGCAAACCGTCGAGGCGGCCACCGCGTTCGAGAGACTCGGCCAAAGAATTGTCGGTGAGGATGAGATTCGGCGACGAGGGTGCGTCACCGGTCTCACCGCCGACCAGTGGCACTGGCTGGCTGATGGGCCAAATCAGCGAAAACGGCACTGGGTCGCGGCGGGTGGGCGCATCGGAATTGTCGGTCTCATCGTTGTCGTTCTCATCACCGGCAGGCGGTTCCGGCTCATCACCTGCGGCTTGCGGATCCGTCACCGGTAGCAGTGCGCGTGTTTCCGCCAGCAGGCGGTCGATGTCATCTGCCGGTTGCCCGTTAGCATTGATGAGCAGCGGAAACGTGCCGGCTTCCGTGATGTCGAGTCCTTCTGGGGACGGTGCGGAGATAGGAACACTTAGCGTAACCTCACGCTTCTCCCCCGCTTTCAGCTCGATGGGGGCACTGAAGGTCCCAGCCACATCAAACACTGATTCAGGCTCAGCGAGAATCGTCCGCGCATCTGCAGAGGAAGCCAGTGCGCCGGCCCGCTGTGGGCGCAGCGCAACATTGCTGATATCCGCATCGGAGGTGTTGTGCACCTGCACCTTGATGGTCAGTGTCGAATGCAGAGCCGCGACATGCGGAGTGAAGCTGGTTATCGAAAGCCGAAGGGGGCCCTGTTCACCGACACGATTGGTGCCACTGCCCCACAACTGCTCATCTTGCGCAAAAGCTGGGGGCGCAACGGTCGTCGGCAAGCACAGTATGAGCGCTGCGGAAGCGGCCGTGACTTTACGAACAACATTTCTTGGCAACTGCAACCTGAACATGCGCAATCACCTCGGCGTCTGCCGGCCTGCTCGCTTTTCCGCGCGGGCGAGATCGGGCAGCAGATTGTGCGCGCGCCGGGCCAGTTTGCGTTCGTCAGCGTAGGCCAACCGTTCCACCAGGGTGTCTACAGGGACCCACATGACCTGGGTGACCTCGGGGTCTTCGTCGTTCAAATCGCCATCGACGTAGCGCAGAAGGTGATGGTGCACGGTCTTGTGAATCCGCGTGCCATCGGAGACAAACCAGTAGTCAATCACACCGAGCTCTTCGATGACCTCGCCGCGAATGCCCGTTTCTTCCCACACCTCACGTTCGGCGGTGGAAGCGAAAGCTTCGCCGGGTTCGACATGGCCCTTAGGCATCGACCACAGCAGGCGCCCGCGACGATCGTGCCGACCAATGAGCGCGACATAAATCCGTGACAGGTTGACCTTGCCGCCATCTCCGACCGCCTCGGCAAGCCCCGAGACGACCAGTCCGCCCGCCGAAGTCTCAATCGAGGTCTGCATCGGCGCTGCATTTTGCGCGCGCGACGAGTGCGCACGGCGATTGTTTGTGCGCTTCGTCTGTGCGTGACGACGGCGATTGGTCCTATCCTGACCGTTCTTACGGCCACCGCGGTTGTTCGACTGCTTCGAGGGTCGTGCCGACTTCGGTGATTTGGAAGATTTCTTGGCGCCACCGGAGTTTGGCTTGGCCTTTTGGGGGCCATTGGCACCGGAGCCACTACGTTTCGCAGAATTTCCGCTGGTAGTAGCGTTGCTAGTGTTGGTGGACGAGGAAACGCCACCCCTTCTGCGCGGTCGCCGACGACGTCGACGGCTCTTCGCCGCCGAGTTGTCATTGCGTACCACGTTGTTCATTCCACTTAGACTACCGGGTTTATAGGTATAAGCGGGTATTGTGTCGGTCGTGACACAATCGACTCCTTCAACGACAAATGGTGACCAGCCCGGGGGGACTACACCTCACGGTGCTACTCCGGCGACTGCTGACGCGGACCCACAGGTGCGCAGGACGGCAATGCTGGCAGTGGCGGATCAGGCAATCGCCAAGGAGTCGGAGATCCTGGATTCGCTGGCAGCTGCGTTTAGTGCAGCTGGCCATCGCCTGTACCTCGTGGGCGGTTCTGTGCGCGATGCTCTCTTAGGGCGACTGGGCGTGGATCTCGATTTCACCACCGACGCGCGCCCGGAGGTGACACGCGCAATCCTCGATGACTGGGCGGACATTGTCTGGGATACCGGCATTGAATTCGGCACACTCTCCGCGGAACGGCATGGCCGTCAGGTGGAGATCACCACCTTCCGCGCGGATACGTATGACCAGGTCAGCCGGAATCCGGAGGTCACTTTCGGTGACACGTTGGAGGGCGATCTAATCCGCCGTGACTTCCGCTGTAACGCCATCGCCGTGGAGCTCCACGGTGACGGCACCCGCACCTTCCTTGACCCGCTCGGAGGTTTCGAGGATCTTGTCGCGGGTGTGTTGGATACCCCGGGTGCGCCGGAGGTCAGTTTTGGCGACGACCCCCTGCGGATGCTGCGTGCCTGCCGCTTCGCATCCCAGTTGGGGTTCGATGTGGCACCGCGTGTGCTCAAGGCGTTGAAGGAAATGTCCAGCGAAATTGACCGCATCACGGTCGAGCGCATCTCCACCGAGCTGAACAAGCTCATCCTGGGTGCGGACCCAAGCCGAGGTATCGACCTGATGGTGGAATCGGGGTTGGCCGACCGCGTGCTGCCGGAGATTTCCGACATGCGCATGACGCAGGATGAACACCGCCAGCACAAGGATGTCTACCAACACTCTCTGCAGGTCATGCGGCAAGCTATTGACCAGGAAGAACCCGGTGAACCGGACCTCGTACTGCGCTGGGCGGCACTGCTGCACGACTGCGGCAAACCCGCTACCCGTGCCTACAACGAGCAGGGAAACGTCACCTTTTACCAGCACGAAGTGGTTGGTGCGAAGCTGGTGCGGCGCCGCCTTCGGAAACTGAAGTTCCCGAAGAAGACCAACCACGAAATCTCGCAGTTGGTCTACCTGCACATGCGCTTCCACGGCTACGGCGAAGGCAAGTGGACGGACTCGGCGGTGCGACGTTATGTCAACGACGCCGGAGATCTGTTGGAACGACTCAACAAAATCGTGCGGGCCGACTGTACGACGAGAAACCGTCGTAAAGCAGCACGCCTCGCACGAGCCTGCGACAGCCTGGAAGCGCGAATCAAGGAGCTCGCCGAGCAGGAGGACCTCGCACGCGTCCGCCCCGACCTGGATGGCAACGAAATCATGGAAATTCTGGACCTGAAGCCCGGCAAAGAAGTCGGACAGGCCTGGAATTACCTGAAAGAGCTGCGATTGGAGTCCGGTCCGCTGGAGCGTGAAGATGCTATCTTGGCGCTGAAGAAATGGTGGTACGAGCAGTCCGGTGAGCAGGCTGAAAGCGAAAGTGAGAGCTAATGGCATCGATTAATCCGGAAAATCTCTACGGCGACCGGCTTTTTACCAGCCTTGAGCGCAACGACCCGGCTGCCGGGATGCTGCTGCTCGCAGCACCCGGCATGCTCTCGCCGGAGTTTTCCCGCTCGGTGATTTTCCTTATTGAGCACGATGAACACGGCACCCTTGGTGTCGATCTCACGCAGCGTTCGCAGACGCCGGTGCACAATGTGCTCGAGCCTTGGGCGCCGCTGATGGCCAAGCCGCCGGTGCTCTACGTCGGGGGTCCGGTCAACCAGACACAGCCAATCTGCATTGGTGTGGTGCGAAATGGTGCCACCCTCCCAGAGGAGACCGACAGTATTACCGGTGCCCCGCTGATGGAACGCATCGCTCACAGGTTTGCGCTGGTCAACCTCGGTGCGGAGCCGGAGGGCGTACGCGACCGCATAGATGGCGCACGCATCTTCGCCGGTTACGCAGGCTGGGATCCGGGGCAGCTGGAAGACGAGCTCGAGCGCGGTGACTGGTACGTCGCCCCTGCCCTGCCCTCAGATGTACTCGCGCCTGCTGCCGCGGACATCTGGGGTGATTGCATGCGCCGTCAGCCCTGGCCGCTGCCACTGTATGGCACCTATCCCGTAGATGTACGTGACAACTAGATGAGTGAGCACATCAATACCGAAGGAAACAGGGCTGAAGGAAGTAGCGCCACAGGAAACAGCGACCGCAGCGACATAGCTGCCGGCATCCGGCAGACACTGCCCGTGGGCATGGGACTCATTCCGCTAGGGCTCGCATTCGGCCTGCTCATCGCACAAACTGGCTTTAGCTGGTGGTGGGCCCCCATCTTCTCCTTCGTGGTCTACGCCGGGTCGATGGAATTCCTCGCTGTCGGCCTGGTTATGGCGCATACGGGTCTGCTCGGCTGTGCCGTGACGTCCTTTATGGTCAACTTCCGCCACGTCTTCTACGGACTGACGTTCCCACGCGACCGGATACAGTCTCGTCTCGGCCGCGCATATTCCACATACGCGCTTACCGACGAGTCGTATGCCATCGTCTCTGCAGCAAATCCGACCGAAAAGATGTCGGGCCACCGACTGCTGACGATTCAGATTCTCTGCCAGTTATTGTGGGTGGGCTCCGGCATTGTCGGGGCGCTAACCGGCGCAGCACTGCCCGAGGGTATCCGCGGTGCCGAGTTCGCACTGGTGGCGCTCTTTACGGTGCTGGCCATGGACGCGTTTGAGACTTCTAAGGACTGGTCACTGCCCCTGTCCGCTATCGTCTGCACGCTGGTGGGCTGGCTGATTAACCCGAACCAGATGCTGGTTATCGGACTGCTGATGTACTTCGGCCTGCTGCTGTTGCGCGTGTGGTCACCGCGGGTGGATCGGGTGATGCGCATGACGTCGGCAAGCAATCAGCGTACGACGGAGGGAGAGCGAGCATGACCGCGATGCCCGATTCCGGCTATGTGCTTGCCGCGCTCTTTGCGATGGGTACGGTGACTCTTGCGCTGCGTGCGCTGCCGTTTGCATTCGTGCGCACTCTGAAGGGGTCTCCCCTGTTCGAGTTCCTCGGCACGACCATGCCGGTTGGAGTCATGGTGGCGTTGGTTGCCTACACCGTCTTCGGGCGGCTAGGACTCAGCGGTGAGAGTGGCGACCCCGGCGCTGCCTGGGCCGTGCCCGTAGCGCTGGCCGTCACCGTTGGCCTGCACTGGTGGCGGCGCAACACCGTGATTTCGATTTTTGTAGGCACGGCGCTGTATATGGTCCTCGTGAACCTTGTCGCGTGAGGTGCGCTGTGTGTGGGACGGTGCCAGCGGACCAGTGGCTAGCGGCAGTGGCTAGAACTGTGCCGGTACCTGACCAGTGAAGTCCGGTAGTCCCGGAATCTGGGGCAGCTGCGGGGATTCCGGCAGATTCAGTAGTTCGCCGAGATTTGGGCTCTCGGGCAGGTTCGGGACGCCTGGGATGTCCGGCAGCGATGGAGTGCCCAGCGTGCCGTCGAAGGCATTCTGAACATCGCTGGTGTGAGTTTCCTTCGTGCCGTAGGTGTTAGCAGCGACGCTGAAGTCAGGTCCAATGGATGCCGAGGCGTGAACGCTCTGGCGGTCATCGGACCAACCCCACTTTGTGCCAATAACACCCGGCAGCGTGGCGGTGCCGTAATCCTGACGGTAGTCATCCGCTGCCACAGGTGACGCGGTGCTCATAGCAACCAGAACCGGGTCAGAAGTGTTCTCACGCTTCTTGGCCTCCAGGAACTTCACAGTGTCCGCGCTGGACGTAGTTGAATTTCCCCAGTGACCTGCATCGTGGGTGTTGCTGAGGCCGTATTCACGCGCAGTGGCGTTGATGGAATCCGGGTAACGGCCATAGAGCTCACTGGCGATATTGTCATCGGAGTAGCGAATCATCTCTGTGGCCTTCGCCTTGTCCGCTTCTGTGCCATGTTTGAAGACGTAGTCCGCAATGTAGAGCTTGACAATCGAAAGCCCCGGACGAGCTTCATTCTCGTTCGCCGTACCGTAGTGCGTGCCACTTGGGGTGTGGGTAAAGCTGATCTGGGTTCGCCCCGGAGCATCAATAGTGCCCTGCGGAGTCAGTTTTGGCTGCGGAGCCGCAGCGACGTTTCCAGCTGCCAGCGGAAGGCTGGTGACAGCGATGACACCGGTAAGACCCATGCGAATCGCGCGGGAAGGCCGTGGAGTAAGACGATGACGAGCGTTCATAACAAAAAACCAATCTACACGCGCAGGTGACCGACGCGCTGCCAAGCTGGATCGTAAGCGGTATCGATGACATGCTCTCCCTCGGTCCACGTCTCCGCAACAGCTTGCAGACCCGCCTCCGCATCAGATGCCGGGTCAATAAAGAAGTGCATCAGAGCCATGCCATCGGATTGCTCAGTTGCAACAAAAATACCCTTGTCCTCAGCGATGGCTTCAGCGGCAGCGGTATTGAACTCGGAGAGGGATTCCTTCGATTCGTCCGTCGGCAAGCCCTTGTCATCAATATTGCCGAGCATGAGCTGAATCAGCACATGCTGCGTCATAGTCGGGCTCACCAGCTGCGTAATCGGCGCGCGAGTAGCGACGACGAGTGGCTGGCCGTTGGCTTCGGCATCAATGGTGAGCCACTCCGGGCACTCTTCCGCGAGCTGCTCGACGACACCGCCCAGCTCCGGTAGCGGGATAGCACCTTCCGGCTCCTCGCCAGCGAAGGCAAAGCCGCGCAGCCATAGGCCGAAGTCCTCCTCCCCCAGAGCCAGCTGCAGCAGCGTGAAACCGAGCTGAGCTACCAAGCGCTCACCGTCCTCCAACTGAGCAATTGCCGGGAACAGCGGGTGGAATAGACGAACGTCCACTGCCCCATGACCACTGCTAACAGCCACGCGTGCGTCTGCCGGATCGACCTCGGCCGGAGCATCGGCCTCGAGCGCACCCTGTGCAACCAACGTGGCCGCGACATCCCCCAGCGACAGCTTCATCGCCGGATCCGCCTGACGGAGGTCGGTGAAAGACCACACCGCGCCGTCGTCAGGCGCGGCCTCCAGCCAACGGCGAGCGACCGGACGCAGCTCCGGATCGCCGGCAGCGCTAACAGTCAGAAGGTGGCGAGAATACGGAGCGCCAGCCTCAAACCCCCAGATGAGCCGGTCATTAATAGCGGCGATGCGGCCGCCGACCTCCTTCTGGACATCAATAATGTCCACATCGGCGGCATTCGGAGCACCATCGATACCGAGCTGGACACTAAACATCGAGTCGAGCGCATCGGCGCCAAAAGAGTTCCACCACGACCAGAACTCGTTGATTGCGGTCTCTTCTGCGGCGCGCTGTTCCGGGGAGAACGGAGCCGGATTCTCGTTAGCCATGCTGAATCTCACACTTTCGTTTGCTCGTTTAAAACCGAACCATATGTTGTGCGCCCCAGTATATGTGCCAAGCCGGATTCGCCCCTCGGGTCCATGCGCTAGACCGCGTTAAGCGGGTTGTGGCTCCGGCTCAGCTTCTGCTTCCTTGCCCCAGCGAGCGGCGTAGACCGCACAGATCATCAGCTGAATCTGGTGGAAAATCATCAGCGGCAAAATGTAGAGGCTGGCATCGGCACCAAAGATAACGGCAGCCATGGGCAGACCGGTGGCCAGGGACTTCTTCGAACCGCAGAACTGAATCGCAATGCGGTCCTTGCGGTCGAAGCCCATCTTATTTGCGATGAATCCGGACAACCGCAAAACGAATTCCACCAGCACGACCGAAAGCACACACAGGATGACAATGTCCCCTGCCGGCACCTTCGACCAGATGCCCTGCACCATGCCCTCGGAGAACGCCGCGTAAACGACCATTGCGATAGATAGGCGGTCAACGTTCTTAGTCGTCTTCGCGGCGGCAAACTTCAGGGTCCAACGGCGAGTGAGCTGGCCGATTGCGAATGGCAGCAGCAACTGCAGCGAGATATCCAAGAACACCGACGAATCCACATGAATGCCGCCGCCGGTGGCCATCAACAGCATCACCAGCACCGGTGTGACCACAATGCCCAGCAGGTTAGATGCCGAGGCACTGACGATTGCGCCGGCGACATTGCCCTTGGCGATGGAGGTGAAGTTCACACTCGACTGCACCGTCGACGGTGCCAGCGTCATGTACAAAATGCCCAGGTAGAGGCCAGGAGAAAGAATCCAATCCAGGGGTTTCATCAGCAGGCCGAGGATTGGGAACAGCACGAATGTGAAAGCCAGAATGGTTATGTGCAGCCGCCAATGCTTAACACCGGCCAACGCATCCTGCGGGCTCAGGCGCGCGCCATAGAGGAAGAACAAGAAGCCAATGGCGATCTTTGTGGCCCAGCTGAAAACCTCAGCGGTAGTGCCGCTTGCAGGAAAAATAATCGCCAGTATCGCTGCAGCAACGATACCGACGATGAGGGGATCTGGACGCCAATTCACAATTCGTTGCCACATGGACAAATAGCTTAGTGGGCAACCAGAGGTTGTCTTACTGTTTTGCAGAAGCTTTTCTCTGCAATAATTTTTTACTTCTTCTGCTCAGCTGCCTTGCGCAGCGCATCCTTGTCCACAGGCTTGAAAGTGGCATTCGCGGATGAGCCCTTGTCCGTGCACAGTCCTTCCAGACCACAGGAGCTGCAGCCACCGGAGACACCGCAGTCTGCTGCCGGGTTGTCGGAGCAGCAGGCATCATCAGCCGCAGTGTCGGTGGCATCAGTGGCGGCGGAGTCACAGCCACAGCCGCTGTCACCGTCGCCGCACCCACAACCGGAGCCGGACTCGGCGGAGACCTTGGCGTCGTAAAGCGCGATGGTGTGCGAGCCGATAGCCGCACCAATGCCGAGCATGGCGATACCGGCGAGCAGAGCGACGGCGTACCACAGCCACATCCAACCAGAGGCCTCCGGGCGGATGGCGAGGAAGCCGAGCATGGCGGCGCCGAGGAAAGCGACAGCGGACACAGCCCACGGCGGGCCGGCAACGCGGTGCGTAATATCCCAGTTTTCCTGGGACTTTCGAGCCTCAGGCGCACGAATTCCGATCCAGTTATTACCCGGTAGCTTCGCCGACCATGCCAAACCAGCGACAACGGCTATGCAAACAGCCAGAACCAGGGTAATTACAGGGATGACAATCATGCTTCCAATTTATATAGGTGGTTGAGCACGTGCCAAACGCACCTATTAGACTGTGAGACCATGACCAACAGCGAAAAGTCCTCGTCCTCGGCAGAAGCCACCGACTACCGCTACTCCCCCGAGCTGGCGACTCAGCTAGAGGGAAAGTGGCAGGCGTATTGGAAAGATAACGGCACCTTCTACGCCCCCAACCCGGTGGGCGATTTGGCAGCTGCCGACGGATCGACTCCGCCGAAGGACAAGCTTTTCGTCCAGGACATGTTCCCGTACCCGTCCGGTGTCGGTCTGCACGTAGGCCACCCGCTGGGATACATCGCCACCGACGTCTTCGCGCGCTTCCACCGCATGCAGGGCGCAAACGTGCTGCACACCCTGGGCTACGACGCCTTCGGCTTGCCGGCGGAGCAGTTCGCAATCCAGACCGGTACGCACCCGCGCGTGACGACGGAAACGAATATCGCCAACATGGAGCGACAGCTGGGCCGCCTGGGACTTGGCCATGACCGCCGCCGTGTTTTCGCGACCACTGACCAGGACTACTACAAGTGGACGCAGTGGATTTTCCTGCAGATTTACAACGCCTGGTTCGATGAGGATCAGAAGAAGGCCCGTCGCATCGATGAGCTGATTCCACTCTTGGAGTCGGGCGAGATGGCTACCAAGGACGGTCGCGTCTACGCTGAGCTCAGCGAGACCGAGCAGCGCGAAGCAGTCGACGAATTCCGTCTGGTTTACCAGTCGAATTCGATGGTCAACTGGTGTCCGGGCCTCGGCACTGTGCTGTCCAACGAAGAAGTGACCGCCGAGGGCCGTTCGGAGCGCGGTAACTTCCCGGTGTTCCGCAAGCGGCTGGGCCAGTGGATGATGCGCATCACCGCTTACGCTGATCGCCTAGTCGACGACCTGGAGCTGCTGGACTGGCCGGACAAGGTCAAGTCCATGCAGCGCAACTGGATTGGCCGCTCCCGCGGTGCCGAGGTCGACTTCACAGCCGAGGTCGGCCCGAAGGTCTCCACCAAGGTCAGGGTCTTCACCACTCGCCCGGACACTCTCTTCGGAGCCTCCTACATGGTGCTCGCTCCTGAGCACGAGCTGGTGGATCAGCTGGTTGAAGCCGGCAGCGGTTCCTACGAGGGCGTGGATGAGCGCTGGACCTTCGGCAAGGAAACCCCAGCCGAGGCCGTCGCCGCTTACCGCGCCGCAATTGCCTCCAAGTCCGACCTGGAACGCCAGGAGAACAAGGAAAAGACCGGTGTCTTCCTGGGCGCTTACGCCACCAACCCGGTGAGCGGTGAGCAGGTGCCGGTATTCATTTCCGACTACGTCCTGATTGGCTACGGCACCGGTGCCATCATGGCTGTCCCGGCCCACGATGAGCGCGACTACGAGTTCGCCACTGCCTTCGGTCTGCCAATCCGCGAGGTCGTCGCAGGTGGTGACATTGCAAAGGAGGCGTACGTCGGTAACGGTACGTGCGTGAACTCCGCCAATGATTCCGGCCTGGACATCAATGGCCTGGACAAGGACACCGCCATCGCCACCGTCATTGAGTGGTTGGAGAAGGAAGGTGCTGGTCACGAGAAGGTCCAGTACAAGCTGCGCGACTGGCTGTTCGCCCGCCAGCGCTACTGGGGCGAGCCCTTCCCCATCGTCTACGACGAGGACGGTCACGCCCACGCGCTGCCCGAGTCCATGCTTCCGGTCGAGCTGCCAGAGGTCGAGGACTACAAGCCGGTCACCTTCGACCCGGACGATGCTGACACCGAGCCAAAGGCTCCACTGGACAAGGCCACTGACTGGGTCAATGTCGAGCTCGATCTCGGCGATGGCAAGAAGAAGTACCGCCGTGACACCAATGTCATGCCGAACTGGGCAGGTTCCTCCTGGTACCAGCTGCGTTACATCGACCCGAATAACGCTGAGGAGTTCGTTGACCTGGAAAACGAGCGCTACTGGACCGGCCCTCGCCCGGAGACTCACGGTAAGGACGACCCAGGCGGCGTCGACCTCTACGTCGGTGGCGTCGAGCACGCAGTGCTGCACCTGCTCTACTCCCGCTTCTGGCACAAGGTCCTCTTCGACCTCGGCTACGTGACCTCCAAGGAGCCGTATCGCCGTCTGTTCAACCAGGGCTACATCCAGGCTTACGCATACACCGATGCCCGTGGTGTCTACCAGCCGGCGGATCAGGTTGTTGAGCGCGATGGTAAGTTCCTCATCCCAGGCGGTGCCGAAGACGGCTCTGACCTGGAGGTCTTCCAGGAGTACGGCAAGATGGGCAAGTCCCTGAAGAACGCCGTCTCCCCCGACGAGGTCTGCGACAACTACGGCGCTGACACCCTGCGCGTCTACGAGATGGCCATGGGTCCGCTGGACACCTCCCGCCCGTGGGCGACGAAGGATCTGGTCGGCTCGCAGCGCTTCCTCCAGCGCGCTTGGCGCCTGGTGGTCAATGAGGACTCCGGTGAGCTCGCCGTCACGGACGCAGCGCTTTCCGACGACGACCTCAAGGCGCTCAACCGCACCGTGGAAGGGGTTACCTCTGACTACGCAGAGCTGCGTGACAACACGGCCGTCGCAAAGCTCATTGAGTACGTCAACTACCTGACTAAGACCTACGGTTCGACCGGTGCCCCGCGCGCCGCCGTGGAACCGCTGGCCCTCATGCTTGGCCCTGTGGCACCGCACATCGCGGAGGAACTGTGGAGCCGTCTCGGCCACACCGAGTCCCTGGCACACGGTCCGTGGCCGGCAGTTGACGAAAAGTGGCTGGTCGACGACACCGTTGAGCTGCCAGTTCAGATCAACGGCAAGGTTCGCGCTCGCATTGACGTGGCTACCGATGCTTCCCGCGAGGACATCGAGGCCGCCGCGCGTGCCGACGAAAAGGTTGTCGCAGCTGTGGAGAACGCCGGTGGCAATATCGTGAAGGTCATTGTCGTTCCGGGCAAGATGGTCAACCTGGTTGTGAAGAAGTAGCCAAGGAGACTAGTGCGTACAAGAAAGTGTCTGGGTTTATGACAGTTTGAGGCCTAAAATCGACTCAAATTTGTCATAAACCCAGACACTTTCTCGCTTGAGGCTTTCTCGCAAAAACCTCAAGAGGGTGGCTCCGAGGCTGGCCGCCTCTTACCCCTACTTAACGCCCAGAATCAGGACACCGAATGTGGAGAGCATCCACATCAAAGTGAAGGGCATGAGCACCCAGCACATAGCGAGCCACGCGCGCCAGTTGCGGAAGTTTTTCCACTCCACGTAGGTCTGCCAGAAGCCCAAAAGGCAGCCGACCAGGGAGATTACGCCCGGGACAACGGGGAAAAGGATCTCCCAAGTGCGGGAGCAGAGGAAGCTGGACTTACCCGCATCACAGGTGGGGCCACCGACAATGGCGCCGGCGATGCCGATAATGAGGCCCGCGAGCAGCGTCGTAAGAATCACACCCGCGGTGTAGATGTAGGCACGCTTTCCGGAATACATCTTGCGCTCAAGCTCGTCGAAGATTTCATCCTCATTGCGCTCTGGTGTACTGCGCTTCGGTGAATTATCCACCATCTGCTCCCCTCGCCTCTAAATGCCGTCTGATGTGCCTGCCATACTAGGCCGGAGTAATCAGCATTGGCACCGGGCTGTGGCGAACGATGTGGTTAGTCGACGAGCCGATGAAAATTCGTCCGAATGGGCCAAGGGTAGACGAACCCAAAACGAGCAAGTCTCCCTTTTTCCACTTGATGGACTGAATGGCCTCTTCCCAACCGTTGCCGGACGCCACTTCCGCATCAACGGAAAGGTCTGGGTAACGGGTATGTGCGCGGTCGATACCGCGGTCGAGCAGCCCCATAGCCTGCTCGCGCCACTCAATCATCAGGTCAGAGGAGGGGCCGTAGCCGTTCTCCGTTGGGTACATGGTCGCACCACGAGGCGTAAACGAGACCAGGCGCAGGGGAACTTCCCAGCGATATGCCAGGTCAGCAGCCTTATTCAATGCATGGTGGGACTGCGGGGTGTCAATGTAGCAAATGCTGACACGGGTCACACCGTGCTTAGAAAGCTTCGCGCCGGGGATCGCCAATCCCAGCGGGATTGGCGAGTAATGCAGCAGCGCATCCGAGGTTGATCCCGCAGTAAAGCGACTGCGGTTCTTGGCGGTCCAGTCCTTGGTATTGCTTCGGCGCGTGCCAAGCAAAACCACATCGGCTTCGAATTCTTCGGCTTCGTTGCAGATAGTTGTGGATTCGCTGGAGGATTCGATGATTCGCACGGCATCGTCGTCAAGCATGCCCTTGCGCAGGCCAGCGAGCTTTAGCTCATCCTTGATGATTTTTTCAAGAGACTCGGTTTCGTGGGAAACCCAGGAGTCATTGGTGCTCAACCGAGCCAGTGAGGTCAGCGGCCAGCCACGCGACAGTGCGCTGACAACGCGAATCTGCACCTTCGTGGTGCGAGCTAACCAAGCGGCGTAAGCAAGCGTTTCGGTGCCGTACTCGCCTGGACGCCACGCAATCATGATACGAAGCGGGCGGGAAGCCATCGCTAATCCTCCTGTGATTACTCAGAAATATCCAAGTGGTGCTTCTGGGTAATAGCCTACGTGGATAGGCGGGCATATTTAAAACGGCACCGAGGAAGTGTAAAAGCTATGTATCCTGCCTGTGGGCTTAAAGGTGGCAGGGCTAGCTGGAAAAGAGACTAGACGCTTGGGTTTGTCTTTGGGTGCTCCGGGTAGTTTTCGAGGATCTTGGACAGAATCGTCTCAAGACCAGCGCCAAACTCCAGCTCTTCCTGGGTCAGCGTGCTGAACATCTCAGCCATCTGCTGATTGCGCTCTTCAGAAACGCGGTGCAGCTCTTCACGGCCACGGTCGGTCAGTTCAACGCGGACGCCACGGCGGTCTTTGCTGTCGCGGACGCGCTCCACCATGCCGGCGACCTCCAAGTGGTGCACGGCGTTGGAGGCGGTGGGCATGCGGATGGCCTCGGCCTCAGCCAACTGGCTGATACGGCAGGCGCCCAGTGCCTCCAGGGTCATCATGATGGACAGCTGCGCGCGGCTGAGCTGGGACTCCGAGGAGCGGCGGCTGTAGAGCAGCTCAGCGCGAGTCAGGAGAGGGCGAATGCGCTTAGCGAGCGACAGAGGAGTAACGGCATCAGGATTGCCAATCGAGCCCGAAGATAATGTCATAGCGACGATGTTATATGCGAACAGTGCTAGTTGCCAATACGAAATTTATTTGGGGTGCTATTTATTTTTCTACAACTGGTGATTTCGGCGATGAAATCACCAGGAATTTTCACCAAACATCTAAAACCCCAGTACAAAACATTAAACCTATCTGCGTATAAGGTTTTTCGGTGCTGGCAGAAACCCCCTAAAGTGTCACTTCTTCTGTACTTAGAACGTTGGGTTGGAGGTAGCCATACGGCTACTTTCGAGAATGCTTTTGGCTTGTGATATGTCTCGCAGATTCATCCTCGCGGGTGTATTGCTGTCTGCTTTACGACGACTGCAGCGCACGCATCCATGGCGGGGACGAGATGGGCGCAGCAGCGAGTAGGGCGAGGAGGAAGAGAAGAGCGTGGGAGGGCGCGGGGAGGCTAGAGAAGCACAAAAGCGCCAGCGGCTACCGCATGGGTAACCGGCTGACGCTTTTCAAGGAACATGCTCTCGGAGCTGCTCGCTTGTACTTTTGAGTGCTTGTACCTTTTAGTCTTCGCCCTTGATGAATGCTTCGAGCTGTGCTCGCGCAACATCGTCGGCAAGCTGCTTCGGCGGGGACTTCATCAGGTAGGAAGAAGCGGCGTAAACCGGGCCGCCGATACCGCGATCCTTGGCGATCTTGGCAGCGCGAACAGCATCGATGATGATGCCAGCGGAGTTCGGGGAGTCCCAGACCTCGAGCTTGTACTCAAGGTTCAGCGGCACCTCGCCGAAGGCCTTGCCCTCGAGTCGGACGTAGGCCCACTTGCGGTCATCCAGCCAGTCCACCCAGTCGGACGGGCCGATGTGGACGTTGCGGTCATCGATCTTGCCGGCCAGCGGACCGGTGAGATTGGAGGTGACAGCCTGGGTCTTGGAGATCTTCTTGGACTCGAGGCGGTCGCGCTCGAGCATGTTCTTGAAGTCCATGTTGCCGCCGACGTTGAGCTGCAGGGTGCGCTCGAGGCGAACACCGCGGTCCTCAAATAGCTTGGCCATGACGCGGTGGGTGATGGTTGCGCCGACCTGGCTCTTGATGTCGTCGCCGACAATCGGAACGCCTGCGTCTTCGAACTTCTTGGCCCACTCCGGGTCGGAAGCGATGAAGACCGGCAGGGCGTTGACGAAAGCTACACCAGCGTCAATGGCGCACTGTGCGTAGAACTTGTCGGCCTGCTCGGAACCGACTGGCAGGTAGGAGACCAGGACATCGACCTTGGCATCCTTCAGCGCCTGAACTACGTCGACCGGTTCAGCTGGGGATTCGTCGATGGTGTCCGCGTAGTACTTGCCAACGCCGTCCAGGGTCGGGCCGCGCTGAACCTCAACGCCGAGAGTCGGGACATCGGCGATCTTGATGGTGCAGTTTTCAGAGGAAACGATGGCCTCGGAGAGGTCCTTGCCGACCTTCTTGTCGTCAACATCGAAAGCTGCGACGAACTCGACATCGGAGACGTGGTAGTCGCCGAAGACGACGTGCATGAGGCCAGGAATGGTCTCATCGGGCTTTGCATCGCGGTAGAACTCGACACCCTGCACCAGGGAGGAGGCGCAGTTGCCGACGCCGACGATAGCGACGCGAATTGAACTCATTTGGTAATTCTCCTTGAAACTATGTGCTCGGAGGCTTTGACCTCGCGCCGGGAACTCACACCGGGAACTCGCATCAGGACCTAGCATCAGGACCCCGCGCCAGGGCCTTACGCCAGCAGTGCGGCCGTGAGTGGGTGCACGCATTGAGGTAACGAGCGTGACGTTATACCTTTATGCGTTTTTTGCCGATGCCCGAACCGTGAGGGGGCATGTGTTTACCGATAAAGCGGGGGTGAAATCAGCCCGCACGCGCCTGCTAATCTGTCTTCGTGATGACATGGCAGGGCGAGATCGATCACTCCTTGCTCAAGAAGCAGTTATTGGAGCAGTGGCGTGCAGGGGAGATTTCACGGAAATCACTCTGTGATGCCGATGCTCGGCTGGTCGCTGCCGCGCGTTTTCACGGCAGAAAGCCCCAGGAAGAGTGCCCAGTATGTCGCAAATTCGACCTCCGACTCGTATTCTGGGTGTTCGGAGAAAACTTGGGCCGTCGTTCCGGCTCTGCTTGTACTGAAAACGAATTATCCGCAATAGTTAATGAATATGGTTCGTGCACCGTCAAAGAAGTTGAGGTGTGCCCCGACTGCAAGTGGAGTTTCCTGACCCGGACACTTCAGGCAGCTCGAGAAGAGTCAGAAAACTAGGGAGAGCACCCGTGAGCAATGATCGACCCGATAGCCCAGGCGGTCCTAACAGCCCTCACGAGGGCCAGGGTTCTAATTCATCAGGCGAGTGGTGGGATCAGCCGGATGCTGATTCCTTCAATACGCACGCACGCTCCGATGACGCATCGCTTGACGACGATTCCAGCGACAGCATTGATGCTGTTTCGGTCGGTGGCAGTGACGAGGGTCTGGCTACCGGTTCAGAGATGACGTCGGCAAGCGAGCCGGACCCGGAGAAGGGGCAGTACGCCCCAGATGACCATGAACCAGATGACCATGAAGAGGAAAGCTCGATGGCGCAAGAAGAACAGCCGACTGATAATAAGCGGCGAATTTTAGCGTGGCTCGGTCTAGCCGTGGCGCTGGTCGTGCTGTTGCCGGTAGTTGTGTTCGGTGTTGCTTATGCGACAACGGACGTGCCGGAGCCAGAGGAGTTGGCCAATAGCCAGATTGCGGTGATTTATGACCGCAGTGGTGAAAAGGAAATCACGCGCATCGTCCCCGAGGGCGGTAACCGAAGCAACATCACTATCGACAAGGTGCCGGATGCTGTACGCAATGCAGTGCTGGCAGCTGAGGATCGTGATTTCTATACCAACCCGGGTTTTTCCTTGACTGGTTATGCCCGTGCGGCTCTGGGAGTCGTGACTGGTAATTCCAGTGCCGGTGGCGGCTCGACCATTACGCAGCAGTACGTCAAGAATGCTGTGGTGGGCAATGAGCGCACGCTGACCCGTAAGGCCAAGGAACTGGTCATGTCGGCGAAGATGGCGCGGGAGTGGACTAAGGACGAAATCCTTGAGGCCTACCTCAACACGATTTACTTTGGTCGTAACGCATACGGTATCGCGGCAGCGTCGAAGGCCTACTTCGGTAAGGAAGTCGGTGAGCTGAATGCCGAAGAGGGTGCTGTGCTGGCAGCCTCGATTCAGCGTCCATCTGCACTGGATCCGTGGACTAACCGCCCGGAGGCTGAGCAGCGTTGGAACTACGTCCTCGATGGCCTGGTGGAGATGAACATCGTCTCGCCGCAGGACCGCGCGGGAATGCAGTACCCGGAGACCATCGATCCGGCGTTGGCGCCGAAGCAGGCTCCGGAGCCCGGCCCGGCTGCCATGATTAAGAATCAGGTTCTGGCTGAGTTGGAGCGCGAAGGTATCTCCGAGCAGGAGGTCAACACTGGCGGTCTACGCATTACGACGACCATTGACCCGACGGTGCAGCAGGCTGCCCTGGATGCGATGGAAAACTACGTCGATCAGTCAACGGGTTTGCGTGCCGCCATCGTTTCGGTGGAGCCGAAGACCGGTGCTGTCCGCGCCTACTACGGTGGCGACGATCCGACTGGTTGGGACTACGCAAACAGCGGTCTGCAGACCGGCTCTACTTTCAAGATTTTTGCGCTGGCAGCAGCTCTCGATCAAGGTATTCCACTGACCGCGCAGTACTCTTCGGCACCTGTGCAGTCCGGTAACGTCACTCTGCACAACGACGGCGGTGCCGGCGGTGGCGTGCTTCCGCTTTATGAGTCCCTGAAGCAGTCGCTGAACACCCCGTTTATTCGCCTGCAGCGCGACCTGAAGAATGGTCCGGATGACACCGCCAAAATGGCTCATCGTCTGGGCGTGGCTGAGTCCATCCCGGGTATTGAAAAGACTCTGATGGACGACAACGGTCACTCGCAGGACGGTATCGCCCTGGGTCAGTACCTCTCACGTCCGCTGGATATGGCCGTTGGTCTGGCTACCCTGACTAACGATGGCGTCTATCAGCAGACTCACTTCGTAGAGAAGGTCGAAAACTCCAAGGGCGAGATTGTTTACGAGTCCAACGCTGACAAGGGCGACCGTCGAGTTTCCAAGGCAGTGGCCACCAATATGATATCGGCCATGGAGCCTATTGCCGGTTACAGCAACAAGCCCTTGAGTGGTGGTCGCCCGTCGGCCGCCAAGACCGGTACTACGCAGTTGGGTGACACCGGCCAGAACAAGGATGCGTGGATGATCGGTTCGACACCGCAGCTGTCGACTGCAGTGTGGGTTGGCAACGTCGATGGTTCGGCGCTCTACAACTCCTATGGTGGCATCATGTACGGCTCGCAAACCCCGGGCGATCTGTGGAAGTACACCATGGATAACGCACTGTCTAACGAGGACTTTGAGTACTTCACCAAGCCGGAGCCAATCGGTGGTGTCGCAGGTGCGCCGCAGTACCAGGCGCCGTCGACCTCTGACTCTGGCTATGACCAGGGCTATGCCCCGGAGACCACAGAAGAGGAGTCGGCCGAGGAGTCGACCTCTGAGTCCTCCGAGGAGCAGCCTGCACCGCTTCCGGTTCCGGGTGGCGATGGCGGAGGCGGTGGCGGCGGAATCGCTGACCTACTGCCCATCCCGATTCCGGGAGGCGGTGGTTTCGGCGGTGGCAATGAAGGCGGCGGAGACCCCGGTAACCCTGGAGGTGGACAGTAAGTGGACACGTGGGTGATTTTCACCATCGTCTGCGTCGCGATTGGCTTCCTGATGTTCGGCACGGCCTTTTGGGGCTTCATGCAGAAGTGGAAACCGGCAATCATTTGGGCTCTGTGCCTGGCAGCTTTCCTATTCGCGACAGTCATTCCGGTGATTATTGCGTTGGCACATGCTTCCTCGACATCAATGTAGGACGCAGGCCAGGTAGTCAGTTGCTAGAGCGTTAACTGCCCACCAAGCACGCGACAACTTCACAATTCAAAGAGGCGCACGCAGTAGCTCTGTGTGCGTCTCTTTCTATTCGGCGCCCTGACACCGCTTGCCAGTACTGCTTGCCGATGGCGCCTGCGATTAGGACATATACCTCTGCCTGCGGTACCCTGGCAGGGTTGCTTGACGCAACGATCCTCCTGCTGCATAGCGGTTGGCATGAAAGACAGTGCCAGCGCACCACGCTGTGTAGCCGAAATACAAGAACTAGACCATAGGAGGTGATGAGGTCCGTGCGTCACTACGAAGTAATGATTATTATCGATCCGTCTCAGGATGAGCGCACCGTAGGCCCGTCCCTGGAGAAGTACCTCGACGTTGTCCGCAAGGAGAACGGCAAGGTGGAGAAGGTGGACATCTGGGGTAAGCGCCACCTCGCCTACCCGATCGAGAAGAAGGAAGACGGCATCTACGTTGTCGTCGACCTCACCTGCGAGTCCGCAACCGTGCTGGAACTCGACCGTCGTCTGAATCTGAACGACAGCATCCTGCGCACCAAGGTGCTGCGGGTTGATCGTTAATCTGCGTCATATTTGCGTAACCAGAGTGCTCGAATGGGACACACCGGTAATGCGAAAGTCGTAGGATAGCGGGCGAAAGCCCCATCATCAGCTCGACAGAATACAACCGAGGAGAAGAAGCATGGCTCAGGGAGACGTACAAATCACGGTGGTTGGCAACTTGGTTGCTGACCCGGAGCTTAAGTACACCCAGAATGGCACCGCCGTGGCGAATTTCCGCGTTGCGTCGACTCCGCGGGTGTACCGAGATGGCCAGTGGGTTGACGGCGAGGGCATGTTCCTCACCTGCAGCCTGTGGCGTGAGGCAGCGGAGAACGCTGTCGAAAGTCTCTCCAAGGGCATGCGCGTCATCGTCCAGGGTCGTCTGCGCCAGCGCAGTTACGAGACCCGCGAGGGCGAGCGTCGTACCGTCTTTGAGGTTGAGGTCGATGAGGTGGGCCCGTCCCTGAAGTTCGCTCGAGCTCAGGTCACGCGCACTCCACGCAACGGCGGTGGAAACTTTGGCGGCGGCAACCGCGGCCAGGGTGGAAATGCCGGTGGTGGTTTCGGCGGTGGCTTTGGTGGAAACCAGGGCAACCAGGGTGGACAGAGCGATCGCGGTTTTGGTGGCGGAGCTCCTGCGGAAGATCCGTGGAACTCAGCTCCTCCGGCCGGTGGCGGCTTCGGCGGCGATGAGCCTCCGTTCTAAACTCCTTCCAGCCACGGCACTACGTGACTAGTTTGCAGCAGATTTAGCATCCACAATTCTCAAAATCTTTTAAAGACATATCCAGCGAAAGGCAGGGATCATGAAGCTGATCCTCACCGCCGACGTTGACAAGCTCGGTGTCGCAGGCGACATCGTTGAGGTCAAGGCCGGCTACGGACGTAACTACCTGCTTCCTCGCGGACTGGCAATTGTTGCCACCCGCGGCGCAGAAAAGCAGATCGAGGGCATTCGTCGTGCCCAGGAGGCTCGCGCTATCCGCGACCTCGACCATGCACGTGAAGTCAAGCAGAAGATTGATTCGCTCGACAACGTCTCCGTTGCTGTGAAGGCTTCGGAAAATGGCAAGCTGTTCGGTTCTGTCACCAAGGGTGACATCGCCGATGCAGTTCGTAAGGCTTCCGGTCAGGCTATCGACAAGCGCGCAGTCGTGCTTGCTCCGAGCCAGATCAAGTCCCTTGGTAAGCACACCGTTGACATCGCGCTGCACCCGCAGATTACCGCGCATGTTTCCGTACAGGTCGTCGCCGCGTAAGTTCGCGGTTTAGAGTTTTTACTTTGACGGCGGCTGACGAGCACCGCGTTTAAAGACTGCGCGGGCTCTGAGGCCCAATGACAACAGCACACGTGAAGCTCTGATCTTTCGTAGTGAAAGGTCGGGGCTTTTCGTGGTTTAAGGCTGGTTTAAAGCCTTTTACGCAGGTGCTGGAAAGAGCGTCTACGACTTGTCCACAGGCTAACGACGATTGCTGTGGATAGACCTGTGGGTAACTTGCCTGGCTGCCGTGGATAACTTTTCTGGAGAGCGCGAGATTTTTATTAATTCATCGTTAATAATCTCCGCATGAGCAGCATCGATGCTAAAGGGGTAGCAGAGGATTACATTTGTGCAGGATTAAGGCAAATACGCACTGACCTGCGTAGATAGAATATTTTCGGATTGAAACTCCGCTACCCCCGTTAACATTCAAGCGGCGGTTTAGGGTTACGGACCGTTCACCTGGACTTTTCTTGATTGTGCACATGTTCTCCCCAGGCTTATCCACAGGTGCTGTGGATAACTTCGGGGATAAACCTCGTAGAAGATTGTTTTCTGGGGCCTTCAAGGGTACTTTTACAGGTCCGTCAATCCGCTCGAGCAGGTATAACTGCGGTAGGTAGTCAGGTGTCCAGTGCTGGCGGGCGGAACAGACATATTGAGTGTGACGGTCAGTCAGCAACAGGGTTGAAAAGGCACCTAAGTGGTCCAGAAGGGGAGGAGCTGCTCACGATGAGTCAGCCTGTAGGTGATGGTGGTCATTCAGGAGCAGGGGACGAGGCGTCGTCCTACTCGGTAAATTCCCACGATGATTCCTTCGATGACGTTCCGCTGCCTCCGGAACCGCCGGTAGAGGATGCGCCACCGGAGGAGTATTCCTTCTCGCAGAGCTCGGGCAACGGATCGTCGGCAAGCGGATCTGGGGCGCGGGACTGGGAGCGAGACCGTGGTCGTGGCGCTCGTGCGAGTGCCGTCGCGGGCGCGACTTTTGAGCGCACCCCGCCGCACAATATCGAGGCGGAGCAGAGTGTGCTCGGCGCGATGCTGCTGAACTCAGAGGTCGTCGCGGATGTGTACGAGCAGCTGACGCCGGAGGATTTCTACCGGCCAGCGCACCAGACGATTTACTCGGCGATTTTGCACCTCTACGGTGAGTCCTCGGAAATTGACCCCATTTTGCTGGCAGGTCGTCTGGATCGAACTGGAGACCTGGAGCGTATCGGTGGTCCGCTGTACCTGCACACCTTGGCCTCCCTGGTGCCAACGGCGGCGAATGCGCAGTTCTATGCCCGTATTGTTGCGGAGAAGGCGACAATCCGTCGCCTGGTCGAGGCCGGCACGAAGATCGCCCAGATTGGCTATGCGGGCGCGGAGGACACGGAGCCGGAGCAGCTGGTGGATGAGGCGCAGCAGCTCATCTTCAGCGTTGGACGTGAGAACACGAAGAATGACTACGTTCCCATCGCCGATGTCCTGGATGACACGCTGGAGGAACTGGATCTTATTACCCAAAACGGCGGCCTGGCGCAGGGTGTGCCGACGGGGATTACCAACCTGGACAAGCTGACAAATGGCCTTCACCCAGGTCAGATGGTGATTATTGCGGCTCGTCCGGGTGTGGGTAAGTCCACGCTTGCAATGGACTTCATGCGTTCGGCATCGATTCGCAACGGCATGACCAGCGCAATTTTCTCGTTGGAAATGTCGCGCAACGAAATCATGATGCGCATCATGTCCGCAGAGGCGAAGATCAACATGGCATCTTTGCGCTCCGGTGACCTGGATGAGCGGGACTGGACAAAGCTGGTCGAGGTCGGCGACAAGATTCGTGATGCTCCGCTGTTTATTGATGACTCGCCGAACCTGACCATGATGGAAATTCGCGCGAAGGCACGTCAGCTGAAGCAGAAGCACGATCTGAAGATGATCGTGGTCGACTACCTGCAGCTGATGAGCTCGGGTAAAAAAGTCGAGTCCAGGCAGCAAGAGGTCTCGGAGTTCTCCCGTCAGCTCAAGTTGTTGGCGAAGGAGCTCGAGGTACCGCTGATTGCAATTTCGCAGCTGAACCGTGGTCCGGAAGCTCGCACAGATAAGAAGCCACAGGTCTCGGACCTGCGTGAGTCGGGTTCGCTGGAGCAGGATGCCGATATCGTCATGCTGATTTACCGGCCGGACTCGCAGGAGGCTGACCATGAACGTGCTGGTGAGGCGGATATTATCGTCGCAAAGCACCGTGGTGGACCGACCGGAAGCATTGCTGTGGCCCACCAGCTGCATTACTCCAGGTTCGCCAACCTGGCGGAGGAGCCCAGCGGTTCTCTCTAGGTGCCTGGCCTAGCCACCCAGAATTAGTGCAATCCGGGTGGCTAGGTAAGGTGAGTGACAGTCAATGGGGCGAGTTTTCGTGCGTTGATGGTTTTGAAGGTTTTGAGGGTTACGCGGAGTCGTCGGGAAGCGGGGAAGCACTATGTCACCAACTGCCGCTCCCGTGGCAGCGGAGGCCAAAGCGAAAAGGCAGAAGAGTGCGCCGAAACAGCGCGTCGGTTGGGTAGATGCGGCTAAGGGGCTGTGCATTCTTTTAGTTGTGCTTGGCCATGCCATCACAGAGCTGCAAGCGCACGGTTACTACACGGCGCAGTGGGCGGGGATTAACTTCTTCCTCGGACCAATCCGTATGCCGCTGTTTTTCCTGTTATCTGGTCTGTTCGCCGGTAAGGCACTCAAGGAGTCGTGGCATAAGCTGGCCAATCGCCGAATCTGGGTGATGGTCTATCTCTACGTGATTTGGGTGCCACTGCGTGACTTCGTGCTTTTCCTCATGCCATATACGCACGTGGATGCCGATGGCATAGTGTCTCCGCCGCCGATCACGGACCACAGCGCGTGGGGGCCGCGAATTTACAACACGCTTCACGCGATCATCGAACCAACTTCCTACCTGTGGTTCCTGTGGGCGCTGGCGCTGTTTGCAATTCTCACACGAGCATTTCGCTGGGTACATCCGGTGATTCAGCTCATCGTTACAGGCCTCATTAGTGCATGGGCACCTTTTGCCTCGTCCAGCTGGTCGTGGGACTTCGTCAGCAAAATGCTGTTCTTCTACGTGCTGGGCATGTACGGTGCGCCCTGGATTTTCCGGATGGCACAGCGTCGCAGCGGCCTCTCACTGCTAGTGACACTGACGGCGTTCCTGTCGGTGGCAATCTGGGTGCAGGCGACCTACTCGAGCTTTAACGAAGGCAACGTCGGCTTCACCCGCGTGTACCTGTCCACCACTGGCGCACTGGCTGCAATCAATGTCATGGCGATGCTGCAGAACACTCGCCTAGTTGTGCCTTTTGAAAAGGTTGGCGGCCGAACGCTGCCTATCTTCCTCATGCACATTCCAATGTTGGTTGTGGTCATGATTATTTGTGACCTCATCCTGCCGAAGGACCCACACTTGGTCATCATGACGCCGCTGGTGACTATCATTGCGGCGATGCTGTGTCTTGGTCTGCACAGGTTGCTGCTTGCCATCGGTGCCGGGTGGCTCTTTGTCCGTCCTGCGTGGGTAGTGCGCATGACTACGCCGGGGCAGCGTGCCCTTCAGCGCAGCCAGAATCCTTCTTCCCTGCCTGAAGGCGAGGCTCCGCGGCAGCCGAAGAGCGAACCTGCTTCCTAATTCAGCTCAACAAGGCGGTAGCGTGGAACCGAGAGCCGATCAGGCGGCAGAAGTGACACAGAGAATAGCCATGAAGAAATGAGAAAGCCATGCGTCTAGCAACGTTGCGATACCAGGGTGCAACCCGCGCCGCTGTTCTCGGCGACGGCGTAGCGGTCCTTTTTGATGACCACTGTCTCGGAGATGTGTTAGCGCGGCCAACGTGGCGTCGTGAAGCGGAAGAACTCTTGGCGGAGGCGGGGAACAACCCTGACAACGTCATGGCGGAGAGCGCGTGGGCGTTCGCACCGCTGATTACGCGGCCGGGCAAGATCGTCTGCGTCGGCCTGAACTATGCCGCGCACATCGATGAGATGGGACACCAGCGCCCCGAGGTGCCGACGTTATTCGCGAAGTTTGCCGATGCCGTCGCTGGCGCGAAGGATGACATCCGAGTGCCGGAGGCCTGCGCGGAGAAACTCGATTACGAAGGCGAGCTCGCGGTTATCGTCGGCGAGACCTGCCTGCGGGTGTCGGAGGAGCAGGCACAGGACGCTATCGCTGGGTACGCGATTATGAATGATTTCACCCAGCGCGATTTCCAGTATGCCACCGCGCAGTGGCTACAGGGGAAGACGTTGCAGCGCGCCAGTGCTTTCGGGCCGTGGATGCTCACGGCTGATGCTTTCGATGCGGACTCCGCGCGGGTGCGCACATACGTCGACGGAGAGCTGCGCCAGGATGCACCGATTGCGGACCTTGTTTTCTCCCCGGCGAAGTTGATCGCCTACATCTCACAGTTCGTGCAGCTGAACCCGGGCGATGTCATCTCCACAGGAACGCCGGCGGGTGTTGGCCACGGCATGAGCCCGCAGACCTACCTTCAGGATGGTCAGGAAATGGTCATCACCATCGATGGTCTGGGTAAACAGGCCAACACTGTCCGCATCAACCACTAGCACGCGCCGCTTTACGACGTTCCCGCGAACCCGGCGGGAATGAATCGACCCCCGCGTGCGTTGTGGGAGACTAACGGGTAAAAACCTACGTAAAGAACGTGAAGTTAGAACACGACGTTAAAGAGTAAGAGGAGTTAGACCCATGGCAACTGTTGATATTACGAACGAGACTTTCGCTGAGACTATTCAGAACAACGACATTGTGCTCGTTGATGCCTGGGCATCCTGGTGCGGTCCGTGCCGCCAGTTCGCCCCGATTTATGAGAAGGCTTCCGAGAAGCACTCAGAGGTAGTGTTCGCAAAGCTGGACACCGATGCCAACCAGGAGGTTTCGGCAGCCCTGGGCATTCAGTCGATTCCGACGCTGTTTGTTTTCCGCGAGGGAATCCTGCTGTTCCAGCACTCTGGTGTGCTGCCGGAGGCCGCCCTGAGCGATCTGGTTGGCCAGGCTTCGGAGCTGAACATGGATGATGTCCGTGCGCAAATTGCCGAGCAGGCTGCACAGGATAGCGCTACCGAGTAAACTCTGCGGTTCAGCCCGCATACTGTGCGTTTTCCGACTTGGAGCACTTCCGCGTAAGCCCCCGCGCCTGAACTAGCCCTCAAGCGCGCGGGGGGCTTTTTGTATCTAGTCCGCGCGCTGGCCACGAATGAGCCAGCCAATACCAAAGCCAGCGAGTGCTGCTACTAGCGCCCACAGGGCTGGAGCGACTTTGTTTGAGTCCTCCTCAATCGACAGTGGTGCGCTGGTGCGGGCGTGCTTTGTCTCCTTCTCACCTGTTGGCAGAACCTGCCCGTCTGGGAACACGTGCTTGACAGCTTCGGTGAGTTCGTTGGCGGTCAGGTTTTTGCCCAGAACCGCGATAGCGTAACGGTCATCGTCGCCAAGGAATCCGGCAGTGGTGTGCTGCTCTTCGTACCAACCGGACTTGTTGGCAATCGTTTCCTTCGGTAGCGCTGCACGCAGACCGAAGTTCTGGTCTGCATCGCCGTAGGAGTAGCGCGGCAGTGAGTACATCAGCTGACGCATGTATTTGGTCTCCGTGTCGCTCAGCCCGCCTTCTTCGCTCAGCATCCGGTCAAAGTAGGCAACCATGTCGGCTGGCGTACTGGTGGTAGCTCCCCACATAGGTGAGCCGACAGTCTTATCCGACAGGCCGTAGCGCTGCCGGACATTGTCAACGATGCGTACACCGCCGTAGGAATCCCACAGCTCGTCAGTTGCTTCGTTGTTGGAGTATCGAATCATGTCGTCGCGCAACATGGCGTCGGGGTTGCCCTCAACCGGCATATCGCCCTGGCCAGCGACGATCTCGCCCTTCTTCGGCTGCGTGTAGTTGGAATAGGCCACAACGTCGGCGACGAATACCTTCATCAGGCTGGCGAGGCGAAAAACATCATCACAGTGTGAGTTGCAGATGAACTCACCGGTCTGGCGATCCAGAATGCCCATGCCGAGCATGCCGCCCTTAGCGTCGAACTTCTCAGTCACTTCGTCGAGACGAGTTTGCACGCCAAGGCCCCACTGGGTCTTCGCCCCTGGCACAAGTGGGGGAAACTCCTTCGGCTCACTTTTCACAGTGCTTTCCGACGGCTCCGTCGAGGACGTTTCCGATGTCGGTGAAGAGGTTTTCTCGGTCGACTTCTCAGCCGACTGTTCCGCCGACTTCTCTGCGGTTCGCCCTGTGCTCTTCTCGGGAGCCTTTTCAGTTGGCTTTTCGGTGGTCTTCTTGGTTTTTGCGTCGGAGGGCTTAGCCGGCTCCGTTGAAGATGGAGCTGCGACGACTACCTGTGAAAATGCGCCGGTATCGGTGGAGTCAGCAGTTGCGGTGACTGTTGCGTTAGCCAGCGGCGCAGTTGCTGACAGAGTAATTACCGCGGCGAGACTCGCGGCAAGTCCGCGGTACGCGCGTTGAGGGCAATGAACCATGTTTAGAGAGTTTACAACTCTGGGTGAGTCTTGCTTGTCGGTAACCAGCTCTTTCCGTTTGCCGAGAGAGAGCGAGCTAGCTCACGTACAATTTTTTAAGAGATGGAATCTTCTCGGTTCCGGTTAGTTATTCCGCATATGTTGAGGAAGGTTGGATTTGCATGGCTAATCCATTTGCCAAGGGCTGGAAGTACATGATGTCTTCGTTCGATAAGAAGATCGAGGACAATGCGGATCCTAAGGTTCAGATTGCACAGGCAGCTGAGGCCGAGCGTCAGCGCCATCAGGAGATTCAGCGTCAGGCTGCGGCTATCATCGGCAACCGCAATCAGCTGGAAATGCAGCTGGGGCGGTTGACCTCTGAGCGTGACAAGATTACCGAGAACACCCGGCAGGCACTCGCCAATGCGGATCAAGCTCGTGCCAAGGGTGATGAGGCCACTGCACAGAAGATGGAAAGCACTGCTGAGGTGTTTGCCACTCAGCTGGTGAATGTTGAAAAGGAGCTGGACAATACTACGCAGCTCCACCAGCAGGCCGTATCTGCTGCTGAGGAGGCACAGCGTCAGGCGCAGCAGTCGCAGGCTCGCTACGAGCAGATTAAGCAGGATATCCGCAAGCTGGAGTCGCAGGCCGATCAGGCCAAGATGCAAGAGACCGCGTCGAAGACTCTCCAGAGCATGCAGGGTATTTCCGAGGATCCGAATGTGCCGACTTTGGATTCGGTCCGTGAGAAGATTGAAGGCCGCTACGCCAATGCGTTGGGCGCTCAGGAGCTCGCGGAATCCTCACAGGCAGGTCGTATGGCTGAGATCGAGACTTCGACTCGCGATGCCGCTGCTGACATGCGTCTGGCCGAAATTCGTGCCCAGATGAATAATGAAAACGCTGCTCTCGAATCCGGTTCTGCCGCGAAGGATAACGCCGGCGAGCTGGAGGCCGCCGAGTCCGCCGAGTCCGCCGAGTCCGTTGAGGCCGTTGAGGACACCACAACGGACGCAGACGAAGCGAAGTAGCGTTCACCAGTTGCCAACAATCGTCAACAAGAAAGTGTCGGGGTTTATGTCAGTTTGAGCGGGAAAAACCACCCTAAACTGACATAAACCCCGACACTTTCTCGCACCAGCAGCGCCAGCAGCGACAGTAGCGCCAGCAGTGCTGAAGCCACCGAAACTGCCGAATCCGTGAGGCGCGCTATTACTCCAATTCGCCGTTCTTCCGCGCGAGCAGCACTCCGCGGATACCGGCGTGGAAACCATCGCGCAGATTGACGCGCTGCGTCTCCGTCAGCGTGTATTCGTGCAGGGTTTCGCACGCAAACTGCAGCAGCGGACGATCAATGTCCGGTGGCAGCCCACCACCAGAGAGCAAGTGGGCACTATCGCGCGCCTGCTCGTTCGCAATATTCTCGTACCACCAGTTCGCGTACTGCTGTCCCACATCGAACGGCGTCTGAAAACCCGCGGATGCCCACACCTCGTTCGGCAGGGGCACGTATCGACTACGCAGCTTCCTCCTTGGCGCCATCATCGAAGGATTCGGCCGCGGGCTTGGTTTCGGCGTACTCGTGTTGGCACCGTCTTCGCTTGTCGACGGCTCCGTCGCCGACCCCCCACTGCCAACTGCAGTCGACGACGCGGAATCGGGGGCAGACGCGCCTGCATTCTCGGCTCCGGTGTTGTTCGCAGTGTCGTTACCAGCCCCACTGCCAGTGTTGACTGTCGCGCCGGGCATGGCCGCTGGAGAAGGCTGTGCTGGCTGCGTTGGCTGCGTTGGTGAGGCAGCCGAAACGCCCGAAGCAGCGGAATCCACCCGTGTAGCTTCCGAACCGCCGGTGCGCTCTACCTCAGCGCGGTGCTCAGCCTGCGCCGGGATTTCCCGGGCACCCATCTTGGCCGCGTGCTCGACCTCGTTGAACTTCGGCGAGTCGGCCTTGGCCGTCGGCGTGGCTGCGGCATTGTCTTCGCTGCGACAGTCGGAGTCGCTGTCAGCCGTGGGGGATGGCACAACGCGCTGGTCCTGCGGAACCTCCGGAGTGCCGGCCTCCGGCGAAGCAGCGTCACCGTCGGCGGCGGAGGGAGTGTTCTCCGTGCCGTCGGCAAGCGAGCCCTCGCCCGGAGGAGTGATGCGCGTATCCGGCACGCAGGTAGCGCCGAGATCTTCGATTGGTTCGGCATCGCCCAGCGGCTTATTCGTGCGGACGACCGGTGGGATTGGGCCTTCGAGGACATTGAGCTGCATGGCGTCGGCGAAGTCCTCGCGGGGATCGAGGATTGTCGTCGAATCGCAGGCATGGCGAAGTGCACCGGACATGGAGTCCCAGCCGAAGCCGTAGAGATGCACACGCACACCGGCAGCCGAAGCCTCGGCGACGCCGGGCAGCATGTCCGCATCGCCCGAGACCAGCACGATATCGGAAACTTGGTTGCGCAGGCCGGCGACAACCATGTCTGCGACGAGCCGAGTATCGACGGCCTTCTGCGTCCGTCGGTCACCCCATTCAATGAGTTGACCTGCGCGCAGCTGCACACCATCGATCGTGCGCAGTGAGCGCTGGTAACGATGCGGCCCCGACTCCGGGATGCCGTCGTACCAAAGTTGCCGCTGAACTGGCTGGTTCAGCTGCTGGTTAATCATTCGGTCAAGGACACTAACTACTTCTCTAAGGTCGATTTCTAATTGCCCGCGGGCTCCGGTTTCCCACGAGTTGTAAAAGCTCGCCAATAAATATGACGTATCGACGAACACCAATGTGCGTTCAAGCATGGCTCCTAATTCCTGATTCTTTATTAACTAAATAAGCAAACCGGTTACATCGACAAGGATGCCCGAATAATTCATTCTATGCGCTAAACATGTTTAACTTCAGGGACTATTCTTAATAAGCCGCATCACTTTGACCGCTCTTCGCGGGTTGGCAGGAGTGCGAGTCGACGAGAAGGCACCGATCAATTTAGGTATTGACGTGCAAAGAAATCGCCCCGCGAAGAGTACGACCACACAGGAGAAGGGGAGTTACAAACAGTTATGAGACGCTGGTTCGGCCTATTGGTTCTCATTACTGTGTTGGGACAAGCGGTTTTCAACGGCGGTCGCGTGCTGCTTTCTTGGCGAGTCCTCGATTTTGGCGGTTCCGCCGCCACCGTCGGCTGGTTCACTGCCGCATTTTCACTTGTACCTCTTATTATTGCGCTTCCCGCCGGCAAGCTTGTCGACAGTCATCGCGCCACCGAAGTCATGTACTCCGGTCTCGTCGCCACCGTCATCGCGGCAGCAGTAATGGCGCTCTCGCCGAACCTACCTATTCTTCTGCTCGGCTACGTGGCCCTGGGTTTTGCCCACATGACCACGCTCATCGCCGCTCAAGGCATGGTTTCGCACCTGCGTGGCGGCGTCGCCGGGCTCGATAGCCTCTTTGCTTATTTCACGCTCGGAATTTCCGTCGGGCAGTTCCTCGGCATTGTCGGTGCAGGTCTGCTCACTCCCAACCACGACGGCAGCACTATGACCGCTACAACTTTCGCGCTCTGGGTGATGACGGGAATCGGCGCGGTCGCCCTGATCATCGGCTGGCCGGTCGCAACTGCTTATCGACGGCACGAAGCGAATGCAGCCGCCGAAGTGCAAGCTGCTAGCTCAACTGAGCAATCCCCGGCGTCGCCTGTTAGCGACCGCAGCCGGATGGACGAGAGCCGGCCGGCGCAGGCCGAAGCCAGCGGCGCATCGGTCTTAAGCATCCTGCGTATCGACGGCATGTCCAGCGCCATGGCTGTATCAATTGCGGTCATCGTAGCCATTGACCTGTTGACGGCATATGTGCCGGTGCTGGGACGCGAACTGGGCTTTAGTGTTGCCGAGGTGACGGTAATCCTTGGTGCGCGTAGTGGCCTCGCGATTATTTCCCGAGCCCTCATGCCGACTGTTTTGCACCGAGCTAATCGCAATCGAGTCCTTATCATTGCAGTTTGTGCCGGTGTCCTGCCGCTTTTGGCAATGCCGTGGCTACAGAGTGCGTGGCTGATGGTTGTCGCAGTTGGTATCTGTGGCTTGGCGTGGGGTTTTGTCATGCCCATGTCAATGACGTGGGTGAGCTCCCTGGTGGATGCCGAGGTGCGCGCTCAGGCGCTATCCATCCGACTGATGGGTAACCGCTTGGCGCAGGTCATCCTGCCGCCGGTTGCTGGTTTGGGTGCTACCGCGATGGGTGCAGGCAGCGTGTTTCTGGGTGCGGGTGCGCTGATGGGGGTCGCGTCTGCCACTGCTTGGCGACGACTCGCAGGTGACAAGGCGGCTCTGACTAAGTAATTGGTCGATTGCTGAGTTGCTGAAAAGTAGCGCCCGAGCCGTAGGAAGGCTCAAATCTGGCGTACAGAGTTAACTAAAGTGATTCGTTTTCCAGGTTCTACCAGCGGATTCGCTTAAATAGGGGCATGTGTGTAATGTATTT
>NZ_JASBOG010000017.1:0-52689 GCF_039907185.1 Corynebacterium sp. c8Ua_99
GGCTTGAAAGTGTCATAAACTCACACAGTTTCACATTTGCAGCCCGTAAATTTTAACGCCGATGGGACGAATGGGCCAGCTCCGCGACACGAAGCACCGACTGTTCCAGCGATAGCTCGGGAGTCGACGAGGCTCCCTTGGTGTCCGCATCCAGCTGTGCCGCAACAACCACAGCGCGAGCGACCGCCGGAGTTGACCAGGCCGAAGCCAACCGCTGAGTTTTCTCCAACTTCCACGGCGGCATGCCATAGCGGTGGGCATCCCTGCGAGCATTAACGCCACGTGCGCCGTGGAGCCGAGCTACATCACCGACCATTCCCGTGATTGCAGCCGACAGCAGTGCCGGTGCCATTCCCAGCTGCAAGGCGCGGCGCATCTTGGCCAACGCTTCCCCACCGCGACCGCGCAGTGCGAGCTCGGCAATCTCAAAGCCCGAGACCTCCGCCGAAGCACCGTAGTAGGTGCGCACTGCTTCCGAGGTGACCTTGCCCGCGGTATCCGCACACAGCTGGGAAATGGCAGTCGCCAGTTCGCGGAGGTCTGAACCGACCGCATCCAGGACGGTATCGATGACGTCGCGACGCACCTTAACCCCGTGTGAGGCGAACTCTTCGCCAACAAAACCGGGCAAGTCGTTTCGCTTGAGCGGTTGCGCCTCGAAGAAGCGGACTCCTAATTTGCGCAGGTCAGCGACCATTTTTTTCTGACGTCCCTCACCGCTGTGAAGGAGAATCAACGTGATGCCCGGCGCGGGATCCTTAACCGAATCCATCAACAGCTTGGCAGGCTCTTTGCCGGCGTCTTGGCAGTCGGTGACAACCACGATCCGGTCATCCCCAAACAATGAGGGGCTGAAGAGCTCCACCGCGTCAACAGCCGTCATGTCCCCTGCACGGATGGTGGTCACAGGCACCGAGCGTCCACCCGGATCGGACTCCGTTGCTGCCTGCGCGCGGACGGCAGCGACAATGGCGAGGCGGGCGCGGTCTTTCAGCAGCTCCTCTTTGCCCACAATCAAATTCACGGGTGCGACGGCGCTCAATCCCGACCTCTTTTCCGCGTTGATTCCTGCGACTGTTGTTTCTAGCCTACGGGACAGCCCGGATTTCACCTTCCTCGCCAGACTTCACCATTGGAATACAGGGCTTGTGGGCCATCTCGCTGCGGGCACACCACGGGAATGTGGTCGGGTGTCATTACAATTTCTCGCACGTGCGGACCACACTCGCGGGCGATAAACCACTGGGGTGAGCGGTGCGATTGGAGCGGTCGACCGCGCACGGCTTCAGCGATATACGACGGGGACTCCACCGCCACGGTTTCTGTCGTGGGGTTATTGGTGGTGTCATCGAGCACCTGGACGTACTCCGCCTCTCCCTCGGTGAGTCTGAGCGCAATTCGGCACTGCCGGCTGAGCGGGGTCGGTGCAGGGTAACCAACCGATGCAACATGGTTGGCGGGTTCTCCGGCAGTACCCGCGTGAATGAGAACGATCTGGTTCTTCTCAGCGCAGGCTGCAAGCTTCCACCCCTGTGGGGCACGCGCAATGTCGAGGCCGAACACCCAAATAACGGCATAACTACCGGCTGCCAAGACAGCAGCGAAGGCCCCAGCGCGGAGCGCAAGACGGGGCCACGCCCAGAGCGTCGACAAGCATGTGAGTGTGAGAGTGCAGGAAACGACCAACGTGACCGCCCCAGTGGCGGGCGCGACGATTCCTGCGGTGAGGCGTGCGACCTGATGAATCCACCATGCGCACGGCGCGGCGCACCATAGCAACGCACTGACCAGCCAATTGAGATGCAGTGCGGCCGCAACGGCAGCGAGCGAACCAGCGATAGTAACCGGTGCGACGGCGGGCGCGGCGAGGAGATTGGCGAGCAGCGAGACATGGCTGATCTCGCCGATAAGGAGCGCCAACACGGGCATGGTGACCACGTGTGCGGCAATCGATACGGCGACGGCGCGGACTACTGGGGCGGGCCAGGTACCCATAACGGTGGTGGCGGACAGGCGTCTGGCAAGGGGCTCGGCAAGAAGGACTAACCCGGCGGTGGCTGCGACCGAGAGGGCGAAGCCCACTGATACCGATAGGTCTGGAGCCAGGAGAATCAACCCAATAATGCCAGCCGACAGCGCCGCGATGGCCTGGCCAGCTCGTCCTACAAGAATCGCCAACAGCCCAATGCAGCCGGTGACCACCGCGCGTAGCACTGACGGTTCTGTACCCACAATTGCCACAAAGCCATACAGGGCAAGCGCGGCGACTGCGACGCGCACCCGCGGTCCAGCCCACGAAAACACGGCCACAACAGCCCCGATAACAAGCGCAACGTTCGCTCCAGAGACTGCTGATAGATGTGAAAGCCCAGAGGCAGTCATCATGTCGCCGTCGTTGAGGCTAAAGCCGCGCTCATCGCCGATGGCCATGGCGGGAATCAGGCGGTCGGGACCAACGGGAAGATTCTGCGCCGAGTCAAAGAGCTGCTGGCGCACCTGAGCTGCCAGCCCCTGCGGTGGCGCGATGACCTCAACATCGCCACGCAGATTCAGCTGGATACCACTAATGCAGGGTTTGCTGGCCGCACGTATACCGGCTGTGGATTCAACTACGGCGTCTCTCGTGACCGCCAACAGTGACTCGTCTCCGAAAACCGACACCTGCCCCGGAAGGCCCTCGATGCGGGCCTTCGCGCTGGCCCCGAACTCGGTAGCTTTCGGCTCGGTGACGAGGCGCAATTGCACTTTCGACATCCCGCCAATGTCGTCATAGAGCTCGTGGGCTCGGGCTTGCGCTATGCGGATTCGCGTGGCCACCGCAACACTGGCCACCGCCACAGCTGGCACCACGATAGTGACGATTGCTCGCCAGCCGGAGGTCACCGCACCTCTTCCCCATCGCCACGACCAACGCTGCCACGCCCACGGCAACACCACCGCAGTCACGATTGCGGTTGGTGCCACAACTATCGCCCATTCTGGGCGCATGATCACTGCCACCGCAGTCGCCCACGCCAACACCGCTGCTGGCACTAGCCGCACGTCGAGCCCAGCACGAGCGCGCAGGTCAGACGGTGGCGGCATCGCGCAGAGCCTCTACCTTAGCCGGGCCGATTCCCGGAACCTCCTCAAGTGCGTCGATACTCGCAAAAGGCCCGTTCTTTTCACGAAAGTCGATGATTTTGGTCGCCGTTGCGGGTCCAATTCCGGGCAATTCCTCCAGCTGCGTAGCAGTGGCGGTGTTGATGTTGATCTTTCCGTCAGAGCCACCCGGGCCAGCCCCGCCTGCAGCACCGGCGCCAGAACCGCCAGAAACATCGGAACCGCCCTCCGCCGTCCCTGCTGGCAGCGCCTCTGTCCCAACCACAATCTGTTGACCATCTACCAACGGTGCCGCCAGGTTCACGCTGGCAGGATTAGCCTCCGGCAAAAGCCCACCCGCACGCTCAATTGCCTCCACCACCCGCGCACCCACTGGCACCTCCACCACGCCTGGATTCACAACCAATCCCACCACCGACACAATCAACGGCCCCATCTGTGCCTGAGCGTTAGTCTCCTTTCCCGCACCGGCTGGCGTCTCCGCTGGGGTTTCGGTCGTCTCCGGTGTCGTCCCCGCGACAGCCGCGTCCTGCACCGCAGGCATCTCCACCTGCGGCGTCGACGGCCACACCACCGCAGCGATTACTCCCAAGGCCAACACCGCAATCACAATGCACGCAGCCATCGCCACCCGCGGCGTCACCACCGCCCGGCGCGTGGAAAAGTCCACCGCCATGCGCTTGTCTTGATCAATCGGTTCCAGATAGTCCGCCAGCCGATTCCGCAAATTCGTCACGATGCGCACACTAGCGCCCCGCCCCACATGCCACCTCGACGAAAGCACTCATCGAGGCGCCATCTGTGGATAAAAATTGGCCTGTGGGGGTTATCCACAGGCCACATCATCTTCGCAGTTCAGCAACTACTTCTTCTTCTCGTCGCCGTCATCATCACGCTTGTTGCTTGACGACGACTCCCGCGATTTCTCCCCTTCGGTGCCAAATACAGCTCCCTCGGGATCGGACTTATCGCGCAGCGCCAAATCAGAGATAGCCTTCGCCAGACGCTCAGCTTTATCCAGAGCTGCTTGGCGATTCTCACTCCACGTTGGCAATTTAGAAACCGCCGTGGTGAAAAGCGGAATTCCCTGTTCATTAGTCACGACTGTGCGATGGATTCGTTTATTGCGGTTGCGACTGGCAGCCGGATTCTCAACTACTTTCACCGCAGCCTGGTCGGTGATTGGCTCACCTGGGTCCGTGGTGCCAGCGTTTTCAGCCGAACCATCCGTGTCAGCAGAGTCACCGGAATCGACTAAGTTCCCGGAATCGTGTTCCACCGTGTCCGCAGCCTCAGCATCAACAGCAGGCGCGTCACTCTCCTCCACGCTGTGGAGCAGCGCTGTCACGCCCATCTCTGTTTCAAAATCCATGGCATCCGAATCAATCGAGCCACCGGAGACCATGCCAACTGCATAGGCTCCCTGTCCGACATGAGCGGTAAGAGACTCCGGCAAATCGAGGATTCTAAACCGGGTATCGTCGGGTAGCTCTTCGGCAAGCATGGCCTGGAGCTCGTGAACGTCGTCAAGCGCGTCGGAATGATGCAGCAATACCGCAGGCGGACGGTTCGCCGATGACGCGGACCGCACCATCTTCGTGGCGAAATCCACCATGCGCTGCTTGACCTTCGCCTCTGTCCGGCACTTTGCGACGAGTGCCAGTGAGCCATCTTTAATGCCGACGATGGGCTTGATAGCGAGAGCCGTAGAGAGCATTGCTTGGCCTGCGGAGATGCGACCTCCACGACGTAGCGAATCAAGCTTTGGTACGAACAACCAGAGTCGATAGCGCTGCAGCACATCACGGGCGACGTCGGCAACCTCATCACGACTGGCCCCGGCCCTCGCGGCCTTGGCTGCCGCGATGGCAGCGGCACCGACTCCAGCTCCGACGGTGTCGGTATCGATGACGGTCACGCGGTCCAGCGCACCAGCAGCGGTGACAGCGTTAGACCAGGTCGCGGACATTCCCTTGCCAAGATGCAGGGCAACAACGCCAGCGTCAGAACCATCCTTGTTGGAGCGTTCCAGCGCACGCGCATATGCGGCGCACAGCTTCAGTGGACTGACTGCCGACGTGGTGACGGCGTCTTCATTGATGTCATGGCCGATGGGAACCACGGTGATGTCGAGCTTGCGGGCAACCTCAGGCATCAGACACGCGGTGTCATCGACAACAATGCGAACGCGACCGTCACCGGGCATGGCGGCCTCCTGAAGAGTCAGAAACCCGAGGCTCCCGCTCACGGACCTTCGCGTTAAAAGCATTGAGGTACCAGGAGGTTTCACCATTGACGCGCGTGCGCTGCTCCATTTCGACCCACGCAGTGTTGCCCAGGCCGTTGAACGTGCTGAAGTAGTCGCGCGGCATCTGCAGCAGGGCTGCGGTAGCGGCAGCAATGGCACCACCGTGGGATACGAGCACAAAGGTATCCGACTCCCAATCGGGGTTGGCCGCTAGCTCAGCAATGACCGCCAGCATTCGGTTGGAAACCTCAAAGCGGGTCTCGCCGCCCTTGGGCGCCCAGTTGAGATTATGGCGCCAGTGGTCACGCATACCGGGAAACGCGGAGTCAATCTCGTCGTAGGTGCGCTCTTGCCATTCACCGAGGTTGGTCTCACGCAGGCGCTTATCAAAACTCAACTCTGCACCGGTGGCCTCAGCTAGCGCACGGGCGGTGTCGGCTGCCCGGGTCAGGTCGGAGGACACGATTTTTGTGATTCGCGGTTCAGCCTCCGCCAGGTACCGCGCCGCAGTACGGGCTTGCTCGCGGCCAACGTCGGAAAGCTGCGTGTCCAGCTGTCCCTGAATGCGGCCGGTAGCGTTATACGATGTCTGCCCGTGCCGCAGCATAATCAGGCGACGTCGAGCGGCAACATGTGCCTCGCGTGAGCCCGCCACAATTAAAACTCGTCCGTGTCCGGGTTTTCGGCAGCCAGCGGAATCTCGTCGATAGAACGAGCATTGCGGGCGGAATCTTCGCCGTCCTCGTTGCTCGGCTGCTCGATGCCCTCGACCTCGATGCGCGGGCAATCGCGCCACAGTCGATCCAGGCCGTAGAAGTCGCGTTCTTCACTGCGGAAGACATGCACGACAATGTCGCCGTAATCCAGCAGCGCCCAACGTCCCTCACGGACACCTTCGCGGCGAACCGGCTTTGCGCCGAGGTCACGCAGATCGTCCTCAATTTCGTCGACGATTGCGGCAACCAGACGCTCATTGTCAGCACTGACCAGGACGAATGCGTCCGTAATCACCACCGGGCCAGAGACATCGAGAACAACGACGTCCTCACCCTTTTTGCTATCGGCGGCCTTCGCCGCGGCGGTCGCCAGCTCAATGGCGCGTGGTTGTGCAGTCACGAAAGACTTCAGCTCCTTGTGATTTAAAAGTCGTGAAAAACAGCGTTTGTACTTGTAACTTACCGTCTCAGCGGGATTTTGCTAACTTTCAGTCGTCGGTATCGGACTTCGCATCCTCCGGCGCGGCATCCACCGGCGCCGCATCCTCGGAGGCCGAGTTCACCGATGCGGGCCCCACAGAACCAACCGTGCCCTCAGCAGACTGGTACAAACCACGCTTAGCGATGTACTGCACCACGCCATCCGGCACCAAGTACCAAACAGGGCGTCCTGCCTCCGCACGCTTTCGACAATCGGTAGAAGAAATAGCCATCGCGGGAATCTCGATGAGGTGCAACCGTGAAGCGTCGATTCCTTCCAGGTCCTCTGCCCGCAGGTGAACCCCTGGACGAGTGACACCGACGAACGTTGCTGCGTCGAACATCTCCTCCCAGTCCCGCCACGTCATAATCTTCTGCAGCGCATCGGCACCGGTAATGAAGAACAGATCCGCGTTGGGATAGATGACCTTCAAATCCCGCAGCGTATCGACGGTATAGGTCGCACCCGGCCGATCAATATCAACCCGCGAGACCGAAAACTGCGGGTTCGACGCAGTGGCAATGACCGTCATCAGGTAGCGGTCTTCGCTGTGAGAGACCTTCCGGCCGCGCTTTTGCCACGGTTCACCCGTGGGCACGAAAAGCACAAAGTCGAGGTCAAAACGGTCTGCCACCTCGCTGGCGGCAACCAGGTGACCATTGTGAATGGGGTCAAAAGTGCCACCCATTACGCCAATGCGCTGCCGGGGCGCTTCCGCCGACTTCGCTGTCAACGCGGCGTGTACTCGCGACCGCACACTTTTCTTGCGCTTAATCATGACTGGCACTTTACCCGGGCACTACGGACGAGTCTGTCCACGACCAGCCAGAACCCACTTGCTGCTGGTCAACTCCGGCAGCCCCATGGGCCCACGGGCGTGCAGCTTCTGGGTGGAAATACCAATCTCTGCGCCGAAACCGTACTGCTCACCATCAGTGAACGCAGTGGAGGCATTGACGCTGACAGCGGCAGCATCAACACGGTCGACGAACTCCTGGCACACGCCCCAGTCACGTGCAGAGATAGCTTCCGTGTGGCCCGAGGAGTACTCAGTGATGTGATCCGTCGCGGCCACCACACCGTCGACAATGCGTGCGGCAATGTCTAGCGAGAGGTACTCATCCGACCAGTCTTCCGCCGTCGCAGGAATGACCTCACCGGTCCATCCAGAGGCCGCCAGATTATCGACATCGCCGTGGACCGCAACGCCCGCGTCGGCAAGCGCGTCCAAAATGCGGACCTGATCCTGCGCGGACAGCGCCGCGTCAATGAGAACCGTTTCAGTGGCGTTACAGACGCTCGGACGGCGGGTCTTGCCGTTAATCATCAGCGCAATCGCCTCGTCGATATCGGCGGAAGCATCGATGTAGATGTGGCAGTTACCGGTACCGGTCTCAATGGTCGGCACCGTTGCCTTCGTCACGACGGCCTCAATCAGACCGGCACCGCCGCGCGGAATCACTACGTCAACCAGGCCGCGGGCAGTGATGAGATCCTGCACGGAATCGTGGGTCTCACACGGCAGCAGCTGAACAAGGTCCTCCGGTGCATCGTGGTTGGCCAGCACCTCACGCAAAACCTCGACCAGCTGCGTGTTGGAGTGGACGGCCGACTTGGAGCCACGCAGCAAGGCCACGTTGCCCGACTTCAGCGCCAGACCAAAGGCATCGACAGTAACGTTCGGGCGAGCCTCGTAGACCATGCCCATCACGCCCAGCGGAACGCTGACCTGGGAAAGCTTAATGCCGTTAGGAAGAGTGCTGCCCCGCAGCACCTCGCCTACCGGATCCGGCAGGGCCGCAACCTGACGAAGCCCACCGGCAATACCCTCAACACGAGCGGCGTCAAGGCGCAGGCGATCCAGCAGGGAGTCACTAAAACCACGGGCCTTACCGGCCTCGATGTCCTTGGCATTGGCCACCAGGATCTCTTCAGTACGGGCGACCAGCGCGTCTGCTGCGGCCAGCAGGAGCTCGTTCTTGCGTGCCGACGTAAAGCGAGCCAGCTCTCCCGCGACAGCCTTGGCACGCTGTGCCTTATCTAAAACCTCGGCGCGCTCAGCAGCACGCTCCGGGCTAAGAGCCGAATCCTCGGCAATGCCCTGTTGATTGGTGTTAGCAGTTTCGTTCGTTTGAGCAGTCATGCCTACCAGCATAACTAGAGTGAGACATCATTTGAGGGAATTAACTCAGCAACCCAAGGAAAGATGTAATTCATCAACAGCAGGAACACGATGACGGCAATCACGATGGCGATGATCGCTTTCACCCACCACGGCCCCGGCAGGGATCGCCAAAAAGCTGCGTACATCTAGTTGACCTCCTTGGTCTCAACACCGGCGAGAACCGCGTGAATAATGAGCCGATGAGTGTTGTCCCACTGCGGATGGCAGGTAGTCAGCGTAAGTAGAGTCGCGTCACCGACCGGATTGAGGACATCGGCGCGGTCTGGAGTGACAATGTGCTGGCCGGGAATCTCGGGGACGTTAGTTCCTTCTGGCACGCAGTCGAAGCTTTCCCCTGCGCCAGCCTTACCGTCGACCGGTAATACCTTGTAGCGGTAAATAGCTTCACGCGTCTCTACAGTGATGTCATCGCACGTCTGCAGGCGGTCAATGTTGTCAAAGGGAGCTCCGTGGCCGTCACGATGGGCGGCATAAGAGCTGTTGCCCACCTGCCCCGGAAGGGCTGTGCTCGGATAATGGCCGGGGCCACCGCGCAAAACTTCCTGAGAGACACCTTCGAATACGACCAAATCGCTAAAACCGGCCTTAGGAGCGGAAATCATCGCCACCGCAGAGCCAGGCACCCAGGAGCCCTCAACAGCTGGCTCCGTGCCTTCTGGCGCCGGAGCTGAGGCCGATGCCGGTGCGGACCATGCCTGCTGCAGCTCATCACGAGCCTGCTGCTGAGCTTTCCCGGTTTCAAGACCAGACCAGTACAGCAGATAAAAGGCGAAGAGCGCCACCAGCACTCCAGCGGTCAAGAGCAACTCGCCGATGACGCCAATAATTTTCGATAACACACTTAGGATTATGCCCGAAAGTTCCTCATCCAGGCAGTCCGCGCTCAGGCACTCCTCCCCCAGCCAGTCCGCACTCAGCTAGTCCCCACTCAGCCGGTCTTTGCCGAGGCACCTCTGTCCGGGCGCGCCCAGGTGCGCGTCTTTAAGCGCTGCAGCTCTCAGCGCAACGCTCTCCTAAGCGCGGGAGGCGAAATCCGACAGGTAGTCGGCATGGACGACAGGCTTCTGCATGTCATTCGGCAATTCCTCGGTGTGGTAGCCGATCATGCCCAGCAGTTCTTCAGAGTCATAGTTGACCTCGCCGCGTCCGATGACCTCACCGCTCGGGCCAATCAGGTCGACGATGTCACCAGCGGAGAACTCACCGTCAACCGAGGTGATACCGACCGGGAGCAGCGACTTGCGCATGCGGGTCACAGCGTCGACCGCGCCGGCATCCAGGCGAAGCAGGCCCGAGCTATCCGCTGCGTAGAGCATCCAGAACTTCCAGGCGCTCAAGCGGTTGTCCTTCGCGGCGAAAGCGGTTCCCACGTCTGCCTGGTCAAGTGCTCGCTCAATGTTGGACGCCGAAGTCAGCAGCACCGGCACCCCAGCACGCGAAGCCAGGCGTGCGGCAGACACCTTCGAGGCCATTCCACCGGTGCCCAGTGCCCCACCGTCACCGGCGATAACACCACGCAAGTCGTTACCGCTGCGCACCTCTGGCACAAAGGTTGCACCTGGATCGGCCGGGTTACGGTCGTAGAGGCCGTCGACGTCGGAAAGCAGAATCAGTGCATCGCAGTACGCCAGGTGACTGACCAGGGCGGCCAGGCGGTCGTTGTCGCCGAAGCGGAACTCCGAGGTCGCGACCGTGTCATTTTCGTTGACAATTGGCACTGCACCCAGCTGGCGCAGGCGGTCGATAGTGCGCTGAGCGTTGCGGGCACGCGAACGCACACCTGCATCGTCCGAGGTCAAAAGCACCTGCGCAGAAGTGCGGCCATAGCGCAGGAAGGAGCGTCCCCACTCCTGTGCCAGGCGCACCTGCCCCACCGCTGCAGCCGCCTGCTTGGTCGCCAAATCAGTGGGACGCGAAGTCAGCCCCAGCGGTCCCATTCCGGATGCCACTGCGCCGGAGGACACGACGATGACATCGCTAAAGCCCATACGCTTTTCCAGGGCATCGGCAATGAAGTCGATGCGTTCGGGATCGGTACGACCGTCAGATCCGGTCAGCGAGGAAGAACCAATCTTCACCACGACACGCTTCGCAGTCCGAATTGCCTCACGAGTCTCGGAATCGAAACCGCCTTTGGTTCCCGGAGATAAATTCTCAGTCGCCTTTTCAATCTCAGCGACGGTGGATTCGGGATTGTTGTGAAGCAGCTCGTCGACCTCCTCACGGGAAATCGGCGCGTCCGATTCAGACTTCGGCGCGGTAGCTACCGGGGCATCTAATGCATCTGCTCCAGTGACGTCAACATCGTTGGCAACGGTGTCGGAAGGGATAACTGACTCACTCATTTCACTAATGGAAAACATGACGGTCTAATGTAATTCTGACTATATAATTGTTTAAACAATCAGTGACAAAATGCAAGTTTGAAGTCTTCGCTTGCCGACGACGCTGGCGCCCGCGACTATGAGTACCGGTCGCGAATAGCCTCTTCGCCATCCCCGAAATCGTACTCGTCAATCAGACCACGGCGGGCCTGCGATGCACGCTTACGCTGCTCAGCGCTAGTGCGCTCGTTGACGTAGAGACGATCGTCGGTACCACGGCCACTCGGCACGAAGTCATCGGTGCCCGCGACCTGCTGCGGGTACCACTCGAAGGTGAGATAGGAAATCGTCACCGGGCAGCCAACCGTTGCCCCAGCCTTTGCCAGGGCATCTTCTACACCAAGCTTGGCCAGGCGGTCAGCCAAGTAGCCGACTGCCTCGTCGTTTTCGAAGTCCGTCTGGTTAATCCAGCGTTCCGGCTTACGGCCACGCACAATGAACCCATCTGGGGTATTCGGATCGCGCTCGATGGTGAAGTCCGCGCCTTCGCGCTTCTTGCCGCGCACACCTTCCGGACGGATGACCGCACGGGGCTCCTGCTCTGTTGGCAACGGATGCGCCTTGCGGTAGGCGGCAATCTGATCCTTCAGGCCGTAGGTCAGCTCCTTGAGTCCCTCGTGCGTCACCGTAGAGATCTCATAAATCGGCCAGCCGAACTTCTCCAACTCCTCGCGCTGCATGTCAATCATCTCGCGAGCATCGGGCAGGTCAATCTTGTTCAGCACGATGACGCGCGGACGCTCTGCGAGATCCCCAAGCCCCACGTCGGCCTTCAGCACCGACTGGTAGTTGGCGAGTTCCGTCTCCAACGCCTTGATGTCAGAGACCGGATCGCGGTCGCCCTCCAGAGCAGCAGCGTCAACCACATGCACGAGCACAGCGCAGCGCTCAATGTGACGCAGGAAATCCAACCCAAGACCACGGCCTTCAGAAGCCCCCGGGATAAGACCCGGCACATCTGCGATGGTGAAGGACTCGTAGCCAACGTTGACTACACCCAGGTTCGGCTGCAGCGTGGTAAATGGATAGTCACCAATCTTCGGCTTAGCAGCGCTCAAGGTGCTAACCAGTGAGGACTTTCCGGCTGACGGGAAGCCCACCAGTCCAACGTCTGCCATGGATTTGAGCTCCAAGACAAGATCCTTGGCCTCACCCGGCTCACCGAGAAGAGCAAAGCCCGGCGCACGGCGGTTTTTGTTCGCCAGCGCTGCGTTACCCAAGCCACCGTAACCGCCTTCAGCAGCGATGAAGCGGGCCCCCTTACCGGTCATGTCCGCCAGCACTTCCCCATCCTCGGTCATCACAACCGTGCCCTCCGGCACTCCGAGAACCAAATCCTCACCACGAGCACCATTGCGGTGGTCACCCGCGCCGGGCTTACCGTTGGCAGCCTTGATGTGGGGATGGAAGTGGAAGTCCATCAGAGTGTGAATCTGCGGGTCGACGACCAGCACAATGTCTCCACCGTGGCCGCCGTTGCCGCCATCGGGACCGCCGAGTGGCTTGAACTTTTCACGCAGCACCGAGTTACAGCCGTGACCACCGTCGCCGGCCTGCAAATGCAGTACGACACGATCTACAAAACGAGACATAAAATCACACACACTTCCGAGCGGAGAGCCATCATCTAGTGCCTGGAGTAATGCCCTAATTTAAGCGAGCCGGTGGGCAGAAGTCTAGGCGGTAACAAAACGCTGCCTCGCAACCTAACAGCGCGAAACAGTACATAAACAACAAAAGAGCCGATTACCTTTCGCAGTGGGAAAGGAATCGGCTCTTCAGCAAGGCAGTTAAACCTGCCTCAAATTCAACGTTGCAGTAATCCTATGTGGACAACCGAGGGTTGTTCCTAGGAGTTATTCTCAACGATGCTGACAATGCGGCGGTTACGGCGGGTACCGAACTCGACTGCGCCTGCCTTCAGAGCGAAGAGAGTGTCGTCGCCGCCACGGCCAACGTTCTCACCCGGGTGGAACGAGGTACCGCGCTGACGAACGAGAATCTCGCCTGCCTTAACCTGCTGGCCGCCGAAGCGCTTCACGCCGAGGCGCTTAGCTTCGGAGTCGCGGCCGTTGCTGGTGCTGGATGCACCCTTCTTAGTAGCCATGATTTTCTCCTAGGGAAAAGCTAATTGGAATTTCGGCGGTTTACTTGGAGACGCCGGTGATCTTCAGAACAGTGAGCGGCTGACGGTGGCCGTAGCGGCGCTTGTAGCCAGTCTTGTTCTTGTAGTGCATGCCGCGGATCTTCGGGCCCTTAGCGGCCTCGACGATCTCTGCGTTAACGGTAACGTTGGCAAGCTTGTCGGCATCCGCAATGACATCTGCGCCATCGACGAGCAGAACCGGGGTGAGAGCCACGGACGAACCCGGCTCACCCTCGATCTTCTCGACCTTGACGAGGTCACCTTCGGCAACCTTGTACTGCTTGCCGCCGGTCTTGACGATCGCGTACATAGGAGGGCTACCCCTTTATCTGAGAAACTCGACTCAAGGAATCTTTGTAATTCCTTGACTGGACAATGGAATTGCGATTAGTTGCGTGTGCAGAACACTTCAGGGACATACCCGAAAGCCAAATCCGAGTAGATTTCCCCGCTCTGGCCGTTTCCTTACCACCAGCGCCTCAAGCACCAGTGGGCATGACCAGATACGCCTACTAATCAGCGACTGGTCAAGAGTAGCGAAAAATCCCCCTAAATTACAAACTGCCCGAGTAAGACCCTGTCCCCCATTGGTTTTCACGGTCTTCCCGGGCAGTTTCCGAAGCCACTTTCCACCCCCTGCTTTAGGGAACGGAAAACAGTCTTCTATCTGGTCTTACTCCAGGTTTCCAGTACCTAGTTCTGGCCACTTCGGCGCACCGCACGACGCACGCGGCGACGACGATTGGCCGGTTTCGACTCCGGCGCCGCAGCACCGCGATTAGCCTGCTTCTGCTCTGGCTTAGTAGCGCGGTTTGAAGCGCCCTGTCGCTGCTTCGGCGCAGTCGCTTCGGCATCGCTTTGCGACGAGACCCTGCGCACCGCCCGACGGCGATTACGGCGAGCTCCCGTGCCCTGGACTGCTACGACCTCAACCCGTGACTTGCCCGAGCGGCGTCCACCGCCACTGCGGTTGGCGCTGCGGTTGCTGTCATCGCGGTTGTCTTTCGCACGATCTCCACCCTTGCTGCCTTCAGCGTCCGCCTTTGGCTTAGTGGACTCGAAGTCCTCGCGACGCGGTGCGCGATCCGAGCGGGAGTTACCGCGCGTCGGACGACGACGGCGTGGAGAACGCTCGAACGCCTCCTTCGCCTCCTCATAGGTCTGGGACTCCTCGGCCACAGCCTTACCGGTCTTGTTAGCGTTGCCGCTCTTGCCATCCTTGGCTGGCTCCCTCACATCTGTGGTGGAAGCTGCCTGAGACTCAGCCTGAGGCGCAGTGGTTTCATCCACAGCACTACGACGCACAGCGCGACGACGGCGACGTCGAGCGCTAGCGCTGCTGGAGCGTTCAGCCTCGCCACGGCCTCCACCGGAGCCACCGTTATCGGTGCGCTCGGCACGCTCAGCACGGGTCGGGCGCTCCGAACGCTTGCGACGATCACCATATTCTTCGTCGCGGTCATCAGCGTCGCGTGCAGCCGAATCAACGGCAACATGCTCCGCTACCCTGCGACGCGTAGCCCGGCGGCGGCGCTGCCCCTCCTGCGGCATGTAACGGTCATCCGACGGCTCCTCTGGGTCCTTCTCACGGGCTTCCGCAACAGCTGCGGCAGCCAGAGCAGCTAGGTCATTGGAGTTCTCCGATTGCTCAGTACGCTCGCGGCGCTCCTGACGGCCACGGCCGTTCTGTCGCTGCTCATCGTTTCGGCCCTGGCTCTTACGAACCCGGCGACGACGCGGCGGCTTCGGCTCATCGTTCTCAGAAGAGACAATGACAGCTTCGACAGCAGCTGCGACACGCTTGTCGGCTGCGTCTTTGTCGCGCTGGTTGGTCTCCGCGTCGTCGTCACGCGTTGCCGTGGAAGAGCCTGCCTGGTCGCCCTGATCGCGGTGCATGGCCAGCGCGGCCGGGTGGTTGGCCGGATTGTGCTCCGAGCGCGACTTGTTGCGGCGCTTGGACTTGTCCTGCTCGTCGTTGCGACGGCCATTCTTGTGGCCACGGCCCTGATTGTCCTGCTCAACCGGATCGATGTGGATAATCAGACCGCGGCCATTGCAGCAGCTACACGGCGTGGAGAAGGTCTCCAGCAGGCCTGTGCCCAGACGCTTGCGCGTCATCTGGACGAGGCCGAGCGAGGTGACCTCGGAGACCTCGTGACGCGAGCGGTCGCGGCCCAGGGCCTCCTTCAGACGGCGCAGCACCAAATCCTGGTTTTCCGGCAGCACCATGTCGATAAAATCGACGACAATCATGCCGCCCAGATCCCGCAGACGCATCTGGCGGACGATTTCCTCAGCGGCCTCCAGGTTGTTGCGAGTGACCGTCTCTTCCAGGTTTCCGCCAGCGCCGGTGAACTTACCGGTGTTGACGTCGATGACCGTCATGGCCTCGGTGCGGTCGATGACCAGCGTGCCGCCCGAAGGCAGCCAGACCTTGCGGTCGAGTGCCTTGGCCAGCTGCTCATCGATGCGGAAGTGCTCGAAGACATCGGCGCCGCCGTGCTCCTTGGCGAAGTAGCGCTGCAGTCGCGGCTCCAGCTCCGGCGCCAGGTCGCCGATGTAGTCCGTCACTGTGTTCCACGGGCGATCGCCCTCCACCACGAGACGCGAGAAGTCCTCGTTGAAGACGTCGCGGACGACCTTGACCAGCATGTCTGGCTCTTCGTACAGCGCAATCGGCTTTGCTCCACGCTTCGCCTTCGCTGCCTCGGAGGCTTCCCAGATCTCCTGCCACTGCGACTCCAAGCGCTTGATGTCGGCCTCGATGGCCTCCTTGGACACACCCTCGGCTGCGGTACGGATAATCGTGCCCGAGCCCTCCGGCGTAACCTCGCTCAGAATCGACTTCAGGCGCTTGCGCTCCGGCTCCGGCAGCTTGCGGGAAATACCCGCGCTCCGGCCGCCCGGCACGTACACCAGGAATCGACCAGCCATCGAAATGTGGGTGGTCAGACGCGCACCCTTGTGACCAATCGGGTCCTTGGACACCTGGACCAAAATCTGGTCGCCGGCCTTCAGCGCATGTTCAATCTTGCGCGAACGCGACTTCGTGCCCAGCAGCTTCCAGTTCAGGTCACCTACGTAAATGACACCGTTGCGGTCGGTTCCGATATCGATGAACGCCGCTTCCATGCTGGGCAGGACGTTCTGCACGCGACCGAGGTAGATATTGCCGATCTGCGTGGTCTGCGTGTCAGAGGTAACGAAGTGCTCGACCAGCAGGTCATCTTCCAGCACACCCACCTCAGTGACAATGCCCGCGTGGTCATGGCGCTTGCGCTCACGCACCACCATCGTGCGCTCCACCGACTCACGACGAGCCAGGAATTCCGCCTCCGAGATTACGTGGCGCTTGCGCGATTCCTCACGACGCTCGATACGGCGACGTCGCTGCGCCTCCAGGCGAGTCGATCCCTTAATCGCCTGCGGTTCCTCGACCTCATCGCGGGTTTCCTCTTCCTCGCGCTCTGTGTTTTCGGTGGTCTTCTCCGCTTGTTGCGCGTCATCATTACGACGCCCACGTCCACGACGGCGACGACGCGGGCGCGGCTGACGCTCCGTTTCGCTTGACGACGAGCCGTCCTGCCCCTCCCCCGCGTTGTCATCGGTGCCCTGGTTGGAGGCACCGCTGTCAGCCGAAGCAGCATCCTCGGTGGCCGAATCCTTGGCCGAGGCCGGAACAGCCTGCGGCGCCAGGAAGATAGGCGCAAACGCGGTCTGCTCTTCCGCAACCGGCGGCTCCGGGACTACCGGCGGCTCGATGTCCTGCAGGGCTTCGCTCTGAGTTGCCTGCGTATCCTGCGGCTCTTGCGTTTTCTGCGGCTCTTGCGCTTCCTGAATTTCCTCTGCTGCTGGAGCGCTGGTCGTGCGGACCGCACGGCGAACTCGGCGACCACGACGTGTGGTCACTGCAGCGCTCTTTGCAGCAGGTGCTTCGGCGGAAGCTTCCTCAGCGAAGGTTTTCTCAGCGGTCTCGGCTACGGTGTCGGCAGCCTTCTTATCGGAAGCATTCTTATCTGCAGCCTTCTTCGACGACGACTGAACTACAGCCTCAACAGCTTCCTCGACGACCGAGTTCGAGTCCTTCTGCTCGTCCTTCGCAGCGGTTTCTTCCGGAGCGCCAGCGGTCTTCTTCACAGCCCGCTTACGCGTTGCTCGCTTCTTAGTCGTGCTCTTCTTCTCTGCGCTCTGCTTCTCTTCAGCCTGCTTCTCTGCGCTCTGGTTTGCCGAGGATTTCTTAGCCGAGGACTTCTTGGTGTCCTTCTTCTCGGTCACTTCCTCGGCAGGCGCTGCGTCCGACTCCGCTTCGCTCTGAGCTGCCTTCTGGTCGGCCTTCTTTTCTGCCTTCGGCGCAGCCTTCTTTGTGTCCTTCTTCGCAGCCGACTTCTTGCCGCTCTTCTTCGCAGCTGGCTTCTTCTCGGACTTAGCTGCAGTTTGCTCGTCTGACTTCTCATCTGCCGCGTTCGGCTTACCTGCCGACTGTTTTTCCTTCGCGGCTGGCTTTTCGCCGGTTGGCTTGGTCGCAGCGGATCCGTCGTCAAGCGAGGCATCCTCTGGATGATCGCCGATGAAATTCAGCACTGCGTCGAGCTGATTTTGATTAATGGTGGACGCAGCGGACTTTACGACGATCCCCGCGTGCCCCAGTGCTTCGATGGTTTCCTTCGAGGTCAACCCCAAGCTCTTGGCCAGGTGGTGGACTCGGGTTTTCAGAGCCGCTGACTCACGATCAAATTCGCGTGCCTTAGCGACAACATCCTGGCTGAAATTTGCCACTGTATTTGTTTCTCCTTGACACCCCACCACGCAAAACCCGACAACAGGAAGCACACTCTTTGTCATTCCATGTGCGCCTACATCCGTTGTGGCCTTGGAAACCGGGCGGAGCAACGATGTTGCGACAGCCACTTCATTTGCGCCAAATGCGCAGATAGAGGGCCGAAAACGATGAACAATTATGAAAGTCTTATTGGCAGGCCTTCCGGCTGACTCAGGGATTCAGCGATCACATGCGGAATGTTTCATCCACCGGAGCGAACTCCCGGGCACTACTGCTGCTGTCCATTGTCGCACATATCGAGCAGGTGGCGCGCACCGACATTGGCGGCGGCGGGGCAATCCGAGTTACTGACTGCGTTTATGACAGAAATGGCCTGAAAAATTGCCGGAAAGTGTCATAAACTCCTACAGTTTCACATTTGCAGCCCGTGCCCGCATTCCCACGTGCAGCCCGCTGAAGGGCCGCCCCACGGTCGTCGACAAGCAAAAAGCGCCGAACCAGCAAACAATTGCTTGCTCAGTTCGGCGCCAGTTCAACGCTCACGGGTCAATGCTGAACCGTCAACGTTTAGAGGTTCGGGAACCAAATACCAATCTCGCGCTCAGCGGACTCCGGAGAATCGGAACCGTGAACAACGTTGTTAGCAACCTCAAGTGCGAAGTCACCGCGGATGGAGCCCGGGGTTGCGGCCTCAACCGGGTTGGTGCCGCCAGCGAGCTGACGCCAAGCAGCGATTGCGTTCGGGCCCTCGATAACACCAGCGACCAGCGGTGCAGAGGTGATGAAATCAACCAGCTCACCAAAGAACGGCTTATCGACGTGCTCTGCGTAGTGCTCCTTCGCAGTTGCCTCGTCAGCAACACGGAGGTCAAGCGCGACCAGCTTCAGGCCCTTGCGCTCGATGCGGGAGATAACTTCGCCGACCAGACCGCGGGAAACGCCGTCCGGCTTGATCAGAATAAGAGTACGTTCAGTCATGGTGAGCATCATACTATGACAAACCCCGCTGCACCGGAGTGGTGGTACAGCGGGGTGAAAGTCGCGACTACGAGCGCGGGAGACTTACGAGTGCTGGGTGGTCAACAGACCGCGCTCCATACGCTGGAGGAGGTTCTTCCGCAGATGCAGAATGTAGGCCCACACCAGGGCGAAGAAAATACCCACCACGCCCATAGACACGTGCGTGAAGATAGCCAGCACACCAAAGACCTGCAGCACAATGTTCGCCTTCAGTGCCCAAGGCTGCTTCTGCAGGAAAGCCATCGCAATCAGAGCCAGGCCCAGGATGGTGATGTACGTAACCGAGAAGGTCTGGTTAATCTGGCCGTCGGGAATGCGCGTGACCACAGTCAGACCAAGCAGCACCGAAATAGCCTGCATAATCAGCGTGCCGGACATAACACCGCGCAGACCCTTCAGCGGGTCCTTAGCCGGATCGTGTCCCGCACCGAGCGGGCCATACTTGCCGCCCTCACTCAGGTCACGCCCCTCGCGGTAGGCGCGCAGGGCCTCGCGGTCGGCAGCGGTGTAATCCTCCGCGCCATTGCCCTGTGGCTGGCTCGCCTGAGATTCACTCATTGCGGGTCCTTTCCAAATAGTGTCCGGGCTTCGCCCGCAGTGACAACAGATCCAGTGACGATCACACCGGAACCAGAGACAATACCGTCTCCGGTGTCGGTTTCCTCAGCCAGCGCTACAGCTAGCTCAACGGCGGACGGCAGAGTCGGTACGCGATGCACGCGCTCCTCGCCGAAAATCTCCTCCGCGAGGTCAGCCAGGTCGTCGTAGTGCAGCGCACGCGGCGATGTGTTCTGGGTAATAACCACTTCTTCGAAGTAAGGCTCCAGCTCCACCAGCAGCCCACGAGCATCCTTCTCCCCCAGCACCGACAGCACACCAATCACACGGCGGAAGTCGAACTCAGCGGAGAGGGCCGTGCGTAGCGCACGGGCACCGTGAGGATTGTGGGCGGCATCGATGAACACCGTCGGGGTCGAGCGCACGCGCTCCAGGCGGCCTGGCGATGCGACCGTCGCAAAGCCTTCGCGAACCGCATCAATGTTGAGCGGACGCCCCGGACCTGCGCCGAAGAACGCCTCCACCGCAGCCAGTGCTGTGGCTGCGTTACGCGCCTGATGCGGACCGTGCAGCGGCAGATGGATGTCGTCATACTCGCCGGCCAGGCCCTTGAGCGTCAGGTTCTGTCCGCCGACCGCCAGCTGATGACTGACGACGCCGTACTCAACTCCAGCGCGGGCGACGGAGGCATCCATTTCCACGGCACGTCGCAAAACGACGTCCATTGCTTCCGGCTCTTGCTCGCCGACAATGGCGACATTGTCCGGTGGCGTAAGCAAGTCGTCCTTATTCCACCGCGACTTGATGATGCCGGCCTTCTCAGAAGCGATTTCAGCCAGGGTATCTCCGAGGTACTCCGTGTGATCGAGACCGATTGGGCAGATGACTGCCACGTCGGCCTCCACCACGTTGGTCGCATCCCATGTGCCACCCATGCCGACTTCCACCACGGCGACATCAACAGGAGCGTCGGCGAAGGCAGCGTAGGCCATGGCCGTGAGAACCTCGAACTTACTCATCTGCGGGCCGCCCTTTTCGGCGGACTTGGCATCAGCCATTTCCACGTAGGGCTGAATCTCGCGCCAGATGCGCACGTAATCGCGTGGATGAATGGGCTGGCCATCGATGGCGATGCGCTCGGTAACCAGCTGCAGATGCGGACTGGTGGTGCGGCCGGTGCGACGACCGAGAGCGCGCACCAACGACTCAATCATGCGCACAGTGGAAGTCTTGCCATTCGTGCCGGCAACGTGAATGACTGGAGTGGCACGCTCGGGATGGCCAAGGATGTCCATCAGCATCTCGATCCGCTCGAGCGATGGGTCAATCTTGGTCTCCGGCCAGCGCTGATCCAGCTCGGCTTCCACCTCTGCGAGCTCGCGCAGCTCCTCTGCGGTGGCCTCCAGCGGAGCCGGCTCGTTGACTGGGCGGTCCACATCGACCGGCAGGCTCAGGCCTTCCTCGGACACGGAGACCTCACCGAGGCGCATGTCATCGGGCATGCGGTCATCGGCCATCACACCGGCGATTTCGCGAGGCTCAAGGTCCTCGACGATCTGGGAGTCAGCCGGATCGAATTCGAACTCAGGCGCTGCGGTGGACTCTTCTCGCACCGCAGACTCTTCCTGCGCCACCGAATCGTCCTCGCCGCCAAGATTCAAACGAATCTCCCCTGCAATCTCATCGTGTGATTCAGCACCCCGAGGTTCGATATCCCGTGGTTCGGTCATGCCTGCGGAAGTCCCTCCAAACGAGCCTTAATGCGGTCAATCTCCTCCAGTGCGAACTGGTGGCGAGTCTTAATCTTCTCCACGACTTGCTCCGGAGCCTTGGACAGGAAGGCCTCGTTGCCGAGCTTCTTTTCGGTGCCGGCCAGTTCCTTCTCGGCCTTGGCCAGGTCTTTTTCCAGGCGCTTGCGTTCAGCGGCCACGTCGACGGTGCCGGAGGTATCCAGCTCGATCAGGACCGTGGCCTGAGACAGACGCACCTCAATGGAAGCGGTAGCGGTGAATCCATCCTCCGGTGCCTCAGCACGAGCCAGCGAACGAATCATCTCTTCCTGAGCAGTCAGATCAGCATCCGCCAGGTTCATGCGTGCCGGTACGCGCTGCGACGGCTTCACACCCTGGTCATTGCGGAAACGACGCAGCTCGGTGACCAACTTCTGGGCATCGGCAATACGACGTGCGGCAACCTCGTCGACAGCAGCGCCGTCGGTGGTCATGGTGGCATCCGGCCAGGCGGAAATAACCAGAGAGTCCTCGAAGCCCTCCGCGCCGTCGGTAAGCGCCTTCCACAGCGTCTCCGTGACGAACGGCATGGACGGGTGCAGCAGACGCAGCAGCGTATCCAGCACGCGGCCGAGAACCAGACGCGTGGAGGCGGCGCGGGCGGCCTGCTCCTCGGTCATGGTCTCGCCGTCGTTCAGGCGCGGGAAGTCAACCTTGGTCATCTCCAGGTACCAGTCACAGACCTCGTCCCATGCGAAGTGGTAGAGGGCCTCGTTGGCCTTGGAGAACTCGTACTTATCCAGCGCAGCGTCAACCTCGGCGCGGACCTGTTCCAGGCGGTCCAGGATCCAGCGGTCGGTGTCGGTGAGCTGGTCGCGGTCCGGCAGCTCGCCCACGTGGGCCCCGTTCATCAGCGCAAAGCGGGTGGCGTTGAACAGCTTGGTGGCGAAGTTACGGGAGCTCTGAGCGGCGTCATTACCGACCGGCAGGTCAGAGCCCGGGTTAGCGCCACGCGCCAGCGTGAAGCGAAGTGCGTCCGCACCGTAGTCACGGACCCAGTCCAGCGGGTCAATGCCATTGCCGAGGGACTTCGACATCTTGCGGCCCTGCTCATCGCGGACCAGACCGTGCAGGAAGACATCCTTAAACGGCACCTGCGGACGACCGTCGCGCCCCTTACCCAGCGGTGAATCAGCCAGGGTGGCAGCAAAGGTCGAGAACATCATCATGCGCGCGACCCAGAAGAACAGAATGTCATAGCCGGTAACCAGTACGGATGTCGGGTAGAACTTCTCCAGCTCTGGGGTGGCTTCCGGCCAACCCATCGTGGAAAACGGCCACAGCGCAGACGAGAACCAGGTATCCAGCACGTCCGGATCCTGCGTCCAGCCCTCCCCCGTCGGAACCTCATCATCCGGGCCGACACAGACGACCTCGCCATTCGGGCCGTACCAAATCGGGATGCGGTGGCCCCACCACAGCTGGCGGGAAATACACCAGTCGTGCATGTCATCGACCCAATCGAACCAGCGCGGCTCCTGCGAAGCTGGGTGAATAACCGTGTCGCCCTCGCGAACAGCATCGCCGGACATCTTGGCCAGCTCATCGACCTTAACGAACCACTGCAGGCTCAGCAGCGGCTCAATCGGCTCACCCGAGCGCTCCGAGTGGCCGACCGAGTGAACGTACGGGCGGACCTCCTTGACAATGCGCCCCTGCTCACGCAGCGCCTCCGTCAGCGCAGTACGGGCTTCCGCACGATCCATGCCGTCGAAACGCGTGCCAGTGTTGAAGATACGGCCAGTGGTGTCAATGACCTCCGGCATATCCAGGTCGTGGCGCTGGCCCATGGCGAAGTCATTCGGATCGTGTGCCGGCGTGATCTTCACCGCACCGGTACCGAACTCGCGGTCCACATAGTCATCGGCGATGACCTGAATCTTCAGGTCCTCGCGGAACGGGTGGTCCAAAACCTTGCCCACCAGGTGCGTGTAGCGCTCATCCTCCGGGTGCACGGCAATTGCCACGTCGCCCAGCATCGTCTCCACACGAGTCGTCGCCACAACAATGGAGTCTTCCCCATCGCCGTAGCGGAAGGAGACGAGCTCGCCTTCAGCGTCCTCGTACTTGACCTCAATATCCGAGATTGCAGTCTGCAGCACCGGAGACCAGTTAACCATGCGCTTGGCGCGGTAAATCAGGCCGCGGTCAAACAGTTCCTTAAAAATCGTCTGAACCGCACGGGACAGGCCCTCGTCCAGAGTGAAGCGCTCACGGGACCAATCCAGGGAGTCACCAATCTGGCGCATCTGGTTGCCGATACGTCCGCCGTAATCGTGCTTCCACTCCCAGACCTTCTCCACGAATTCCTCGCGGCCATAATCGAAGCGGTCCTTACCTTCGGACTCCTTCAGCATCGCCTCGACCTTGGTCTGCGTTGCGATACCCGCGTGGTCCATACCCGGCAGCCACAGCACCTCGTAGCCCTGCATGCGCTTACGGCGCACCAGCGCATCCATCAAAGTGTGGTCCAGTGCGTGGCCCATGTGCAGCTGACCCGTCACATTCGGCGGGGGCAGCACAATAGAGTAAGCCGGCTTGGAGCTAGACGGATCAGCCTCGAAATAGCCAGCATCTACCCAGCCCTGGTACAGGTCCGACTCCACGTCAGCCGGGTTCCACGACTTGGGCAACTTATCTGCTCTGTTTAGGTCCACGTTGTTCTCAGTCACGCGTCACATCTTAGCGCCTTGCCCGGATTTGGTTTTCCAGGGGCTTTACGACGGCCCTTGCGCCCCACCCATATCTGCCATCAGCGACTTATACACCGCCTAATTCAAGCCTTTCTCCCGCTCCGAGCCAAACCGCGATTACCGCGCAAAATAAAAACGCTCTCTTGTGAAATCATCACAAGAGAGCGCCTCTAAACGGCCGTTGAACAGCTCTTAGACCAGCAGGTCCTTAACAGCCTCGCGCTCTTCGCGCAGTGCCTTGACGTTGCGCTCGATGCCAGCGCGCTGAACCTCGGAGAGATCCAGGCCCTCAACGCGAACCCACTCGCCGTCCTTGGCGTAGCACGGAACACCAGCGACCAGGCCCTCGTCGATGCCGTAGGAGCCATCGGACGGAAGGGCGACAGAGACCCACTCGCCCTCTGGGGTACCCGTGACCCAGTCACGCATGTGGTCAACTGCGGCTGCGGCAGCGGAAGCTGCGGAGGAGGAACCACGGACCTCGATGATTTCTGCGCCACGCTTGGCGACACGCGGAATGAAGTCCTGCTCGACCCACGCAGCGTCCACCTTGTCGGAGACCTTCTCGCCTGCAATGGTGGCGTAGGTGATGTCCGGGAACTGGTCTGCGGAGTGGTTACCCCAGACAATCATGTTCTTGATCTCAGTGGTCGGAACACCAATCTTTTCCGACAGCTGAGACAGGGAGCGGTTGTGGTCCAGGCGCATCATGGCGGTGAAGCGCTCTGCCGGGATGTCCTTAGCGTGGGATGCGGCAATCATGGTGTTGGTGTTGGCCGGGTTGCCGACAACCAGAACCTTGATGTCGTCTGCTGCGTGATCATTCAGTGCAGCACCCTGCGGGCCGAAGATCTTGCCGTTGGCGCCCAGCAGTGCGGAGCGCTCCTCGCCCTTGCCGCGCGGCTTTGCACCGACCAGGAAGGCGGCGTTGGCACCGTCGAATGCCTTTGCCGGATCATCGGTGATGTTGATGCCAGTCAGAAGCGGGAAGGCGGAGTCAAACAGCTCCATGGCGACGCCTTCGGTGGCGTGCAGCGCCGGAGTGATCTCCAGCAGGTTCAACTCAACCGGGGTCTCAGGGCCGAAAACCGAACCGCTGGCAATGCGGAAGAGCAGGGAGTAAGCGATCTGTCCGGCGGCACCGGTAACTGCAACCTTTACGGGAGTCTTGTTCACTTCAGGCCTTTCTCGAGAGAGAATCAATTCGCTGCCCACTCTAATGCGACTACAGAATTGGCGCAGACGGGGGCGACGGGCTCAGGCCAATTCTGAAAAACGGATAGCATTAGGCATGACTTACGGTCATGTACTCATTTCACTAGAAAGAAGTCCGCGACCGAGCAATTTCACCCCCGTTAGATAGCCAAAACCCCGTAGTCGCCCTCTAGTCCAAGCAAAGGATTTTCATGAAGTCTCCAGGCTCCTCTGATGCAATCCCCCATGCAGTCTTGGTGGCAGCACTTCAAGAATTCACCGCAAAGGGGTATGCAGATGCCCGTTTGGATGCCATTGCTGCCGCCTCTGGTGTCTCCAAGCGCATGCTTCACTACCACTGTGGTGACAAGTTGGGACTCTACAGGGCGACGTGGGCACATGTGCTGGAGACCGTAAGGCCTGACGACGACGACCTGCGCCCGCACTCCAATGTGCCGGTGGAAGCCCTGCAGCATGTGGTCGGTGTTATCTATGACTACTTCTCGGCGAACCCGCTCGCCGTGCGGTTCATCATCCAGGAAAACCTACATCCGGTCCTGCCGCTAGAAGGCGTGACTGGGCTTGGTGGTCAGAGCCCAATTGTTTTGGAGTTTGACCGCATCTTGTTGCTCGGTCGCGATTATGGTGCATTCCGCACTGATATTTCCGCACTTGATCTTTATATTCTCGTGCTGTCGCTGGCCACCTTCCCCACCCTGCACCAGCGGACTTTTGAAAACCTCTACGGCATTGAAATGCAGTCGACAGTGTTGTCGGACAAGCTGCGTGAGTTCGCTCAGGACACTGTGACCAGCCTGTTGACGTCCTCGCCTCGCAACGAACCGGGCAGCTCGTACACTTCCCTGCTGGCCTCCCATGGCGCCAACTCGTCCGCGCTTGGCGCAGAGGTCTACGGCGATCAGCCCAACCCAGAGACTCAAGACTTGACTACTGACGATGCCCCGGATTACCGCGACATCTACGGCATGGACGACTAGGGCTCCATACAGACATCAAAAACCCGGTTAGAGCGGCTACTCTAACCGGGTTTTTAGCTACCTTTACGCAGTCTTCTTATCCTCGCTGCGTTCAACGAGTTCCGGCGCTGCACCGTCCGTGATGCATTCCTTGTGGACAATGACCTCCGCGACGTCGTCACGCTCTGGTACCTCGAACATCACGGGAACCAAGATTTCTTCCATGATGCCGCGCAGACCACGGGCGCCGGTATTGCGGCTAATCGCCTTGGCAGCAATGGCGCGCAGTGCCTCATCGTCGATGGTGAGGCGCACACCGTCCATGTCGAACAGGTGCTGGTACTGGCGAACCAGGGAGTTCTTCGGCTCGGTGAGCACACGAACCAGCGCATCCTCATCGAGGTTGGTGACCGATGCGATAACGGGAAGGCGGCCAATGAACTCGGGAATCAGGCCGAATCGAACGAGGTCCTCCGGCAGTACGTCGCGGAATGGATCCTTCATGTCCTCGTCGTTAGCCGAGGTGACATCTGCTCCGAAGCCCAGGCCCTTCTTGCCGACTCGCTCCTGAACGACCTTTTCCAGACCGGCAAACGCACCGGCGACGATGAACAGGACGTTGGAAGTGTCGAACTGAATGAACTCCTGGTTCGGCAGCTTGCGCCCACCCTGCGGGGGCACGGCGGCTACGGTTCCCTCGAGAATCTTCAGCAGCGCCTGCTGCACACCTTCACCGGAGACATCGCGAGTGATGGACGTGTTCTCGGACTTGCGCGAAATCTTGTCAATCTCATCGACGTAAATGATGCCGCGCTGTGCCTTCTCGACGTCGAAATCAGTAGCCTGCAGCAGCTTCAGCAGGATGTTCTCCACGTCCTCACCGACATAGCCGGCCTCGGTCAGGCTGGTGGCGTCAGCGATCGCGAACGGCACATCCAGCTTGCGGGCCAGTGTCTGCGCGAGGTAGGTCTTGCCGCAGCCAGTCGGCCCCAGCAGCAGGATGTTCGACTTCTGCAGCTCGACGTCGTTGTCCGACTTGGTCTCCGCAGCACGAAGGCGCTTGTAGTGGTTGTAGACCGCTACCGCTAGGGTGCGCTTAGCCATGTCCTGGCCGATGACGTACTCATCGAGGAAGTCTCGAATTTCCATCGGACGCGGCAGGCGGTCGTCGTTGCCAGTTGCCTCGCCGCCGGTGTTGAGCTCCTCTTCAATGATCTCGTTGCAGAGCTCGATGCACTCATTACAGATGTACACACCAGGTCCGGCAATCAGCTTCTTGACCTGCTTCTGACTCTTTCCACAGAAAGAGCACTTCAGCAAATCCGCACTTTCTTGCATACGCGCCATGAGGCTCCCGCCGCCGCCTTTCCGCTTCGTTGCCAATAATTGCTTCAGACCAGCCTACCGTGAGTGTGCGCAATTACCGGCTTCCACGCCAGGGCGAGGCGAATTTCACGCAATCTCGCTTAGCGCTTTACGACGGCCAGTGCGCAGCACTCCAGAGAGACTATGTCCCCTTTTAAGCGTTGTGCTTGCGGTACTCGAAGACCTGGTCGATGATGCCGTACTCGACGGCCTCTTCGGCGGTCAGGATCTTGTCACGATCGGTGTCCTTGCGGATCTGCTCTGCAGTGCGACCGGAGTGGCGAGCCAGAGTCTCCTCCATCAGCTTGCGCATGCGCTCGATCTCGTTCGCCTGAATCTCCAGGTCGGAAACCTGGCCCTGGATACCCTGGGTGGCCGGCTGGTGAATGAGCACGCGCGCATTCGGCAGAGCTGCACGCTTACCCGGTGCACCCGCAGCGAGCAGGACGGCTGCCGCGGAAGCAGCCTGGCCCAGGCACACCGTCTGCACGTCGGGACGCACGTACTGCATCGTGTCGTAGATGGCCATCAGCGACGTGAAGGAGCCACCTGGGGAGTTGATGTACATCGTGATGTCACGATCCGGGTCCAGCCCCTCGAGCACCAGCAGCTGCGCCATGATGTCGTTAGCGGCGGTGTCGTCGACCTGGGAGCCGAGGAAGATAATGCGCTCTTCGAAGAGCTTGTTGTATGGGTTGGATTCCTTAGCACCAAAGCTGGAGTGCTCCACGAAAGAAGGAAGCACGTAGCGCGACTGCGGCATCTGCATATTGTTCATCTCCATGTTGATTAAATCGCCTCTAATTATTCGCTACTGTCCGCTTTTAGCGTGCGGTGTCCTTGAGGGCGGTTACGACGTGGTCAACCAGGCCGTATTCCTTAGCCTCAGCCGCGGTGAACCAGCGGTCGCGGTCTGAGTCTTCCTCAATGCGCTCGACCGGCTGACCGGTGTGCTGCGCAATCAGGCGAGCCATCTCCTTCTTGGTGGCAGCGAACTGCTCAGCCTGAATGGTGATGTCGGATGCGGTACCGCCAATACCTGCAGATGGCTGGTGCATCATAATGCGGGCGTGCGGCAGCGCGTAACGCTTGCCCTTAGCACCTGCGGCGAGCAGGAACTGGCCCATGGAAGCTGCCAAGCCCATGCCGTAGGTAGCCACGTCGCACGGAACGAACTGCATGGTGTCGTAAATGGCCATGCCGGCGGTGACGGAGCCGCCCGGGGAGTTGATGTACAGCGAGATATCCGCCTCCGGGTCCTCGGCTGCCAGGAGCAGCATCTGACCGCAGAGCTTGTTGGCAATCTCGTCGTCGACCTGCTCACCCAGCCAAATAATGCGCTCCTTGAGCAGCTTGTCGAAAACCGTGTTCGTCGACATCTGGGCGTTATCGCTCATCTGTGTACTCCTTTTTCGTACGTGTGCGAGTTTTGTCGTTCATTAGAGGGTAACGAAAAGGGCCGCCCCTTTGTTTCGGGAACGGCCCTTGTTCGCTATAAGCGTTGCGGCATGAGGAACGCGCCGCGCTAATTGCGGGGCTTACTCAGCGGAGGTGTCCTCAGCCTTGTCGGACTCAGCCTTCTCAGCCTCCGGCTCGACCTCACCGAAGTACTCGTTCAGGTCGATTTCGTTGCCCTCGGTGTCCTTGGCGGAAGCCTTCAGGATCGAGGTAGCCAGAGCCTTGCCGCGGCGAACGTCTGCGAACAGGTTGCCGAGCTGTCCGGACTGCTGAATCTGCTGGATGAACTGGTTCGGGTCCATGCCGTAGGACTGAGCAGTGAACAGGATGTGGTCGGTGAGCTCCTGCTGGGAAACGTCCGGCTGGATCTCCTCAGCCAGTGCATCCAGGAACAACTGGGTGCGAACAGCTTCCTCAGCGGACTTCTTGGAGTCCTCGTCGAACTGCTCACGGGTGGTGCCCTGTGCCTCCAGCATGGAGTTCAGAACCTTCTCGTCGCCGCCGAACTGACCCAACAGCTGCTGCAGCTGGCCCTCGACCTGCTCCTTGACAACACCCTCCGGCAGAGCGATGGTGGTCTGCTCCATAGCGGCAGCCAGAACCTTGTCGCGAACCTGCTGAGCCTGCTCACCCTTCTTGGTGTTCTCAACCTGGCGAGCCAAATCTTCCTTCAGCTCGTCGATGGTGTCGAACTCGGAAGCCATCTGAGCGAAGTCGTCGTCAGCTTCCGGCAGCTCGCGGACCTTGACGGACTGAACGGTAACGGTGACCTGAGCGTCCTCGCCCTCGTGCTCGCCAGCAACCAGCTTGGTGGTGAACTCCTTGGACTCGCCCTGGGACAGGCCGACAACAGCGTCATCCAGGCCGTCAATCAGGTCATCGGAGCCGACCTGGTAGGACAGGCCCTCGGTGGAGGCCTCTTCCAGCTCTTCGCCGTCGATGGTGGCGGACAGGTCGATGGAGACGAAGTCGTCCTTTTCGACTGCACGCTCGACGCCGGTCAGGGTGCCGAAACGAGCGAGCAGGTTCTGCAGCTCAGCCTCAACAGCTTCGTCGTCGGCGACCAGCGGATCAACCTCAACTGCGATGTCCTCGAACTTCGGCAGCTCAATCTCCGGACGGACGTCGACCTCAGCGGTGAACTCAACGAGCTCGCCGTCTTCCAGCTTGGTGATGTCGACCTCAGGCTGACCGATAACCTTCAGGTCCTCATCGCGAACGACCTCGTCGTAGCGGGACGGAACCATGTCATTGAGCACCTGCTCCAGGATCGGGCCGCGGCCGAAGCGGGCCTCAATCAGCTTTGCCGGTGCCTTGCCCTTACGGAAACCCGGAATCTGGACCTGCTGAGCCAGTGCCTTGTAGGCGTTGTCGAACTCTGGCTTCAGCTCGTCAAACGGGACCTCGACGGTAATCTTCACTCGGGTCTCATTGAGCTTCTCAACGGAAGACTTCACTGGTGCACTCTCCTGCAACTCGATGATTAATTCATAGACCACGGGAGTGCCCGTGATACTGGTCGGGGTAGCGGGATTTGAACCCACGGCCTTCCGCTCCCAAAGCGGACGCGCTACCAAGCTGCGCCATACCCCGTATGCGTCATTCGAAACCTAGCAGAAACCCCTTTGGAGCATCTGCACCGGGGCCCTCATAGGCGCGAAATCGCGTTTCCACAACGGACCCGTATAGATTTACCTGACGATTAATGAAATCACAAAACCACGCGTTCAACCAGGCTAATGCTCTGTCTGAAAACGCTTTACGACGCCATCGAGAGCCAACCTGCCAATTACTACCGGTTTCATGAAAACCATGCATATCACAGGGCGTTTGCATCACCTCGGCACTGCTTTTGGCGGCCTCGTTTACTGCAAACACTCCATTCGTCGGCCGACTCCCCAAAGAAGCCTCTCAAACGACTGCCCCTTTGTTGAGTCGTGTGACAGTGTAATCAACGGCTATACGCCTGTTTCACATACCCCACGTTGCTTTAGCTTCATTTTCTGTTTTTCCCGGCCACAGCCACTTTTCTTTAAAGCCTTCGAGAAAAACCTGGCATCGATTTTTGTATGTGCGCATTAACGGGTTAATATGCCTTGTACCAAGACACGGTCTGGTGGAGACGATTGAGCGTCTAAGCCGGATTCCTATCTATGGGGATGTCGTATAGTGGCTAATACCTCAGCCTTCCAAGCTGAAGACGCGGGTTCGATTCCCGTCATCCCCTCCACGTAACCGGGAGCATTGCTCCCGGTTTTTGTTTTTCCGAGCCGATGTCCGGGGCCAGAAATTCTTCTGCCCTCTGTTCAGGATCCAGTGCCGCGGGTACTCTGGGCACCATGAAGCCCACCATTATCGATGCCGATACTGGACACGAACTATGGACCGCGGTCGAATGCGCTGCTTTTTCCGGCACCGCACGTGGCACTTTCACCAGCTACGCTGGCCGCAAGAAGGCTCCCGAGCCCGTCGCGAAGCTTCATGGGTTGACCCTGTGGGATTCCGAAGAAGTTCGCGCATGGCACGCCAATCGAAAGAGCCGCACCAAGCGCACCGACTCCGCCGAGTCATAGATACCTACCCATACCCAATCTTTTCCTGGTTCCCGAGCTGCCTCTGTCGCACAGAGATGTCAGCTCGGGAACTTTTTGCGCTCTACGTGCGTTATTTCAAGTAATTACTAGCAATACTCGCAGTTTCCTTTTGGAGGCCTAGCCCATGGGGGCTTTAATCCTGATCGCTATCACCGTCGGCGGTGCGATTATCATCGCGTCGATGGCTCAAAACCGCTCTAACAGGGCATTTGATGCCCGCCAGAACAATCAATTGGAAGACGCCGTCGCAGACGCCCGCCGTTGGATTGAGCGGCTGGGCTCACAGGTGCTGAATCTCGCTGGCACCGATTCGGCTTCCACGCAGGCTCTTGCCGACGCATCCGAGCGTTACAACGCCGCATCCTCGCAGATTTCTACTGCTCGGACCCCGGCACAGGCCCGAATGGCGCGCGAATCGGCGCTGGAGGGCCTGCACTACATCAATGCTGCTCGCGAAATTATGGGCCTGCCGGCGGGGCCGACACTGCCACCGCTGGAGGGGCAGAAGGCCGCTGGTTCTGTGACCGAAACTCGCACCATTGAGCACGAAGGCCACTCGGTTACCGCCTCGCCATACGCCACCCCGGAAACTCCGAACTACTACCCCGGCGGCCGTGTCGCTGGCCGTCCGGTTCCAGCCGGTTGGTACTCCGAGCCCTGGTGGAAGTCCGCGCTCCGCACCGGTGTCTGGACCGCTGGCTCGATGCTGCTGTTCTCTACTCTCTTCCACGGTATGGCCGGTGTTGCCTACGGCGCTGATGAGTTCGCCAGCGGCATGGGCACCGGTGCTGACGACTTCGGCGGCACCGAGGACTTTGGTTCCGATGACTTCGGTGGAGACGACTTCGGTGGCGATGACCTTGGCGGCGACTTCGGTGGCGGCGCTGCCGATGCTGGTGACGCAGGCGACGGCGGTGGCTTCTTCGACGGCCTCTTCGGCGGCGACGGTGGCAACGACGGTGGCGGATTCTTCGACGGCGGATTCGACGGTTTCGATATTTAGAAGAAGTCCGGCGCCGCTATTTCGCTCAATTCGCAAAAGGGTCGACAGTGGCGTCTGTCTGGGGCCGATACTCAATCTTTCTGGCGGCCAATCGACCAGCTTCCTCGCCAAGGATGCTGCTAATTAAAGCAACAGCCATATCCATACCTGCTGCGACCCCTGATGAGCTCCACCGATTACCGTCTTCGACCCATCGGGCTTCTTTCACCCACATCACTTCGTTTCCGAACGACGTGGCCCAATCAAAAGCCAACTTATTACTAGTTGCCCGCTTTCCTTCAAGTAGCCCAGCCGCAGCAAGCAGCGCCGAACCCGTGCAGACCGACGCCACTAACCGCGCCTGGGATCCGATGCGCTTAAGCCACTCCAAAAACTCTGCATCTTCAACTAGTGTTCTGCTCCCTGCTCCACCGGGCACCAGGAGAATATCGACTGCCTCAAGTTCAGCGATGCAGCGCGTGGCGATAACCTCCGTCCCCTGAGCGCTGGTTATCGGACCGGCAATGTTGGCGACATATTCGACCTCAATCTCTGGGACATGGCCAAAAAGGCCAACCGGTCCAAATACGTCCAAGAGCTCGAACCCGGGGAATAGCACAACAGTTACTCGGCGATGCGCTTCTTGATTTGTCATACGACAATTCCTACTCCGTCTACACATGAAAAAAGGTCTGGTCCCAGAGTTTTCTGGAACCAGACCCCTTTTTTATTCCTATCAACAGATAGCGAACAGCAATCCCTTTAAGCTTCTGGCAGCTCCGGGGCAACGCCAGTCTTTTCGTACTCTGCCAGAATGTCGATGCGGCGCTGGTGACGCTCCTCCTCGCTCCACGGCTGGGAGACGAAAGCATCGACGATGGCCAGGGCCTCTTCCTCAGAGTGCATACGACCGCCGAGGCCGATCAGCTGAGCATTGTTGTGCTCGCGGGCGAGCTTTGCGGTCTCCACCGACCAAGCCAGCGCACAACGAGCGCCCTTGACCTTGTTAGCAGCAATCTGCTCACCGTTGCCGGAACCGCCGAGCACGATGCCCAGGCTGCCCGGATCAGCGACGGTACGGGAAGCCGCCTCAATGCAGAATGCTGGGTAGTCATCTGCAGGGTCGTAGGTGTGAGCGCCGCAGTCAACGACGTCGTGGCCAGCCTTCTCCAGGTGGGCCTTAATCAGGTTCTTCATCTCAAAACCGGCGTGGTCTGCACCAAGGTAAATACGCATGGCAGCAAGTTTAGCGGTTCCCACGGATTCCACGGCGTCTGCACCCGTTTTAGGTATTGCTTGACGACGTCTCCTGCGCAGCCGAATAGGGTGAAAAGTGACTGTACTTGCGTTTCAGCACGTCTTCGAAACCGGAAATTGGGTGCTTTTACCGTGTCTCCTGCGCCGCAAGCTCACTTCCAAGTCGATCCTGAAGCCCATGGCTCCCATGGGAATCATCACGCACCGGTGGTGCGAACGGTTCGGCATGACATCAACAAGAAACCATTTATCGTCATTTGGGAGGTCACGCGGGCTTGTGGCTTAGTCTGCAAGCACTGCCGTGCAGATGCACAGCACGAGCCGCATCCTCACCAGCTTTCGACCACCGAGGGCAAGATGCTGCTGGAGACCTTGGCGTCGTATAGCAAGCCGAAGCCGCTTGTAGTGCTCACCGGCGGTGATCCTTTTGAGCGTGATGACCTGGAAGAATTGGTGCGATTCGGCACGGAGCAGGGGCTGAATATGTCGCTGTCGCCGTCGGTGACGCCGCGGTTGACGCCGGAGCGGATCAGGTCGTTGCGAGAGGCCGGCGGTAAGGCGATGTCGATGTCGCTCGATGGCGCGACTACCCAGACCCATGACAAGTTCCGCGGGTTTTCGGGCACTTTTGAAAAGACGCTCGAAATGGCTCCGCACATCAACGAGGCCGGTTACCGGCTGCAGATCAACTCGACCCTGACCAAGGGAAATATTCATGAGGCGCCAGCGCTGCTGAAGACCGTCATGGAGATGCAGGCCAAGATGTGGTACGTCTTTTTCCTCGTTCCCACTGGCCGTGGTGCGGATTTGGGCGCATTGTCACCGGAGGAACGCGAGGATGTTCTGCACTGGTTGTCTGATGTCTCCAACCGAATTGCCATTAAGACGACGGAGGCGCCGCAGTATCGGCGCGTCGTCATGCAGCAGGAGGAAGCGAAGGAAAAGGGGCTGCCACCCTATGAAGGTGGCGAGCTCTACCGCTACTTGACCGAGGAAACGACAAAGCTGCTCGGCGCTGTGCCGGAGAAGCCACGTCGGCCGCGCTCTCCGATGGCCGTCAATTCCGGGTCAGGATTTGCCTTCATTGACCACATCGGCGATGTTTACCCCAATGGTTTCCTGCCACTGCACTGCGGAAACGTCAAAGCTACGCCGTTCCAGGAGATTTACTCGAACTCGCCGGCGTTCAAGGCCCTTCGCGATCCGGACAATTGGCATGGAAAGTGCAGCGTCTGTGAATACCACAGCGTATGCGGTGGGTCCCCGGTCGACCGCGTACGCGTTGACCGGGGATTACACCGCATCCGACCCGACCTGCATCTACATCCCGCCACGGTGGGCTGCCATGAGCGAAGAAGAACGGCAGGCCTCTACCGGGCAGAATGCTGGAGCCGGAGCGGGTCAGCTCTCCTAACTGCGCGCCCCAGCTGCTACTGCTTTCTTAGTCGAAGCGCGGGTCCTCAGTCCGGGAGCGCTTAATTTCGAAGAAGTACGGGTAGCTGGCGACGGCAACCGAGCCGTCGAAAATCTTGCCGGCTTCTTCGCCGCGTGGGATACGGGTAAGCACCGGACCGAAGAAGGCAACGTCGTTGAGCTTGACCACCGGAGTGCCGACGTCGTTGCCGACCTCCTTCATGGCCTCTGCGTGGTTTTCACGCATGAGCTCATCGAACTCGGTAGTCAGGGCCTGTGCCAGGCGCTCTTCCGGCAGTCCAACCTCTGCGAGGGCTTCCTTAATCAGCTCGTCGAATGCGTGCTCCGGCTCGTCGACATGCGCATGGCGATCGATGCGGTTTTCGTTGTGAATCTTCGTGCCCAGCGCGGTATAAAGCTTGTCGACGGCCTCCTGACCATCCTGGGAGAACACTGCATTAAACAGGCGTGCCGGGGTCCAGTTGCACTGCATCATGAACTTGTACTCTTCCGGCAGCTCGTCGCGGCCTTCATTGAGTACTGACAGGCTCATCGGCTTCCACTCGACCTCGATGTCGCGGACCTTTTCGACTTCCTTAATCCAGCGGGATGTCACCCAGCAAAACGGGCAGGAAACGTCGAAGTAAAAAGTGACCTTGTCTCGATTGCTCATGTGAAAGTCCTCCTAAAGCATTGATTGACTTATCAACGACTATAGGGCGGAATTTTTCGGCTCGCATGCATGAATTCGAATGGGTCCGAAGTTCTACCGGACCCGGTGCTAACTGGCTCTCCCATCGGGCACCGTCCAGATTGCTTACCTAGCCGTTCCAGGGCAAGCCCGTGTCCTCCAGGGAATCAGCAGCAGCTTCCAAGTAGGCAGGCCAGTCGGCGTAGTCCAGGAACTCCGGGCCCACCTCGTGGTCCATGGAAACCATCTTCCCCGAGCGCATGTCCAGGCAGTAGTTGTTTCCGCCGAAGTCCATAACCAGCGGAATCCATGCCTCGTGATACCACTTGCCATCCGAGTCGGCGCTGTCCATGCCTTCGGCTTCAAAATCATCAAAGTCGCCGTCTGCCTGCAGCTGAGTCCACAGCTTGTAGTCGTTCAGAATCGACTTCGGCGGCGCAATCCAGCCACCGTCCCACGGCTCACCGTCTACAGACGCGTGCCGCAGCCACGAAGCTCGCACGTAGTCTGGCAGTTTTACTCCGAGGTCAGCCTCAAGCTGATCCAGTTCCGCTTCTGTCGCCGGAGCCTCCAGGGCATCGTCGCCAAGCTTCGCCTCAATGCGATCCCACGCCGCGTTGACCCGTTCAACCTTGCTTGCATCATCACTGAGTTCGTACATGAAACGAAGTGTATTCACAATCGGTTTTGCTCGCATGCCGAAGAAGCCAAAATCTCGTCCCTTCGACCGCCAATCGATCGCCAATGCGACCACCCCCCAATCGACGCGGAATGAGCGAGGAAGCCGAGGTCGCCCCGCTCACCCCGCTACCGCCCGATTCCCAATCCGGGGTCGTGGTTACACTTGTCGCATGACTTCCACGAACCTAACCAGGACCGAGGCCGCCGACCGTGCGGCCATGCTCAAGGTGTCCCACTACGACATCTCTCTTGACCTCACGACCGCACCAGTCGGCGGGCCGCACAGCGCACCAACATTCGCTTCCAAGACCACAATTTCTCTGACGGCGAAGCGCGCTGGTTCCACCTTTATTGACCTGCGTGATGCGGTTGTTAAGAGTGTGACCATCGACGGCGTCGATGCCACGGAGGCCGCTCGTTATGCCAGCGAGACCGGCATTAACGTGGACCTGACCGAAGGTGACCACACCGTCGTTATCGACGCGGACTGCCGTTACACCAACAACGGCCAGGGCATTCACCGGTTCCAGGATCCTGCCGACGGCGAAACATACCTGTACTCGCAGTTTGAAACTGCCGATGCCAAGCGCGTGTTCGCCTGCTTTGACCAGCCGGATTTGAAGGCGACGTACTCAATCCACGTCGTGGCACCGAAGGGTTGGAAGGTTGTTTCCAACTCGGTGGCCAAGACCGGCGCCACCACCGATGTCCACGGCAATGAGGCCGATACCTTCGACTTCTCGGTGGATGTTCCGCTGTCGACGTATCTCGTCGCAGTCTGTGCGGGCCCGTGGCACGAGGTCACTGACTCGTGGACCGGCACTGTCGCACCGCACCCGGAAACCCCTGCCGAGCACCAGCCGGACGGCGAGCTGACCATTCCGCTAGGAATCTACTGCCGCCAGTCCATCGCCGAGTACCTCGATGCCGACACTCTGTTCAAGGAGACCAAGGAAGGCTTCGACTTCTACGCCAAGCACTTCGGCGAGCCCTACCCGTTCGGCAAGTACGACCAGATCTTCTGCCCGGAATACAACATGGGTGCGATGGAAAACGCCGGCTGCGTGACCATCCGCGACGAGTACGTCTTTCGTTCCAAGCCCACCCATTACCTCTACGAGCGCCGCAACGACACCATCCTGCACGAGATGGCTCACATGTGGTTCGGCGATTTGGTCACCATGCAGTGGTGGGATGATCTCTGGCTCAACGAGTCCTTCGCTACCTGGTCGGCTGCCGCCGCACAGGTTGAGGTTTCCGATTACAGCCACGCCTGGACCACCTTCGCCAACGTAGAGAAGGCCTGGGCCTACAAGCAGGATCAGCTGCCGTCGACGCACCCGATTGCCGCCGATGCCAGCGACATTGACACCGTCGAGCAGAACTTCGACGGCATCACCTACGCCAAGGGCGCGTCCACCCTCAAGCAGCTGGCCGCCTACGTTGGTCAGGACGCCTTCCTCGCCGGTGCTCGTCTTCACTTTTCCCGCCACCGCTTTGGCAACGCCACCTTCGCGGATCTGTTGGAGGCGCTCTCCGAGGCCTCCGGTCGCGATCTGTCTGGCTGGGCCGATCAGTGGCTGACCACCACCGGCATCACCACCCTGGCGCCAGAGTTCCATCAAGAGGACGGCAAGTACACCTCCTTCGCAGTCACGCAGGAAGGCGCCGAGCCGGGTGCCGGTGAACTCCGTGATCACCGAATCGCAGTGGGCATCTACAACCTGCGCGGCACCGGCGCGGACGCTGTACTTGAGCGCACCAAGCGCGTGGAAATCGACGTCCGCGGTGCCCGCACCGATGTCCCAGATCTGGTCGACACACCAGTTGGCGACGTCGTGCTGGTTAACGACGACGACCTCACCTACAGCATGATTCGCCTGGACGAAGGCTCGCTTGCCACCGTCATCGACAACATCGGCGCTTTCACCGATTCGATGGCGCGCACACTGTGCTGGTCCGCCACCTGGCAGATGGTTCGCGCAGGCCAGATGCGCGCTCGCGACTTCGTCAACCTGGTGCTTCGCGGCATCCCGGGCGAGGATAAGCTCTCCGTCTTGGAGCGCGTCATCGCTCAGGCGGTCAGCGCCGTCAACGTCTACGCCGATCCTCAGTGGGCCGAGTCCACCGGCCGCGATCTGCTGGCTCAGGGTCTGTTGGACTACGCGAAGAAGGAAACCGACGCCGACCGCGCCCTGGTTTTCGTTAACGCTCTGGCTACCGTGGGCTCGTCGAATAGCGACGTCGCCGACGCACTGCGCGCCATCTACGCCGGCGACGCCGACAAGGCTGGCTTCCCCGCTGTCACTGTCGACACCGACATGCAGTGGCGCGCCTTGAAGGCTCTGGTTTCCGCTGGTCTCGAAGGCGAGGAGGCCATCGCAGAGCTTGAAAAGACCGACAATTCAGCACTCGGCGCACAGGCCACCATCGCCTGCCGCGCCTCCGTGCCGACGCTCGCCAACAAGTCCCGCGTCTGGGCTGAGGCGACTGTCTCCGGCGACGACGCCCCATCGAACCTTGTCATTCGCCACCTGCTGGCCGGCTTCAACGCGCCGGGCTCGGGTGCAGTGCTCGCGCAGGCGCTTGACGACGACTCCCGTGCCACCATCAGCGCGGAGCAGTCGGCAACCTCGCTGTCGGAGCACTTCTTCGCTGTTGCCAACAGCTGGTGGAAGCAGTTCTCCTCCGAGACGGCCCAGACTCTCCTCGAGGGCTTCTACCCCACTTGGGAGATCAGCGAGTCGGCAATCGCGGCCGCTCAGCGCCTGCTCGACAGCGAGGAGACTGCGTCGCCGGTCAAGCGCATCATTTCTGAGCAGCAGTTCCTGGTGAAGCTCGCTCTCCGCGCCCGCGAGTTCGACGCGAAGTAACAAGTGATTTCGGCCGGCACTTTGGCCGTTATCGTTTTCGTGGCATCAAGTCGATAGACTTGGTGCCATGACAACTTCTCAGACGCTCTTTGACTCCGTCGGCGGCGAGGATGTCTTCAATCGCATCGTCCATGGTTTTTACACGCGCATGCGTTCCGATGACCTCATCGGCCCGATGTACCCCAGCGATGACTGGGAGGGCGCCGAGGATCGACTACGTATGTTTCTCGTCCAGTACTGGGGCGGGCCGCACACCTACAGCGAACAGCGTGGTCATCCGCGCCTGCGCATGCGCCACATGCCGTTTTCCATCGGCGAGGCCGAACGCGACCGCTGGCTGGAAATCATGAGCGCCTCACTCGCAGACATTTCCGATGACGAGCTCCCCCGCCCCCAGCGCGAAGCCATGTGGAACCACATGGTGCAGGTTGCTGACATGCTCATCAACCGCTTCGACGCGCAGTAGGAATTAGGCCCTGCGCCGCTAGTTCAGCAGCGGCAGTACGCCAAAGGACTCGAGCGTAAAGATCGAGCCAAACCGCCCATCCAGCCGGTGCCACCGTCCCTTTGCGGACACGCGCACCGGCTCTTTTTCATCCGGTTGCTCCGGGATGAAGCCCATCGTGCACAGCGCAAACACGTCCCGCATGGTCACGTCCACGACGCTTTTCGACGTCGCCTGCGACTGCCCCTCCCCTGTATCAACAGTGGCTTCACCGGTACCGCCGCTGACAGTGAGAACCTTTTGGTCCAGCAGAGACGGTGGCATGCCCATCGGGCCGGAAGATTCGACGGCGACCGCGCGCCCCTGCTTCTCGAGAGTCCGGAAAGCAGTCGCTGGAACATAGTCGACAACCTGCCATCCTTCCGGCACTGGCAGGAATCCCGGCCAGGAGGACGCCGACTGCGCATGCACGCGGTATGGCATCGCGGTGAGCGAAGCTTCTTTCTCCTCTTCGTCCTCAGCAGTTTTTGCCTGCGCAAAGGCACGCACTGCGATGTCTTTAATCTCCGCGGCGGTGACGATGATGTCGTCGGGAAGCGCGTGCAGCGCAATCGTGCGCATGGCGAGCGGGCCGATTGGGGTCTTCACCCATACCTGCGACATTGCGGGCGCAGCGTTAGGTGCCGACGAGGAACTGATACCAGCGGCGGCGGTCTTACGTGCTCGGATGCGTAGCAACGTGCTCTCGTCGAGGGCGTAGGCCTTATGGGCCAGGACACCCAGATTCTTCAGGGCATCGGGAGTGCCAAAGGTCAGCTCGGCAGCGGGATGAGAAGTGGTCACGGCGAATTACTTGTCCTGGTCTTCCTTGTTGTCTTCGATTGCGGGAGCTGCAAAACGCTCCAGTTCACGGCGGGCAGACGGGGAGAGCTCGACTGCCTTCGCAGTCTTGAGATCAAACATCACCATCACGGTTTCGAGCACAGCAACGATGTGATCATGCTGGTCGGAGATTGTCTGGCGAAGTGTGAAAGAGGTGCGACCGAAGTTGATGATCTCGGTCTCAACCACAACTTCCTGGGTGTCCGGCAAAATAGCGCGGACGTAGTCAATCTCCAGGCGACGCACCACTGCCGCAGGCATCCCTGCCCCGCCGCCGAGACCGCGCATCACAAAGTCCAGACGAGCCTGCTGGGCGTATTCCAGGAAAGCGGTGTTGTTGGCGTGGCCATACTGATCGAAATCAGACCAGCGGATAGCGACGTTGGTACGAAATGGTGCTGATTCAGTCATACCCAGAACTATAGGCGTTTTCTGGAGCTACGAGCCTGCGAATACGCGAAAGCCCGGGACCTGTGCACTGGTGCGAGCCAGTCCACAAGGTTCCGGACTTTGCCGTTGGCAAAAATCAGATTCGCGCGAAACAGATTATCGGGTCAGGCGACGGTGCGTGACGCGCGACGGGCGTGCAGCCTCCTCGCCGTAACGCTCAATCTTGTTCTTCTCGTAGCCCTCGAAGTTGCCCTCGAACCAGAACCACTTGCCCTCTTCGAAGTTGCCTTCCCATGCGAGGATGTGGGTACAGGTGCGGTCCAGGAACCAACGGTCGTGGGAAATGACCACGGCACAGCCCGGGAAGTTCTGCAGTGCGTTTTCCAGCGAAGACAGGGTTTCGACGTCAAGGTCGTTAGTCGGCTCATCCAGGAGGATCAGGTTACCGCCCTGCTTCAGGGTCAGCGCGAGGTTCAGACGGTTGCGCTCACCACCGGAGAGAACCTTCGACGGCTTCTGCTGGTCCGCACCCTTGAAACCGAATGCAGACAGGTACGCACGAGACGGCATCTCGTTCTGGCCGACCACGATGTAGTCGAGACCATCAGAGACAACCTCCCAGACGGTCTTTTCCGGATCGATGTTTTCACGACCCTGGTCAACGTAGCTGAGCTGAACAGTCTGACCGACCTTGACCTCACCGGAATCCGGCTGCTCCAGACCCACGATGGTCTTGAACAGGGTGGACTTACCCACACCGTTCGGGCCAATCACACCGACGATGCCGTTACGCGGCAGGGTGAACGACAGGTCCTTAATCAGGACGCGGCCATCGAAGCCCTTCTCCAGGTCCTTGACCTCAACAACCTGGTTACCCAGGCGCGGCGGGGTCGGAATCTGGATCTCTTCGAAGTCGAGCTTCTTGTACTGCTCGGCTTCCTCCACCATCTGCTCGTAGCGCTCCAGACGGGCCTTGTTCTTGGCCTGGCGAGCCTTCTGACCCGAGCGGACCCACGCCAGCTCGTCCTTCAGGCGCTTCTGCAGCTTGGCGTCCTTCTTACCTGCAACCTCGAGGCGCTCAGCCTTCTTCTCCAGGTAAGTCGAGTAATTGCCCTCGTACGGGTAGAGCTTGCCGCGGTCGACCTCACAGATCCAGCCAGCGACGTGATCCAGGAAGTAACGGTCGTGGGTCACGGCCAGGACGGCACCCGGGTACTTAGCCAGGTGCTGCTCGAGCCACAGCACAGACTCGGCGTCCAGGTGGTTAGTCGGCTCGTCGAGAAGCAGCAGGTCCGGCTCGGAGAGCAGCAGCTTTGCCAGTGCTACACGACGACGCTCACCACCGGAGAGGTGAGTAACCGGCTCGTCCGCCGGCGGGCAGCGAAGCGCATCCATTGCCTGCTCAATCTTGGAATCCAGCTCCCAAGCATCAGCGGCGTCGAGCTCCTCCTGGAGCTTGCCCATTTCTTCCATGAGCTCGTCGGTGTAATTGGTGGCCATCTCCTCGGCGATGGCTTCAAAACGAGCCTTCTTCTCGAAGATGTCGCCGAGGCCCTCCTCGACGTTGCCGCGAACGGTCTTCTCCTCATTCAGCGGAGGCTCCTGCAGCAGGATGCCGACAGTGGCGCCCGGCTCCAGGAAAGCTTCACCGTTACTCGGCTGATCAAGGCCAGCCATAATCTTCAGAATCGACGACTTACCTGCGCCGTTCGGACCGACCACGCCGATCTTTGCGCCCGGGTAAAACGCCATGGTGACGTTGTCGAGAATAACCTTATCGCCGTGCGCCTTGCGCACGTTTTTCATCTGGTAGATGAACTCACCCATGGTGGAATTTCGTCCCCTCGTAGAAAGGAAATAAGCAATCCCTGTAGAGGTTACGCATAGGAACCAAAAGGCACAATCTACATGGGCGTACCCGCAATCCTTTCCCACCAAAATCTCTGCCAGGCTCCTAGCAAAACTAGCTGCGAGATAACGCTGCCGAATCGTATGCGATCCCTCCCCTTTCTCAGCAGCGTCACCTCACGTGCAGTAATTACCCCTCCCCTCTTTCCGCTCTTTCAGCGGCTCCCCCTCATTCCGCTCTACAACGATGTACTGGCTCCTGGGTTAGAACGGCGCACTGACTCCTGCATCAGCCATTTCTCGCTGCTCCGAACTAGCTGCACCTGTGTTCCCCGCCTCACCAGCGCCGCCCGTACTAGCAGTGAAGGTGCGCACGGCCCCGGCCTGAGACGCAACTGTCTCAGTAACCGAAGCTTCCGAATCCCCAGTCGATGACTCACCAAGACCAGTCGGCGACTCATGCGGCTTCTCAGTCATAGTCTTCACCGTTGCCAGGTGACGGCGCAGATTCGGACCTACCGCCTTAGCAATGATCTTCTGGCGCTGATGCTTCGTACCATCATCGCCCTCCCAGCGATCCGTACGAACGTGACCGTGGACAATGACGGCTTGGCCCTTCCACACCGTGTTATTCACGTTCTCGGCGAGCTTGCCCCAACATTCAACATCAAAATATGACGTCTCCGACTGCTCCCAACCATTCTCCCCCTTCCATGACTTGCTGGATGCCACAGAAAACTTGCAGACCTTTGCCCCAGAATTGGTATTTCGATTTTCCACATGATGGACCACATTGCCCACCACGGTAATAACTGCCTCAGACATCGGGCTCCTCCCCCAAAGAAAGCGTTTACCTACTGCGGCCGAATAATTCGAAGGTGTCTCATTCGTGCCGTGCCAATTACTTTTCCGGCTTCGAGAAACAAATGAAAGAGGTACATAAAAAGCCTGTGGATAAGTTTGTCGAAAAGACAACTATCCACAGGCTACGTATGAAGTTGAGGGGCGAAGTCGCGGCAATCCTCGTCGTCAAGCATGCAAAATCAGCTTAACGACGCTACCTTCCGCGCCTCTTCGAGGCATCAATCGGATTATCCATGTGCACCGGATGCTGCGCGTCAACCTCCGAGGTGTAGTAATCGCGCTCATCCTCGCCGCCAACACCGACCTGCTGGCTCATGCGAGCGAGCATTTCGTTGTAAGCGGCCAACTCCTCATCATTGTTGCGGTCCGCGACGCGGTCGTAGCGGGCTGCATCCTTTTCATCGGAACGCCGCCACTGTACAAACAGCGCAACGGTGACGATGTAGAGCGGAACCTCACCGGCAGCCCACGCGACGGCACCACCAACGTTCTGATCTTCCAGGAGATTCACTGCCCAAGGGAGATCCAGGCTGGCGTAGTAGGTCTCGGCAAGCACCTGCTGCGACTGCATCAGCGAAATACCGAACCAAGCGTGGAACGGCAACGACCCCATCAGCGTGACCAGCTTGACCGACGGCTCAATCTGCTGTGGTGCAGCATCGACACCGATAATGACCCAGTAGAAGATGTAACCGGAGATCAAGAAGTGGATGTTCATGAACACGTGGCCCGCGTGCTCATCAGCCAGGAAGTCGTAAATCGGTGTCATGTAGAGCAGGTAAAAGCCCGCGACGAACTGCACCGTTGCCACAACCGGGTGCGTGAGGAAACGCGACACCGGGTTGTTGATGAAGACCACCAGCCACTCACGAATACCAGGCAGACCATCGCGGCCGGCCGGCTTCAGCGCACGCAGCGCGAGCGTAACTGGGCCGCCCAGGACCAGCATGACCGGAATGCCCATGGAGTAAAGCATGTGGGCGATCATGTGAACCGAGAACAGAGCCGGCATGTACACGCCCAGCGCGCTGCACGAAGTAAACAGCAGCGTGGCACAGCCGGCGAGCCACCACAGGGTGTTGGACAGCGGCCAGGTACCGCCGCGCTTCTTCAGCAAGTAGAGCCAGTACAAGTAAATCCACGCGGCAATGATGGCGGCAGAGCCGAAGAAGATGTCAAAGCGCCACTGCGTGAACATGGCCTCCCAACCGAATGGGATCTCCAGGTTGTAACCTAGCTTGACCTGCATCTGCGTAATCGACGGCAGGCCCTCACCGCCGGCCTGCTCAGAGAAATTCGGTGGCGGCGGAGTACGGCCCAGAGCTACGGCAACGCCGATTGTCAGCGCCATGATGATGACCTCGACAATGGCCAGACGCCAGAATGGACGATTCGACTGAGCGCGCTCAATCTCCGGAATGGTGATCTTGCGGTGCACATAGCCGCATAGGCCCAGCAAGATAGTGAGAACGGCCTTGACCAGCACCATGATGCCGTAGTTGTCGCTGACCAGGTCAGACCAGTCAATGTTGATGGCTGCGTTAATGAAGCCGGAGGCAGACATGGCGATGAAAGCCACCAACGCCACGAAAGAATAGCGCTTCACTACCTCTGGCATCCATTCACCGCGACGACGCGCGTGGCCAACCAGCGCCATCAAACCGCCGACCCAAAACACAGTGAAGGTCAAGTGCCAGATGTAGGAGTTAGTGCCGTAGTCATGGGCACCACCGGAGGCATTGTGGCTTACAACCGCCAGCGGCATCATCGACACCAAGCTGATGGCGAAGAACACCGGCTGCCAAATCCACTTACGAGTCAGCGATGAACCAAGCGCCACAATGCCCGCAAAAATAGCTACCCACAGCCACGCCAAGCCCTCCTTGGTCTGCTCCAACGACACAGCCCAGTTACTCAGCTGAATCGTCGTCGACAGCGGCTGGCCCGACACATCGGAGAGCACCAGCGGAATCTCCATCAGCGCCATGAGGCCCCAGCCGAGCATGGCCCACATACCCGTGCGGGATGCCGTGTAGCCGTCGAGGCCCAAAGTGCCGTCGGCACGCTGCTTCGTACCGAAAGCGGCGAGCATAAACGAACCGACACCGAGGCAGGCGAGCAGCTCACCGGCCGCCTTCGCGAACGGGAACCCGAAGGTGGTGATTGTGCCGGGATCGGGAATACCCAACGTGGCGCGCGAATCCATGTTGAACGCCATCGAGAGCAAACCAGCTAGAACGCCGCCGATAAGTACAAAAACAACGTACCAACCAGCAGATTTACGGACTTTCTTATCCTTGCTAACAGGCGGAGAGGTCTCGGCCTTGGTCGTGGCAGTCATAGCCCTAAGCTTAGCGACCAAAGTCCCTAGAACAGAACCGGTTGTGATTGGCTACATTAGAGACGCTACAATGCTTTTCTTAGCTAGCCTCCATAGCTCAGTGGACAGAGCAGTCGGCTTCTACCCGATTGGTCGAGGGTTCGAATCCTTCTGGGGGCGCGTTTTCTACCCCCGTCTTGAACTGGTGTTTTACGAGTTCAGGCGGGGGTTTACCCTATCTAACTACCCCCGCTAATGTAGGCTCAGATTGGCTCTTGTTGGTTTAAATGCAGCGGAAATGCAGCGGATTTTGGGCATGAAAAAGGTGCCCCACCGGCCAGCTGTTCGGAAATCCCGAACAGCTCAAACCAGCGGGGCAACGGCTCTTCATTAGTTCTCGGTCGGTGGATTCCTGGCTGTCGGTAGCGCCTGCGAATCTCCCACACTTGGTGCCGCAAACCGGCGCTACATCCGAGCCCGTGAACTGGCTCAAGCACCCCGCTCTGGTAACCCGCATTCGACACCAGAGCAGAATATTCCGCAGCCCAGATAGCTGCCGGGCTACTCATCTCCCATACCAAGTACGCTGCAGCGGAAGCAATCTACGAACCAGCCACTGGGGCCATAGCCCGGGAATTTGATGTCGCCACTCAGCTACTGCCAGTGTGGCGAGAACTGCTCGAGAGAACACGAACATGCGGCGGGCGACGTATCGGGGGTGTTTTACACTAGGTTTTGAGGTCAAATTTACCCCCGTCGTGTGGTCAAAGATTGAAAACCATTCACCTTAACGCAGAATAAGGGCAGTCATAAAGAACGCCAAGAAAGGAATCATGCGATGGCCGCCCACACCGCCAAACGAGTCCTCATCATCGCAGCCTGTGTTGCAATTCCGTTCGCCGCTGCCTGCGGATCAAACAACGACCCCTCCCCATCAAGCAGCAACATGTCGACCAGCTCGACATCAACGCCCTCGCCGTCAAGCACCACGTCCACTGAATCCACCACTGATTCTCCGTCTGAATCATCAAGCCCAAAGAACAGCCCCAACCCCACCCTCGAGCACACCACCGAACCTACCTCTTCGCCCCGTGGAGGTGAGTCCACGTCCGCACGCCCAACCGGGTATACCGAAGCCCCAGGCCAAGCAGAACCATCTGAAATGAACAAAACCGTGGCATCCTGCGGCGACCCCGCTTTGCATGAGACCGGGACAACATTCTTCACCGACGGTTCAAGCGGCTGGACGCAGCAGTGCGCCTCCCAGATGATGGCGCAGCAGCCGGCGGCGACACCAGAACCAGCTCCGGCTCCCGCCGCGCCGGCTCCTGAACAGCAAGAATACTACGTAACCCCAGGCGCTTACTGTTCAGGAGGAGGAACAGGAGTCAGTAAGAACGGCACACCTATGACCTGCTCCGCCGGCCCGGACGGCCAAGCCCGCTGGCGCTCTCAATAAACAAAGGAAACGCAATGACTTTCGAAGACCGCACTACGCAAGCCGCCGCAAGGAAGCCGTTCTATAAGCGCTGGTGGTTCATCTTACTGACGGTGCTAATCGTTCTCGCCCTCGTATTTTTCGGTGTGGTGTTATACGAGGCAAAGCGCATCGCCGGTGATATCGACGCCTCAGTTGATGATTGCAAGGAGCAGGTCATCAACCGCGCTAAATACCCTGGGGGCGCGAGAATCGTTGACTACGACGTGGAACATTCTCCTGTAGAAAATTCCAACCACGCTGTTCGTGTAACTGGTGAAGCTGACTTCCCAAATGGATTCGGGACACCGGTGCGGATGACGTTTGAATGTCCAAACATCATCGTATTCGGCTCCGACGGATACAAAGTGCTCGATGTATATGTCCACGAAAAGTAAGGCCGTCTCTCTCCCCCCCCCTTCCCTTATCTAGAATGACGATTCACATGAATAAGAAATTCCTCGCAGGCGCATTATTAACCACGATTCTCGTCAGCGCCTGTGGCACTGACGAATGGGCAAGCGCTGAAGACGAACGCGATGCATACGCATCTCTTCTATGCAGCCGGGCACTTAAGGATGACGCGGCAGCACAGCAGGTGTTTACAGAGATCCTTACTAACAAAGATGATTACTCGCATGCAGATTACAAGGCTGCGATGAAGGGGATGCTGCATATGGAGGGCGCCGAGGCTATCGGCGGAGAGAACCTGGAGATTGACGCTGCGGGTGACGGGTCATGCAGTGGGTGGCTGTGGAATAAGTACCGGGAGCAGAATTGGGATGACGAGCAGATGCGGAATTTTAAGCCGTCTGATGCTCGTGAATTGGGTTTGCTTGAGGATTAACGGTAATGGGAAGAGGCGCTCAATCCGATACAGCATCAGGGAGCGCCCCACTCCTACGCCCCCGCAGTATCGACGGAAACAAATAGTGCGCTCAACAAGGTGAGATCCCATTGGCAAAACGTGTCTATCTTTACGCTGACGAAACAGGAAACCTCGACTACACAGGAACACCTAACCCCCAGGGTGGTGGCGCCTCAACATACTTCGGTTTCGGCACCGCAACCTTCAGCACAGATCATCACGGCGACAATCTGCTCCAGGGGCTTCATCTAAGGGCTCAGTGCGCAAAACAAAATATGAAGCTCACTAGGGGCTTCCACGCTGTCGATGATTCCGCGCGGACCCGCAATGAAATGTTTCAAGAAATCAAAAGACAAGCGCCACGGTTCGACACAACCTTTCTCTACAAATCCAACGCTTACGAATCTGTTAAGCAAGCAGGACCTATGCGTTTATACAAGATGGCGTGGTACCTGCACTTAAAGGAGATTGCACTACAGGTATCCCGACCTGAGGATGAGCTTTTCGTAATCGTGGCCGAGTTCGGAACCAAAGGAATTCGAAAGGCCGCATTCGAGGCGGTCCACGACGTCTGCCAACAAATTAAACGAAACATCACCTTGTGTGTATGGACATCACAATCAGCCTGGGGGCTCCAAGTTGCTGATTACGGATTATGGGCAGTGCAGCGACATCTTGAAGGCAAAAAATGCTCTTGGTACAAGCCGTGTATCGAGCCAACTCTTGCTAGTACTTTCACGCCCTGGGGAATGCCTTAGACATGCTGAAACCGGCTATCTCACCTATCAGGGTGGGAAGTCCTCCCCTGGAGGACTTATCGCCGGTTTCAACCTCATTTTACCCACACCAGAAAAACTACGCAAAGGACACCACCTAACGCGCCCCAACATGACCGATGCAGACTCCGCCTGCGAACCCTGGCGCGTAACAGACTGAGCCCCAGTAGTGACATCAGTCCGCGCACGGATCAACTACGTAGCGAACGGACGCACCTCAAGAACCATCCCACTGCCCTCGGCAAGCGTGAACAATACAGAAAGCAAAAAGGCTCAGTGCCGAAGGACCACTACCGCGCACCAGACGGCACTACCCAGCCAGATCAAGGCTTCCGCAAGAGATGAACGCGTCGCGTGTTCATGTGGAGCCGTACTGAGGTTTAGCAGTTTGGCCAGATTAAACGCTCGGATGTGCAAAACCTGCCGTCAACTTTCAGCGTTGGGGCGGCCACGGTGAGGAAAGCTCATAGCTGTCTGCAAAAAGTTCTCGATGTCGCAGCCGGTGAAATGGCGCTGGCCGTGGTGTGGGCCTGCCGAGCAAACCGGAAGCTGCCAAGATGTACCTGGCCGCTGAGCGGGTCAAGAAACTAGACAAAGACTCCAAGCGCGCTGAGCCCATCTCGCTTCTGGCAACCGCCGGACTGTAGTAGAGCAAGGTGACGGTACTGCGAGTACGTGACGTTTTTGTTCTGCGCGGTCGTATGCATGTGGAGCGAAGCGCCGTGACAGTTCGGTGAGAGGTCATTACCGGCACGCCGAAGATCTATGAGCAGCTGATGGTGGCGGCGCCGAAGCGGATCACGCGGAGGCTAAAGCCACATTTGAAGGATGAGTTTCCGGATGCGTTTCTGTGGCTTGCGATTGATGGTGACCCGTTGCCGACGCCGAGTGAGCCGGATTGGTATTACTGAGATCTTGAGCGGGTGATGAAGGAATACGGAACGCGTATGTGATGCCGCACGGCCTGCGGGGGACTGACGAAAGGCAGCGGCGCTAACCCAAGGATTGAACAGCGCCAGCCCGGCCACCACTCTGCCGCAATGAGCCTAGATATCTACGTAGAACTCAAGGAAGACAACCTCGATACTGTCGCATAAGGTATCGAATCTGCTTGGTGATAGCCAGGTAGGTTAAATCTGCCCGTCGCTTTCTAGTTCAGGTGTCGTGGGAATGTCGTGGGGTGGCGCCTATTTGCCCTGTTCATACAGGTAGTTGGGGTTTTCCAGGTGGGTTCGAATCCTTCTGGGGGCGCAAAAATAACCCGCCTGAACTGGTTTTATACCAGATGCAGGCGGGTTTTTACTTCTTAGTTCTTCTTGTTATCCGCAGGATCCGGGCGCAAGTAGCGGTCAACCATGTCGACGACCTCTTCGACAGATTCCTTGTCTAGCGTCGCGTCCTTGCCATCCGGGCGCCACACCAGCACCATCGTCTGAATCAGACGGTAAATGTTGCGCGCCAGCAGATATGGATCGTGCTCGCGAATAGTGCCGTCTTCCTGCCCGTGACGGACACCGGGGAGAATGAATTTCTCCACAATTTCCAGCTGTGTATCGCTCATCTCTCCAGTGAGCGCTTCTAAGACACGGTCGGGATCTGTCTTGACCAGGCCAGGGAAAAAGTCACTTTCGATGATGCGTTGAACGACGATTCGAATACGCAGCAACATGCGAGCGCGCGAATCGCCAGGGACATAGCGGAGCCCCTCAAGCATGTGCAGGATTTCGCGGTTGGTCACTTCCCCCAGAAGCTCACCAATGTCAGCGTATCGACGATATACGGTCGGACGCGAAACTCCTGCCTTGCGAGCAATTTCTGCAATCGAAGTCCTACGCAAGCCCACAGTCATTACGCTTTCGCGCGCAGCGGCAATGATGACATCATCGACGGATGGTTTCTGTGCCGCGGTGGTGCTTTGAGCAGCGTCGCCAACACGCCTCGTCTCATCCATGTAACTATTTCTCCCGTTGGAATCCGAACTCAGAAGTAATTTTATCAGGCAAATAGGTCGATTTAGTTCATGCCCCGTTGTCCAATTCTAAGATCTTACTTTCCAGTTAATTTCGTTTCCCCCACAATTCGCTCCACAAACCACACGGCAATCCACACGCCCGACCACAGCACAATCCACATCGCTAAGCTGGGCGTAGTCAGCGTGTGCCCCACAGCCCAGTCCGGGCACAAAATAAGGCGCACTGCAGAATCATGCCGAATCTCAGCGAAAGGTGAAATCATGGCTCAGCCCGATCCCGACCTCCAGCTCTCCCCTGAGCTCGACCGCATCGTGTGGATTGACTGTGAGATGACGGGCCTCGAACCCGAGCGCCACGTCATTGTCGAAATCGCGGCTCTCGTCACCGATGCCAACCTCAACGTCCTCGGGGAAGGCGTGGACATCGTCGTGCACGCGTCCGAGACCGAATTGGCGCAGATGGATGATTTCGTCACCAAGATGCATGCGAAGTCCGGCCTGGATCAGGAAATTCGCGACAGCAAGACTAATGTCGCCGACGCCGAACAGGCTGTTTTGGACTACATCCGTCAGTGGGTTCCCGAGCCGCGCACCGCCCCACTGGCAGGCAACTCGATTGCCTCCGACCGCAAGTTCATCCACCGCTACATGCCAGAGCTCGACCAGCACCTGCACTACCGCATGATTGATGTCTCTTCCTTCAAGGAACTTGCCCGCCGCTGGTACCCCCAGGTCCTCAAGGGCGCTCCAGAAAAGGGTCTCGCTCACCGAGCTCTTGCAGATATCAAGGAGTCGATCCGCGAGCTGGACTACTACCGCCGCGCCATGCTTCTGCCCCACCCCGGCCCCGAAGGCGACGCTATTTCTGCCGCAAGCAAGGAATCGACGGAAAAGTACGGTGAGATTCGCGGCTAGCTCGCTTTACGACGACCCAAACCCCACCCTTTCCCAAATTTATCCGGGTTGACCTGCTGTTTTTGTTTCCAGCCCACTGTGGGCTACCATATAGTTCGCTGCAGAGATGAGCTGAGAATACAGCTCCTTTAATGCGGTAATGGTGACTGTAGTTCAGTTGGTAGAGCACCAGGTTGTGATCCTGGGTGTCGCGGGTTCGAGTCCCGTCAGTCACCCCAAGTAGAACCCTCGGCCAGGTTTTTCCGGGCCGAGGGTTTTTGTGTTTCCGCCTTAGCAACTGCGTTTATGGTTGGCGGCGGCGGGCCAATCCAAGTTACTGACTGCGTTTATGACAAAAATGGCCT
>NZ_JASBOG010000018.1:0-50453 GCF_039907185.1 Corynebacterium sp. c8Ua_99
GAATTGAGCCTTTGCAGGCCCGAGATGGATAGCAAAAAGGGGCATATTCACTTTCGCGAATATGCCCCTTTTACCCGTGCTGAGTGTGGAGAGAGAACTGTGTAACTACTGGATGGTCACCTCGACATGTCGCTCGCGCGGAGCCACACCGAAGTAGGTGCGCCCAATTGGCTCCCACGTCTTCGAGTTGGCGTTGCAGCGAACAGTCTGTCCGGCGAACTCGTCAACCAGGAATCCCCAGCTCAGACGACCAGTTTCACCCTTGCGTACTTCGTATGGCCCGATCTTCTGCCCGAGGCTCCAAACCATCTCTCGGGAGTATTCCCAGGAGTACTTGCGGTTGAGCTCCTTGCTGACCTTCACACTGACAGAGATATTGGTCCACCACTTCTTGGTCTTGGACTCCTTGATGGTCTGCGTCAGCGGAATCGGCTCATCACCGATGTCATTCTTCGTAGAAACAACGCCCTCAACGTCGTAGCGAGAGCCGGTGATTTCCACGAACTCAGCCACCGAACCCGGAGCTTCACAAGTGGTTCCCGGTGCCGGACCGCGGTCAACTGCCGCCGGCTTGGGCACTGGTACCCACTCCTCCGGCGCGAACGGTTCACCGGCTCCTGGATTCGGGGCGGCCACCGCTGTCGGAGCACCGAGTCCGAGCGCAAAGACCGTCGTCAAGCACATGGCGACAACACGCTTTTTCATAACTGCTCCTAGTCGTTAATCGTGGCGGATGCCGGGCCGCCGTCACCGGAGTTACCGCTGACAGGCGCCCACTGCTGACGGTGCTCGCCCTCCTTGGTGGTCTTGTGCCAGACCACGAAGCGAGTCGACGGCCCCTTGCCGTTGTACTCACCGAAGTAGGGCTCACCGCGCCACAGGCCGGTCTTCTGGTCACAGGTGCGAACACGGCCAATGAAGGACTTCATGTGCACGCCGTAGTCTGCGCGAACGGTCTCACCGGGGTTGACGGTCACCGGGCCCAGCTTGTCGCCAACCGACCACTGACTGACCTCGACGATGCCGTACTTGTTCTTCACCCCGTGGAGGAACACGTCCCACATATTTCCGGAGCTCATGGCCTTCACAGACTCGTTGACTCCCTCTGTCACCTCGAGGGTGTACTGAATAGGGCGGTCAGTGCGGTTGGTGAATGAGTTAGTGCCGTTGTAGCGGTCCCATTCGTCGGTAATCCACTGTTCCCAGGGGTGACGCTTGGCATCCTTGACCGGGTCACATTTATCCGTATTGGTGAAACCGGTGTGGTGCTCATCCTGGTCAGGGGTCTGGGTCAGCGGGGTCGCCGCGGCCTGTCCAACGATGCCTGGTGCAAGAAGACTTGCACCCATCACCGCGCAGGCCAGGGCCTTCTTTTTCAGGCTCAACATGGAGAAACTTCCTTCTGCTTCGAGGTCTTAAAGAGGCTCAGCCCGTCTTAGACGGCGTACTCCTTGACCTGTGCCGGAGCAGCACCGTCGACGGAGCGATCAGCTTCGTTGGCGCGCATGGAAACGCGAATGTGGCGCTCCTTCGGGATGGTGCCCCAGTACGGACGACCTGCGTCGATCCACTTTCCGCCCTTACAGGTCAGGTGAGTACCTTCGAAGGACTGGTTCAGGAAGCCATACTCCAGAACACCGGTGTAGCCAGGCTTGACTGGGTACGGGCCGAGGGTCTGGCCAACTTCCCAGGTCTGAGTGGACTGGTAGCCGGCGCTAAAGGTGACATGGAAGAGCTTGAGCAGGTCGAAGTCGACCGAACCGCCGACGTTCCAGGACTTGGTCTTGCCCTCCTTCAGGGTCTGGGTCAGCGGCAGGTCGGTGTCGCCGTAGTTAGCGACAGTCGCAGTACCTTCGACCTCGAACTTCGAGCCGGTGATCTTCAGGGACTGGCCGGACTGGCCTTCAACGGAGCAGGTGCCACCGACGGTGCCCGGGGTAGGGGCTGGGGCAGCTTCCGCCATCGGGGCGACAGCCAGCGAGGACATGGTAACCAGGGCTGCAATGGAGCCGGAGAGCAGGGTCTTCTTCACGGCGAAATCCTTTCAGGATGTGACGAGCAACTCGTAAGGAAATACTTGAACTGACACCTGCAAAGGTAAGTCGAAATTCAGCGTTTTGTAATGGAAACCTTTCGACTGGCTTTACGACGGCCGCAGCAATTATCCACATAGTAAAAATGGAATCTCACCGATTTCTGCCACGCGAAAATACGACATCTAATTGACCTTGACCAGCGATTATGGGCGCCACAATAAGATTTCGGCGATCAATTCAATCGCATCAGAACTACGCCTTTTGAACCAATTCAAAAATGCCTCGGTCGGCCACTTGGTACTAGACAATCAACATTTCGGCCACTAGTCCACCTACATAAAGACACCAGAGAGTAGCCGAATGGCCACCCCCAGGCGCGGGCAGGTAGAGAGACCTCCACACTTCACACTCTTGATTAAATAGTTATGATTTCTTTATTAATCACTGGCGAAGTCCGGCAGTCCACAAAGCCCTGACACTTTGCCGAGGCAGATATCTTTCGGAGTACTACCTAATGTTTCGACGCACTTCTGTTCTTGCTACCACCATTGCATCCGCAGCACTTTCCCTGAGCGCGCTGACCGGCGCCCCGGCCGCTACCGCAGCACCGACAGCTACAACCAGCAGCGACGACCTGCAAGTTAAGGAATACGCTCTTTCCGATACCTTCTCTTGCGACTACTACAACCTCCCGTGGTGCCGCTAAAGAGCGCTGACCCCCTACCCCTCCTCTGCCGCCCCTTCACGTGAGCGCGGCTACTTCGCGGTGCCGTCGAGCCCCTCTAGCAGTGTGACAAAATCCGTGACGTTAGTATCCACCCGCGTGTTTGTACTGCGTCGCTGGTTCGGCTCGCCAACACCCCGATTCCCCTCGCTGGCCCCGCCCGCTGAATGCTCCGCGCCCTTTTCTTCAGCTTCGTTCCCAAAATCTGGACCAAAACCGACTACGGCCGAGCGAACACCGACAAGGTACTCGGCAAGCTCACGAGCTGCACGCACGACGCGATTGTTCATCTCCGCGCCGGACACTCCGCCGGCGCCATTTCCGGCACCATCGCCAGCACCAAAGTCCTCAGTGGCTGCAAATACAGCAGTCGGCATAACCGTGCCGCGCAGGTAGCTAAACAGCGGACGCATCGCATACTCCAGCACCAACGAATGTCGTGCTGTGCCAGCCGTCGCAGCAATAATGACCGGCATGGAAGTCAGCGCATCCTTATCCAGGGCGTCGAAAAACATCTTGAACAACCCCGAGTAAGACGCTGCGAACACCGGGGTCGCGGCAATCAATCCATCAGCACCGCTGACAGTCTCGAGGGCGGCGCGCAATTTTTCGTCGTAAAGCCCTGTGGACATCACAGTGCCGAGGCTGACAGCGAGTTCGCGCAGCTCGACGTACTCAATTTGGAGCCCCTCGCCACGCTTGGAGACCTGCGCCTCGACGGCCTCCGCGATGCGGTCGGCAAGGATGCGCGTGGTTGATGGATCGGAAACACCGGCACTTACGACGACGAGCTTTTTCACTACTGATTCCTTTCAGCCGGGCGGACGAGAAGGTGCGGGGAATCTGCGCCCTCGGCAACCAGCGAGGCATGCGTCGGCGGGTCGGAAGGCACGTGCGCCGGACGGCGGCGCTCGAACTCTTCACGCAGGACCGGAACGATTTCGGTTCCCAGGATTTCAACCTGCTCCAACGCCATTTCCAGCGGCAGGCCGGCGTGATCGATAAGGAAGAGCTGACGCTGGTAGTCGCCAACGGCGTCTGCATAGCCCAGGTAACGTTCGATGATTTGCTCAGGCGTGCCGACGGTCAGTGGAGTGATGTTCTCGAATTCTTCCAGAGATGGCCCATGTCCATAGACCGGGGCATTGTCGAAGTATGGGCGGAAAATCTCCTTGGCCTTCTTCTCCGTCTCAGCGGCGAAGACCTGACCGCCAAGCCCGACGATTGCCTGATCAGCAGCACCATGACCGTAGTGCTCATAGCGCTGGCGGTAGAGATTGACCATGGCTGTGGTGTGCTCGATATTCCAGAAAATGTGATTATGGAAGAAGCCGTCCCCATAGAAGGCGGCCTGCTCAGCAATCTCAGTGGAGCGGATTGAGCCGTGCCACACGAAAGGTGCTACACCGTCGAGCGGGCGCGGTGTGGACGTAAATGACTGCAGCGGAGTGCGGAATTGACCTTGCCAATCCACATTCTCCTCACGCCAAAGGGTGCGCAGCAGGTGATAGTTCTCGATGGCCAGCGGAATTCCCTTGCGAATATCCTTGCCAAACCACGGATAAACCGGCCCGGTGTTGCCGCGGCCCATCATCAGATCAATGCGACCTTCGGAAAGGTGCTGGAGGTAGGCGTAATCCTCGGCGATGCGCACGGGGTCGGTGGTGGTAATCAGCGTTGTCGAGGTCGACAGAATCAGATTTTCGGTCTGTGCTGCGAGGTTGGCTAATAAAATCGGCGGGTTCGCCGGTGCCACAAACGGTGGATTGTGGTGCTGGCCAGTAGCAAATACATCGAGGCCGACCTCTTCGGCCTTCTTCGCTAGGGCGACAGTTGCCTTAATTCGCTCATGTTCAGTAGGGATTTGTCCAGTCGTGGGATCTTTTGTGACGTCGCCAATTGTAAAAATTCCGAATTGCATAATTCTCAATCCTAAATAGCAGTTGTTGACATGTCAACGCCTGTTATGCTGGGCATAAGCACTTAAAACGACTCCACATGAACCGCCTCCAACCAAAGGAGCCTCGCCCAGCCATGACAAAACCCCGAACCGATCGCCCGACCGGATGTGCGCTTCTAAAAAATATTCGGCATTTTCTTTGACCTTTGTTGACACATCATCACATCTAGAGTTATCGTTGACACGTCAACACTGAAAGTTGGTTCCGGCGGACAAAAATACTTCGAAACATTCGAGATACTTTTAACTTTTAGGAGATTCACTATGGCTCTTCAGTCTGGCAACTACGTTCTTGATGCACAGCACTCCACCGTTGGATTCACCGTTCGTCACGCAATGATCACTAAGGTCCACGGTCAGTTCACTGAGTTTGAGTCCGTTATTAATTTTGATGCCGACAAGCCGGAGAATTCCACGGCAAAGGCGACCATTCAGGCGAACTCCATCAACACCAACAACGAGGAGCGCGACAACCACCTGCGCTCGAAGGACTTCTTCGGCACCGACGAAAACCCAACCTTCGAATTCGTTTCCACCGCTATCGAGCTCCAGAGCGAAGAAAAGGCCACCGTTACCGGCGACCTGACCATCAACGGCATCACCAAGCCGGTCACCCTGGATGTCGACATTTTCGGCTCCGCTGAAGACCCATGGGGTCAGACTCGCGTTGGCTTCGAAGCAGCCACCAAGATTGACCGCACCGATTTCGGCATCGATTACAATGCTCCTATTAAGACTGGCGGCCTGCTCCTTGGCAACGAGATTTCCCTGCAGATCGACGGCTCCGCAGTTAAGCAGTAACTAGCAGCCAGAACCCCAGCTGCCCGCAACCCAGTAAAGCGTCCTGCATCCTCATGCAGGGCGCTTTTGCGCAATCAATGTGCAATTAATCTGCCCCCGCTGTGAGAAAAGCATGGTGCGGGAGCAAAAAAGTGGCATGCTTAGACAGGTGAGTTCCAGTAAAGACACTTCCCAGGGCACCGAAACCACCAACGAGACAACGCAGGACGCTCAGACTGCGCAGGCCGCTCAGGCCGAGCAGTCCCGTGCTGCCCGTGTTGCCGCCCGTCGTGGAAACATCAGGGCACCTCGCCGCACTCCACTGAAGACACTGGACCAATCCTCCAAGCTGCAGAACGTCCTCTACGACATTCGCGGTCCGGTGACTACTCTCGCCGAACAGATGGAGGCCGACGGCCACCGCATCATGATGCTCAACACCGGCAATCCGGCAAAGTTCGGCTTTGATGCACCTGACACCATCGTGCAGGACATGGTCCGCGCCCTCCCCCACGCACAGGGCTACTCCGAGTCCAAGGGTATTTACTCCGCACGCCGTGCCGTCGTCACGCGCTATGAGATGGACCCGGACTTCCCCCGTTTCGACGTCAACGACGTCTGGCTGGGCAACGGCGTCTCCGAGCTGATTTCCATCACCACGCAGGCGCTGCTCAACGAGGGCGATGAGGTCCTCATTCCAGCTCCGGATTACCCGCTCTGGACGGCAGCAACCACCCTCGCCGGCGGTAAGGCCGTCCACTACACGTGTGATGAGGAGAATAACTGGGCTCCGGATGTCGAAGACATTCGCTCGAAGGTGACGGATCGCACGAAGGCGATTGTCATCATCAACCCGAACAATCCGACCGGCGCGGTCTACACACGCCAGACACTCGAAGCCATCGTCGATATCGCTCGTGAGCACTCACTCCTGCTGCTTTCCGACGAAATCTACGACCGCATCCTCTACGACGATGCAGAGCACATTTCCACTGCTTCCTTGGCCCCGGATTTGCTCTGTATCACCTTCAACGGCCTGTCCAAAACCTACCGCGTGGCCGGCTACCGCGCGGGCTGGATGGTACTGACTGGCCCGAAGCGCCACGCAGAGGGCTTTATCGAGGGAATCAACCTGCTGGCCAGCACCCGTCTGTGCCCGAATGTCCCTGCTCAACACGGCATTCAGGTGGCACTTGGCGGTTACCAGTCCATCGAGGACCTGATCTTGCCAGGCGGTCGCCTGCTGGAGCAGCGCAATGTCGCCTACGAGGGACTGACTTCAATTCCGGGCGTGAGCTGCGTAAAGCCGATGGGCGCCATGTACGCATTCCCGAAGCTGGATCCGAACGTCTACGAAATTCACGATGACGAGAAGCTGATGCTCGATATCCTGCGTGAAGAGAAGATCCTGATGGTCGGCGGCTCTGGCTTCAACTACCCGACGCCGGATCACTTCCGAATTGTCACCCTGCCATGGGCACGCGACCTGAAGGAAGCTATCGAGCGCCTGGGCAACTTCCTGGTCAGCTACAAGCAATAGCAGTACTTAGGGTTGCGCACGCTATTGGTTCTGCCCTTCTCACATATCGATGCGCTATTCACTTATGGACACACTGGAGCGCATCGATGAGTGAGTATTGCATCGATAGGTGAGCCATAGCGCTGATGACTACGGCTCGGCGCGCCGGAATGGCGGTACGCCTTCCGGTGCTGGTGCAGCGATTAGGTTATTAAGGGTGGGCAGGCATTCAAAAGATTCAATGAACTCTGACAACCAGCAACCTTTTCACGTTGCTCCGGGTTCCGACATAGGTGCGCATCTCGACGTACTGAAGAACTCGAACAGCGGCTCCCCTACCGGCCGGTTCCGGGCTGTCAATACCGCGAATCAACCCAACTCTGCAACCTCGGCTGCCCCAGCACGACTTGCAGAGCCTGCCGCACATTCAAAACCAGCACCGGCACGGCAAAACGAACCTGCACAAGCCAAACCAAAACCAACGAAACCGCGGCACAACCCCACAAGAGCACGTCGCTTACTGGCCACAGTTCTCACAGTTGCTGGTATTGCCACTTTCCTCGCAGTGATTGGGCTCTGGCCATCGGGTGAAGCTCCGAGCCCAGGGCCGGGATTCCTGCAGTCACAGACGTCAGCTGCAGAGACGGTCAAGGGAACCGTCGTAAAGCACAGCGTCGGCGCGTGCAATTCGCCTGACAACGGACGCGTCTTCGACGACCAGCCGCGGCCAGGGCTGACGGCTTCGCTCAACGACCCCGCGGCGCCGAAGTGCCAGCTCTCGGTCATTGAGCTGACCTCGGGTCCAGACGAGGGCAAGAAGACTCTGCTGGAGGCATCCGGCCTTCCCGGCGAGATTGAGCTGGAGGAGGGAGACAAGGTCGTCCTGGCAATTCACCGTCCAAACGCGGCCGGTACCGGAGCTGTCGACAATGGTGCCGTGCCGGATTCGGGGTTGATGACACCGGCTCCCGGAGTTGTGCCCGCGCCTGCCCCTGAGGGCGCAGAGGGTGAGCCTGCTCCTGATGCAGAGGCTCCGGCCCCAGCTCCAGCCCCGGAGCAGGAACCAGCACCTGAATCCGGCGCAGAAGCCCCCGCTGCCCCCGCTGCCCCCGCTGCTCCCGAGGCCGACACTAATGTCGTCGACCTCGCACCTCATCAGGTTGTCGACACCGCTAGCATCGGCAACACCTACACCTTCCTGGACATGGATCGCACCACGACGATCTGGTTGTGGCTCGGCGCGGCAGTACTTCTCATCATCCTCGTCGGCATGACTCGCGGAGTCTTGAGCCTCATTGGTCTTGGCATCACGTTGGCCGCAGTGATGGGATTTCTGGTTCCGGCACTGCTACGCGGCGGCGATCCTGTGGCCTTAGCCATCACGGCGGGCGCGGCGATTCTCTTCCCTGTGCTCTTCCTCGTTCATGGCATCAACTGGAAGTCAGCTTCCGCACTGGCGGGAACACTCACCACGATGGTGCTGGCGGCGGGCCTGGCCAACCTCGCAATCTCCACGTCGCAGCTACGTGGTCTCGGCAACGAGGACAACCTGCTTATTCAGCTTTACCTGCCTGACGTCTCCGTCACAGGTCTGCTTCTGGCGGGATTCATCATCGGCGCGTTGGGTGTGCTTAACGACGTCACCATCGCCCAGGCCTCTACCGTCCAGGAGCTCTACGAAGCAGCTCCGCGGTCGCGGCCTATGGAGGTCTTCCGCTCGGCAATGCGCGTCGGTCGCGACCACATCGCGTCGATGGTCTACACACTGGTACTGGCGTACCTCGGCACCGCACTGCCGCTATCGATTTTGTTAAGCGTCTCCGACCGGCCGCTGATGCAGTCGTTGACCTCCGATGTAGTGGCCACAGAACTACTGCGTTCCACCATCGGTGCGGTTGCTTTGGTACTCGCGGTGCCGATTACCACCCTTATCGCCGCCTATACCGTGGCTCCGGAGGGTATGAAGTTTCCGAAGCGCTCGCGAGCAGCTAGCATTTAGCCGCGGCCGAGGCAGGTGACATCCCAGCCTGCGGCACGCCACTGATCGGTTGGCAGGCAGTTGCGGCCGTCAAGCACCGCTGCGCGCTTGACCAGTTTCTTCGCAACCACCGGGTCGATATCGCGGAACTGCTGCCACTCGGTGGCGACGACAACCATCTCCGAGCCTTCCAGAGCTGCTTCGATGCTCGGTGCGTACTCCAAGGTCGGGAAATTCTTCTTGGCGTTCTCCATGGCCTGTGGGTCGTAAACGCTCACCGAAGCGCCTGCCAACGACAGCGAACCGGCAATCGACAGCGCCGGGGAGTCACGCACATCGTCAGAGTTCGGCTTGAAAGCCGCACCCAGCACAGTCACGGTGTGACCGAGCAACGAGCCACCAAAGCTGCCGCGTACCAGGTCAACGGTCTTTTCACGGCGACGCATGTTGATTGCATCGACCTCGCGCAGGAAAGTCAGCGCCTGGTCAACGCCCAGCTCACCAGCGCGGGCCATAAATGCGCGGATATCCTTCGGCAGGCAACCGCCGCCGAAGCCCAGCCCCGCATTGAGGAAGCGGCGGCCAATTCGAGCGTCCATACCGATGGCGTCGGCAAGCGTGGTGATATCCGCACCTGTGACCTCACAGATTTCAGAGACCGCGTTGATGAAGGAAATCTTGGTGGCGAGGAATGCGTTCGCCGACACCTTCACCAGCTCTGCGGTGGCGGTGTCCGCGACGATAAACGGCGTCTCACGCTCAAAGATAGGGCCGAAGCACTCGCGCAGACTTTCCTCAGCGATCGATTCGACTTCCTGACCTGCACCATTGAGGATCATGCCCGGCTTCTGGGTGCCCAGCACCACACGGTCCGGCTCGAGAGTGTCCTTCACCGCGAAGCCCTCGCGCAGGAACTCCGGGTTCCAGGCAATCTCGAGACTGGTGTTCTTCAACTCATCGTCGCCGGATGCGGCGCGCTCACTGAGCATCTCCGCAGCCAGCTCCTGCAAGCGCGGTGCGGTACCGACGGGCACAGTGGACTTACCAAACACTAAATGCTTGCCGACGACGCGCTTGGCCAATTCGGTAATAGCTGCGTCCACATAGCGAACATCGGCTGCGTACGAGCCCTTGACCTGCGGAGTTCCGACACCTACGAAGTGGACGTTCGCAGATTCAACAGCCTCGTCGTAGTTAGTGGTGAAACGTAGTCGCCCCGACTCAACGTGCTTCTTTAGCAGTTCGGGCAAGCCGGGTTCAAAGAAAGGAACTTGGCCTGCGGACAATGCCTCAATCTTGGCGGGATCAACATCTACGCCGAGAACCTCGTGGCCTAACTCCGCCATCGCCGCGGCATGAGTGGCGCCAAGGTAACCCGTACCAATAACCGTAATACGCATAAGGGCTATTATTTATCGAAAGATAAAAGGCCCTCAAGCCGATTTAACCCTTAAATGGTGTGAACTAAAGGCCCATATTTAGGCTTTTCACCTGCGGAAACTCTTTATTGAACAATTGTTTCCATTTCTTCACCGAGAATTCACTCGGGGCTATTCACAATTCATTTATATTCCGAGTTCATATCCCGAGTTTCAGGTGCCTTATTCCTCATCACGGAAGTTCAGGTACGCACGCGACGGCGTCGGGCCGCGCTGCCCCTGATACTTCGAACCGAGCTTGCCGGAACCGTAAGGCACTTCTGCCGGCGAGGACATCTTGAACAGTGCCAGCTGGCCGACCTTCATATTTGGCCACAGTGCGATAGGCAAGTTCGCCACATTGGATAGCTCCAGCGTGATGTGACCTGAAAACCCTGGATCAATAAAGCCGGCGGTCGAGTGCGTTGCCAGGCCCAGACGCCCCAGCGAAGACTTACCTTCCAGGCGGCCTGCCAAGTTCGGAGGAATAGTGAAGTACTCCAGGGTCGATGCCAGGACGAACTCGCCCGGGTGAAGAATGAAGGGCTGCCCTTCTGGAACCTCGTGCGGGGACGTCAGTTCTTCCTGCGGCAACTTCGGATCGATGTGCGTGTACTGCGAGTTGTTAAAAACTCGGAAGAACTTGTCCAGACGCACGTCGATGGACGAAGGCTGAATCATCTTCGGGTCAAAAGGATCAATGCCGAGATGGCCGGAGCCTTCGGCATCGATAGCGGCACGAATATCACGATCTGAGAGCAACACATAGACCAGCTTAACCGCTCTGTAATGCACAGCGTGCGCGGGTTGCAGGATATGCCCGCGATAAATTCAGCGGAGCTGCTGCCAACCAATTTTTTCGACGCGAATCGAGAGTGCTACATTGAAGTTACAGAGGGCGACTGATTTCCTGCATGCCACACCTACTGTGCCAATCCCGTGGCGTGCTTTTAATCATTCCGCCTACTGTGTGCCGATGTAGTTCAATGGTAGAACTCCTGCTTCCCAAGCAGGCGGCGCGGGTTCGATTCCCGTCATCGGCTCCACTATGACGTCGAAAATGATAAGTAGGCGTTTGCGTTAGCAGGCGTTGATTTGGTCGAGGCGGACGCTATGGTCGGCGACCTCGGTAACGAGTTCAGCGTCGTGGGTGATGACAATGACGACGGCACCAGTGTCAGCGAGTTTACGCATTACCCGGGAAATCGCGACAAGGTGCTTGTAGCCAACACCGGACGTGGGCTCGTCGAAGATGTAAACTTTCTTGTTCGCAGCAAGCGCTGTAGCAATAACCAGGCGTTGGCGTTGCCCGCCAGAGAGTGCTTGGGGATGATCAGCCTCGTGGTCGGCAAGGTCGAGTTCTTCAAGGATCGCGTGGGCATCGATGCGTTGCTTTTCGGCTTTGGTCGTGCCGAGCGTGACTTCGTCAATGACTGTGTCCGAGAACAACTGTCGGGTAGGGTCTTGCATCACAAGGTAGGAGTCACGGCTGGTGGATTTCTGTCCATTGAGTGTGATGGATGTATGCTTGGCCTTTTCAAGTCCGCAGACGATCCGTGCCAGTGTTGATTTGCCCGACCCGCACGGGCCCAACAGTGCAGTGATTTTCCCTTCCGGGAAGAGCACATGGTCGATGTTGAGGACTGTGTTTCCGTGGCGGTAGGCGAAGGTGAGGTTGTCGATCGTGAGCCCATCTCCTGCCGGTTGCGGTAGCTGCGGCATGGGCACGGGCACAAGGGATCGCAGTCCAAGCTGTTTGCGCTCCTCATCCGAGGTAGCGTAGAACTCTTCGCCGGTTGCGGTGAGGGCGATATTGCCTTTGTCGAAGCAGTAGACGCGGTCGACAATCCCGGCGAGGAAACTCAGCCGGTGTTCAGCGATGATGATGGTGTGCCCGTCTTTTTTGAGCCGGGCGATGAGCGTGGCGAGTTGGTCGATAACGTCAGCGGACAAGTTCGCGGTCGGCTCGTCAAAGACGATCAGCGACGTGTTGTTGCACATGGCGACGGCGCAGGCCACGCGTTGCATCTGCCCACCCGACAGTTGTGTGACGCGGGATTCCAACTGGTCGGCGATACCTAACTCGGCGGCAACCTCGTCAATGCGGGCACTAATCTCCTGCGGGTCGCGGCCGAGATTTTCTGGGCCGAAGGCGAGTTCTTGGCGCACGTGAGTGGTGTAGAACTGGGTGCGCGGGTTTTGAAACACTGTCGAACAGTGGTGGGCAAGCTCTGATAGATCTACTCGTGCCACGTCAATGTCGTCGACTGTGACGCTTCCGGTAAGGTCGCCGTCGTGGAAGTGCGGGATCAGCCCGTTAAACAGCCGTAGCGCGGTAGTTTTCCCTGACCCAGACGCGCCGCACAGCAAGGTGACGGTTCCAGGTGTGATGGTGATGGTTGCGTCTGTGATTGAGGGGTGGTCTGCTCCCCGATAGGTGAAGGTGACGCCGGTGGCTTGGGCTGTTGTCATAGGGTGATTCTCCATATCGCGAAGCCGATAACGATGAGCAGAATGACCGCGTCGCCCACCCGGAATTTCACGACCGTGACTGAGGTAGGCTTTGCGGTTCCGCCCAGTCCGCGTACAAGGGCAGCAGATGCCAGTTCGTCCCCGCTTCGCACCACGGTCGATAGCAGCGGGATCGTGAAGTACTGGGCCGCGCGCAGGGAAAGCGCGGACATCCCGCGAAGCTTCATCGCATCTGAGATCGCTTTAACCTCGTGGCCGATCACGGGCAGCACCCGTAACGCGACTGAGATAGGGATCGTCAAACAAGTCGGGATTCGTGAGCTGGCTAGTGCTTTTTGCAAGGTGGCAGGTCGGATTACACCGATCGCGTATGCGCCCATGCCTGCGCTGACGCTGAATCGCCACATCCACTGCAGAAACAGCACGAGGAATGCGCTGGCTGTTGATTTCCAGACCAGGGGTATCACATAAACGAGCCCACCGAGGACCGCAAACGTGGCCAGGTAGACGGCCACCCAGCTCGGGCGCACGAGCGTGTTGGGGTTGATCGAGGCGCTCGCCAGCATCACGGCAGCGAATCCGCCCAGAGCACACACGAACCACGGCGAGTAGGAACTGTAGATCGTGGTGGAGACGATGACGAGCGCTACGATAATCGTGCGCGGGTCGGGAAGTTTAGACAAGACCGGCCCGTTCAAAGTGTTTGCGCGCGACCCTGGTTCCCAACAGACCAGCAAGCCAGCCAACGATGAGCATCACGACGAAGAAGCCCAACAGAATCGGGATAGTGACAACCTGGGCCATCTTCGCGGCATACTCGGCGCCCATTTGTTCGGCGATCTGCGACATATATGCCTCTTGGTTCATAAATAGCGGCATCCACGGTGACACGTAGATCGGCAGAATAAACAGTGCGTATGCCAGCGGAACGCGAACCTTCACGCTCTTCGGCCCCTTGGTGATGACTAGGTCGGCGAGCAGGCCGAATACAGCGGCGATCGCGATGCCGCCCACCCAGTGGCCGGTCACGAAGAAGAGGATTTCGATGAGGATCAGCATGATGGTCAATGCCCCCATCTTCGGAGTGCGTGCTGTGAACAGCGCAAAGACGATGCCGTTAACGAGGATAGAAAGCAAGAAGCCGGCATACATGGCGACGGGGATGAACCCGAGCATTCCGAATGCAAACACGATGACGAACATCAAGGCAGTGAAGACGCCGATGTTGATGAAGTCGCGCGTGTTGAGGCGCGAGGATGTGCGTGTGGACATAGTTTTTCCTTTTATGTGCTGATATGCGCTGTGTTTAGACGAGTTGCCATCCGCCTGCGTTGATGCGCTCTTGCCAGAAATCGCGGTATTGACCCGGCTGGTTGACCAGCTCGTCGTGAGGCCCGCGCTGGGCGATACGCCCACCGTGGGAGAGCACAATGATTTGGTCAGCTTGGCGAATGGTTTCAAGTTTGTGGGCGATCACGATCAGTGTGGAGTGCTTGCGTAGCTCGTTCATCGCCGCAACAATGTTGGCTTCATTTTCCGCATCCAACGCGCTGGTGGCCTCATCGAACAGCACGATCGGGGCCTTCTTCACCAAGGCGCGAGCGATGGACACTCGTTGGCGTTCCCCACCTGACAGTGCACGCCCGCCAGCGCCCGCCAATGAATTCCAGCCATCTGGGAGGCGGTTGACGATTTCCGTCACGCCCGACAGGTCAGCGGCCCACCTGATTTCTTCATCGGTAGCTTCTGGGTTGCCAAGGCGAATGTTGGCCTCAAGCGTGTCATTGAATAAGTAGACGTCTTGGAAGACCAGGGATATCTGGCGCATCAAATCTTCGGTGGTCTGCTCACGCACATCAACCCCGCCAACGCGCACGCTGCCGGACTGCACATCCCAGAAACGTGCAACCAACCGGGCGATCGTCGTCTTCCCGCACCCAGATGGACCAACCAGGGCACACATGCCGCCTTGCGGGACATGGAAGGAAAAATCACGGAGAACCGGGGTGTCCGGATCGTAGCCGAAGGTCACATCATCGAAGCGAACATCACCAGGAGCGCTCACCGGTGTGGAGGTGACAGGTTCGGACAGTTCGGGAGCGTCCATGACCTTGTCGACGTGGTTCATCTGCTGGCGGCGTTCTTCCAGCCCGGTCATGCAGCCACCGATGTCTTGGAGCATGGTGGTGAACCGCAGGCACATGCCGATGGTGACCACAGCGTTCAACGCATTCATCTGCCCGCCGAGGGCGAGTTGGGCGGTCAGCCAAATCATTACCACGACAAGGGCTTGGACGAACATTCCGTTTATCAGGTTCGCTAATGTTTCGATCCACAATGCTTTGCGGCTTTTGCGGTCAGCCTGTTTGAATGCCCGATCAAGGGCCGGGTAGTCGTCGGCGACATGGCAGGAGCGCAGCGCGCCTTGGCAGGTGGAGAATTCGACCATGCGAGCCGCCAGCTCCGATTCTGCTGGTTCGGAAACCTGTTTGCCCTTATCGAGAAGCACACGGGAGATATGAAGGAAGGCGAGCATGATCGGGAAGGCGATCGTCAAGGTCAGTCCCAGTCGCCAATCCCAGAACCACGTGCCCACAGTGATCACCAGCACGGCTGAGAGTTTTTGGACGAGGGAGAAAATGAAATGTGCCGCCGACTCGCCCAAGTTCATCATTTCCTGGGTGACCATGCGCGACAGCCGTCCAGAACTACCCGAATCAAACACTCCCAACGGTAGGCGGGCTACCTTGTTGCCGACCGCTTGGTGTACGTCGTGAATGAACCCGAGCGCGCCGATATAGCCGGTGCGCATGCCATAAAACTCCGTGCCCACGCCCAGCATCGCGATTACCGCCAAGGCGATGAGCCAGCCCCAAAACGACAGCCCCCACACCGGCATTCCGGTCGCTAGGGCACTTGCTGCGGGAAGCAAAGTCAGCAGGGCAAAGCCGTGACACAGTCCTGAGACCGCACCCCACGCTTGACCGACCGAGAGGTCTCGCCACGAGGCGGGTTCCATCAAACGCTTAAAGCGTGGCAGCAATAGTTGATTCATCGTGTCATCTCCTCGCATGCACCTTGGGCAAGAAGTGCCTGATAGTGCGCATTACCCAACAGCTCGTCGTGTTTACCGACCACAGCAATGCGCCCGCGTTCCATGACGACGATTTGGTCTGCCCCTCTGATCGAGGCCAGTCGGTGGGCGATCACAATCACGGTTCTGCCTTTGGCAAGAGTCGAGAGAGCTTGTTGGATTTTCGATTCCGATTCCGGGTCCGCCATCGCCGTCGCCTCGTCCAACACCAACACTGGGGCATCAACCATGAGCGCCCGGGCGATCGCGATACGGGCTGCCTGCCCGCCCGAAACGTGGGTATCCTCACCCAACACAGTGTCGTAACCATCTGGCAGGCTCATGATGAACTCATCGATCTGCGCCGCCCGCGCCGCCTGCCGCACCTGATCCAAGGTTGCGTCTGGCGCGCCAAGAGCGATGTTGTTTCGAATGGTGTCGCGAATAAGCTGTGCATCTTGCAGGACAAATGCGACCGTCGAATACAACACATCCTGGGAAATGCTCTTTAGATCAACCCCGCCAATAGTGATCGTGCCAGCATCTGGATCATCGAAGCGGGCAATCAAACTCGCCAACGTCGACTTTCCCGCGCCCGACGGGCCAACCAGCGCGGTCACCGTGCCTGCCGGAATGCTCAGGCTCACTTCGTCTAACGCTTGGGTCTCGTCATAGGCATACGACACACCCCGAATCTCGATATCATGACCCTTTGGCGTCTGCGGCATATCTGGCTGAGGCAATGCCGGTAGCTCCATGACGTTCACCAGCCGTACTGCCGCAGACCCTGCGAGCTGGTACGACCAGGCGATGGTTGCGACTGCCATCAACGCTCCCGGCAACACCAAGGCGATCAACGTGGTCGTTATCACCTCGTAGATGCTCACCCAACCGGCGTTCATCATCAACGCGCCACCGCCAAGGTTCACGATCAACAACACCGGGATCGACACCCACGAAAATGAGGCGACCGACATCGACACCAGCGGCATGCACCATGCCCGGTAGAACTTAGAAAACTCGTTAGCTGCATCTAAATAGGCTTTATGTGCTTGGCCGACCTTGCCGAACGCTTTCACCACTGAGATACCGGCAACGAACTCGGCCATCGTTGCCGAAACCTGAGCGAGCTTGGTGTCCATTTCCGCGGTCTTCTCATTCATCCCACGCATCGACATGCCATACATGCCCACATAAACCGGAATCGTCGCGATCGACAGCAGAGCGAGCCGCCAATCCACCACGAACGCATAGGCCAACAAGGCGAGCGGGGATACGATCGCGTTCAGTTTCTCAATCGGCCCGTGCGCGATCACTGTGTGCACCGTGGCCGTATCATCCTGAATGGTCTTGCGGATCTTCCCCTCACCCTCGCGGGTAAACCACGACAGCGGAGCAGTCGACATGCGGGCGGCAATCTGGCGGCGCATTTGATTACGCAACGACAGGTCAATAAAATGCGTCACGCCCAACGCAACAAAATATAAGGTCAACCGGGCCATGTATGCGCTGACGAGGAGCATCACGATCCAGTTCACCCGCGCCGGGTCCACCCGGTCTTGCATCAGCGCAGCTCCCAGCTCCACCAAAGCCACATAGGGTGCGATAGCCAACACACCAGAGAGAAAAGCTAAAACCTGCGCGATAAACAGTTTGCCTTTCACCGGCTGCGATAGCTGACGGATCGCGTTCTGGCCAGCGACAGATTTTTCCTTCGCCGACTCATACTCGCCTTCAACAACCTGATCCATTACACTATCGTTCACGCAAACACCATCCTTATTAGATAAGGGTAACCTTACTTTATTTCTGGGAGGTGTACCTAACCGTGCACGTCAACTGATACGAACATCACCCTTTCAGGGCAATCCTCACCTGTTCACCGGTGCGGAACACGAACCGGATCGCGTCCTCGGTGACAATGGCGTGGTCGATAAGTGCGCTCCATTGTGCGGGGTGAAACTCGCTCACAGGTTCCCCTGTCAGATCATTCAGGGTTGTGGTGATGGCGGCGTGCTTGGCGGTGTTCGCTGCGATATCTTTTTCCAGGCTTGTTCTACGTGCGAGCGTCTTACGGTAGGTAGTATCGAGTTCGGCGTACGCGGATTGGCAGGCGTCCTGGTCGAGCGCACACCGCTGGTTTTCCGCAATCAGCGCTTCGATCTGCTCGTCTTTCACCGTCGCGCTGCTGCAGGGATGTTCGTCTGTGTATTTATGGTTGCATTGCCAAACTGCGTCTTTGCATTTCGTGTTCGACGCCCACGTTTTACGCCCATACCACGCCCCACACCGAGCACATTCCAGCCGGGTGGAGAACAACCCGACTTTCGCTGACTATATGTTGCCATGCCTGGTGGCGAGTTCGTATTGCATCTGATCCCAGATACGCGGTTCGGTAATCGGCTCATGATTACCTGATACATAGTATTGGGGTACTTCGCCTTCGTTGACCTTCATCTTCTTAGTAAGGAAATCGGTGGTGAACGTCTTTTGCAGCAGGGCGTCGTCCTTGTATTTTTCGTTGGACAGGATGGAGCACACTGTCGAGGTTGACCACACTTCTTTCCCGCGCGGGGTGAGAATCTTGCGGGCAGCGAGCTCGGTTTTAATCTCACTGATCGCTATCCCATCAAGGAACAGCTGGTAGATCAACCGCACGGTCGGAGCCTGCGTCTCGTCGATGACGAGGCTTCCACCCTCGCCTTTCTTATATCCGAGTAGCACCAATTACCCATAATCCCCACGCCGACTCCCGTTTCGGAGGAGTTGGCGTGGGGCTTTTACGTGGTCGCGGTTTACGACGACGGCGACGGCGCAGTGTATCTCAGCCACCGCAACACTGCTTTAACACGACGGTTGCTATCCTCCGGCTGGAAGCCGAGCTTTAAAAACACATTCGCCACATGCTTACTCACTGCACCAGCGGTTAGCACCAGGCGTTTTTCCATTTCCTTATTACTGAGCCCCTGCGCCATCAGATTGAGCACTTCGCGCTCACGCGGAGTCAGCGTGGCGATACCGTACTGCTTTGCAGTAAGCAGCGTCGCGACCACTTCAGGGTCAACCACGGTACCTCCGCCACGCACCTCTTCCAGTGCTGAGACAAAGTGCTCGACATCCGAGACACGTTCTTTCAGCAAGTACCCAAAGCCACCATGCTGCAGCAGGCGATCCAGGTAACTGGCCGCCACGTATTGGCTGAGCACGACAACTGGCTGGTTGGGGTTGCTCTGACGCAATGTGGATACCGCGACCAGGCCGTCGTCACGCATGCTCGGCGGCATCCGGACATCGGTGACGATGACATCGAACGCTTGCTCTTCGGCGGTGGCGAGCAGCTGATCCGCATCGCCGACGGCGACGACCTCGTGCCCCAGCGCCCGCAGCAGGCCGGTCAGCCCCTCGCGCAGGAGTACGGAGTCCTCTGCCAGCAGTATTTTCATCGTGTCCTTCCTTGGCGAACTGGCAGTTCCAACCGCAATTCGGCACCACCGTCGGCGTTGGTGAGCGACACGGTGCCACCGAGCGCTGCCGCCCGTTCGCGCAGGCCCGCAATGCCGGTTCCCGTGCCATGCTTTACGACGTCTACAGCGTCCGCCCCCGATGGTTCCATCAGACCTTCACCGTTGTCGCGCACAGTGACCGTAAGCGTACCCGGATGAGACACGAGCGCCCTCTTCGGAGTCTGAACCGCGAGAGTGATATCAGCTCGATCGGCATGGCCATTCTTGGTGGCGTTGGTCAGCCCCTCCGCTGCGCAGTGGTAGGCGAGCAGAGCTGTGGTTTCATCAATTGGCCCGAAGTCGGAAACACCATTTTCACGGACGGACACCTGCATTCCGGAGTGCGCTGCCAGCTCCCTCACGGCAGCGACCAGTCCGTTTTCAAACAGTACCGGCGGGGCAATGCCAAGCACCACGGAGCGCAGCTGTGCAAGAGCCTGCGTTGCATTGCGGTCGGCGGCGGAGAGTGCCTCGGCTACATCTTCTTCAGTCTTACCCATGCGAGCAGCGGCAATGTTGAGTTTCAAGGCGGTCAGGTGTTGCTGTGGACCGTCGTGAAGCTCGCGCTCAATGCGACGGCGCTCGCCTGAGAAGGAGTCAATGAGCACGTCGCGGGATTGGGTAACTTCTTCGCTGGATGGTGCGAGGATGACGCGAGAGAGCCAAATGGACAGCAGGCCGGCACCGAGGTTGATGGCGATGGTCAGCACCAAAAAGAGGATTGCGAAAACCCAGGCAACAGTAATCTTCTGTGTTGGATCCGTCAGAGTCCAGCTGAAAAACTCCAGTTCGTCAACCAGGAAAGGTGCAGCGAAGAGCACTCCGACAGTAAAACCACCGCCGACCCACGCTGTAAAGGTGACGAACCCAATGACCAATTGGACGAGTAGGTTGACGAAGTTACGGATGTCGAACCAACGATTGATCACGCGGTTGGCAATCGGGGTGCCGGACCACGATGCTGCCCAGCGAGAGAGCCAATCGGCACCTCGGCCGATGAGCGGAATCCACGGCAGAAGCACAACAGAGGCAATCAAACCCGGAATGAACAGCAGTCCGAGAATAAAACTCCAGGCCAGCGCGATTAAATTCTTTTTCTTTGTCATAGTTTCAAAGCTAAATTGGCCCGCGCCCAAAAACAGTGGAGCTGACTCCCCTAAATTCAGTCGAGCTGAATACGCCCCGGCTTCTTTTCACCGATACCTCGGTCGGCCAGTTCGTCATCAATGTACGTTGGCCGACCGACAGCCAGCCCAAGCACTGCAAGCACGACCGTAGTACCAAGCAGTACGACCAGAATAGGTGTCCACGTTTCCGTCGTTCCGGCGGCCACGCCCACCAGGAATGGCCCGACTGCGGAGAAAATGTAGCCGATTGGCTGCACGAAGCCGGACAACCGCGCGGTCAGCTCATGGCTGCGCGTGCGGCCCGGAATCAGCGCGATAGCCATGGGGAAACAAAAACCACCCACACCCAGCAGGAACGCAGCGCCGATAGCGTATCCCGCACCAGTTTCCGCCGCTCCTCGCTGGTCGATAAGAATCATCAACAGATAGCCGAGGAAGAAAAGACAGCCGAGACTAAAAGCGACGTAGGACATGGTACGAAGCCGTGCAATCAGCGGCGGCATCAGCAGACCACCGATGATGCCCAACCCTTGGACGAGCATGGATGCTGCGGTGGCTACGCTGACGCTGATGCCAGCGTCGATAAGCATTTTCGGCATCCAGCCCATGAGAACGTAGGCGTTCATAGACTGCACGCCGAAGAAGACCGCCAGTGCAATGGCTGTCGGCGACTTCCAGATTGGTGTATTTGCCGAAGAGCTGACCGGCGCCTTCGGGTAGTCGAATCCAATGCGCGCACGCAGCGGCAACCACACAACGAGCTGAACAAAGGCGGTGATCGCCCATACGGCAATCGCCCAGCGCCACATGTCGATACTGCCTGCGGACGCTTCGGGTGAATCGCTAATCAAAAACGCCGTCGCCGGCCCCAGGCCGCCACCGAGGGCGAGCATGCTGGAATACAGCATCATCAGCACGACCGTATGACGGCCGCCGTGCACCTTAATCCACGCAGGTAGCAGCACATTTCCCAGCGCAATACCCGCAACCGACAACGCCGTAAACAGAAGGAATAGCCAGATGCTGCTCACCCACGGGCGCACCGCAAGGCCGACGAATAGCAACGTCGCAGACAGTGTGAGTGCACCGCTTAAGCCCATTCGCTTGCCGACGGAAACCGCGGACAACCCAATCGCGAAAAATGCGAGCCCCGGAATCGCTGTAATCAAACCACCAAAGGCGGAGGAAGCGCCAAGGTCGGATAGGAGCTGATCGAGCACCGGACCGATTGACGCAATACTCGGGCGCAAATTCAGCGCCGCGACGATTACGGCGATAACAAGAACGGGAACGCTGAGCGCGATGGCATTCTTCGAGGACCCAGCGGCCTTTGGCTGTGGTTGCCCTGGTTTTTCTTCTATTGCCATAACAATGGACGTTACCGCTTCCTGCTAAGGACTCTCTAGCCGACCCAAGCCGGCTGGTTCGGGGAAGCTTAAAAACTAGCGTGCTGAATGTCGCTGTTGTCCTATCCTGGACTACAGCGACATCTCTTTTTCTGTATCTATTGACAGTCTTTCGGCTATCTCTGACGTAAGGATTGAACTGAAAATGGTTGAACCGATTTCTGATTCCATGCTCATTGCCTATGACGGCTCCGACGAAGCCAAGCGGGCGCTGGCCTACGCCGGAAAACTGCTGCGCGTTAAGAAGGCCTACATTCTGACTGCCTGGGAGCCTCTACAGCGTGCTGCTGCTCGCACTGCTGGCGCCTCCGGCATGATGCAGCCCGACTGGGATGCCACTACTGAAGACGGCGATCCGGCACACGACGAGGCTGTTCGTATTTGCCGTGAGGGTGTGCAGATTGCCGCTGAGGCCGGCTTCGTCGCCGAGCCTTACTTGGTAGAGACCGAAACTACTATCTGGTCGGCCATCGTCGATGCAGCTCACGACCTCGATGCGGGCGTGATTATCTCCGGCACTCGCGGTGTGACTGGATTGCGTGGTCTGTTTACCGCCTCGACCTCTGACGCGTTGCTGAAGAATGCTGGCCGCCCGGTCCTCGTCGTTCCGGGGGAAAAGGAATAATTTCTAGAAAATTTTTAAAAACTTACTTAGCCGATAGAAAATGGGTTAATCTCTCAACTAAGAAAACTCAATGACCGCTGAAACCACCCAAAGTTCAAGGCAGGGAGAGATTCCCAGCTGTTTCACTGGTTTACAGATGTCACAGAGTGTAGTTTTATAAACAGTATTGACTTAATGCACACGAGGAGTCCTCAACATGGCATACGAAACTGATTCCGAGCAGCGTCGTAGCGTTGGCCCTGCCCTGGCCTCGGCGCTCATTGGCGCCCTTCTCGGTGGTGCCGCTATCTTCGGCATCGGCCAGGCTCTGACCGAAGACCGAATTCCGGAAGCACAGGCTGTTTCCACCGATGACGCTCTGCTTGGCGGTGTCGAGTACGGTCAGCGTTAAGTCTTTAACGCTAACCCTCCTTTAAAGCTATGCCCACCTTTGTTCGAGCGCGTAAGCGCGTGCTTGTACCTTGGTGGGTTTTGCTGTGCCTGCTGGCATTCATCCAGTCCCCCGGCAAGACTGTCGCTGACACAAAGCACGACCTGACGGAAGACCCCATCGGGTTTTTGTCCGCCTCGCTCAACATGTGGTCAGACACCATGCCTCTGGGACAGCTTCAAAACCAGGCATATGGCTATCTCTTTCCACAAGGTGCATTCTTCGCACTGTTTAGTTTGCTGCCCGATGTTCTAGCGCCCGGCTGGCTAATCCAGGCGCTGTGGTGGAGTCTTACTCTCTGCTTGGCTTTTACCGGCGCATATCGCGTGGCCGAAGCTATAGGCGTCGGCACGCATACCTCTCGCGTACTGGCAGCGTTGTTGTACGCGTTGTCGCCGCGAGTGATTACGACGTTGGGCGCGATTTCGTCCGAGACCTGGCCCGTAGCGCTGGCACCGTGGATTCTGCTTCCGCTCCTGCGGGTCGCGGCCCGGCGCGAGGAACTGCCCTGGCGTGCGACTGCCCGTGCCGTATTGCTGTCCGGTCTAGCGGTACTGTGCACTGGCGCGGTCAATGCGGTCAGTACAGCTGCGGCTTGCATCCCCGCAGGTCTGATGCTGCTCTTCTTCGCTTTTACGGGGCCTCGCCGCGGGCGTGCGTGGGCGATGCTCGGCGGTTGGCTGGCTGCGTGTGCAGCGGTCAGCATGTGGTGGATTGTGCCACTACTGCTGCTGGGCAAGTACTCACCACCGTTTACGGACTACATCGAGTCCTCCGGCGTGACCACTCGTTGGTTGAGTCTCGGCGAGACGCTCCGCGGCTCCACTTCGTGGACCCCGTTTGTCTCTTTCGAGCGAGTGGGCGGAAATGCGCTGGTCGCGGAGCCCATTCTCATTTACGCCACTCTGGCTGTGGCGGCGATTGGCCTGCTTGGCTTGGTCATGCGCTCACTGCCGCTGCGTCGAATGTGGCTGATGATGCTGCTCATCGGGCTTGTCATCGTGGCGGCCTGGACGGAGCCATTCGGGCTGGTGTGGGAATCGGCTCGAGAGGTGCTGGATTCCACGCTCGCAGCAGTACGCAATCTGCACAAATTCGACACTATTGTGCGCCTGCCGCTTGTTATCGGCTTCGCTCATGCGACAGCCCAGCTGCCATGGCCGTGGCGAGAGCCGGCGAACGAGCACAAGAACGAGACGGCGAGCGATTCAGCAGCCACTGGCTGGCAGCAGTGGCTGCACCCTGAGAAGCACCCGCGCGCTATCGCATCGATGCTGGTTCTGGTGGTTATCGCCAGTGCCACCGCACCTGCGTGGAGCGCCCGTCTCGCTCCGGCAGGCGGTTTTTCCGAGGTTCCGGGCTACTGGCACGAAGCGGCCGACTGGCTGAATAAGCAGGGCGAGGACACCCGCACGCTGGTGGTGCCGTCATCGCCGTTTGCTGATCAGACATGGGGCAATACTCGCGACGAACCGCTCCAGCCGCTTGCCGACGTGCCCTGGGCCGTCCGCGATACGGTGCCGCTAGTGCCCCCAGAGGCGATTCGCGGCCTCGATGGTCTGCGCAATTCACTGACTCGGGGCCGTGAGGTACCGGCACTGGATGCCACCCTGCGCAACAACGGTATCGGCTACGTGCTGGTCCGCCATGACTTGAGAGTTACCTCGAGGGGCGATTCGCTGCGCGCCATCACTTCCACGCTGCAGGACTCCCCGACCATGGAAAAGGTGGCGGAGTTCGCGGACGAGGACGGCCATACCGCTATCCAGATTTGGGGTGCGGGCCCGAAGGAGCTGCGCAATCACGCACTTTCACCGCGGTTGGTGGACACTACCCAGGTGCCGCTGGTCGCCGGCGGCCCCGAAGTGCTCCCGCGGCTTGACGAAGTCGATTCCGATGCTCCGGTGCGCATCCTGTCTGGCAAGGATGCCGGCACTGTCACCGACACACCCGCCCGCCGCGGCCGCAACTATGGTGAAGTCGTCGGTGCGGAGTCAGCAATCCTGGCCGAAGACGAGGACTCATATGTCCGCAACCTCGTTCCGGACTACCCCGTCGTGGGACTGCCACTGACGCAGACAGCAACGGGTCGCGCCACAATTGAGGTTTCGTCGTCGGCCTCTGAGCCATACAACGTCGGTGGTGCATCGGCTGACCACTCGGTCAACGCAATGCTCGACGGCGACACCTCCACCTGGTGGGAACCCTTGGCGGGCAAGAGCCAGGCTGAATGGGTCAAACTGTCGTGGAAGGAACCGACCGATAACGCAGTGCTCAGCCTGACCGGTGCTCGCGTTCCAGTGCAACTGCGCATCCAGACTGATACGGCTTCGAGCTCCGTACAGTTGGTCCCGGGTGAGACGACTCGTATTCCACTGCCCGGAGGCAAGACCACATCTGTGCTCATCACAGCGAAGATTGCTCCTGTAGGCTTTGCTATCTCCGAGCTAGGCCTGGTGATTCCACAGCGGGACACTGGCTTCGACGCATTCGAATCCAGCAGCCCCGATTCCGATGAAGATACAGAGTTTTCCACCGAGGATATAGCGGAGGACCTCACGCCGGTTCGTGTCCCGGTGGTGCCGAATTCCTCGTCGCTGGCTCAGCGTTGGGTCTTCGGCCAGGAGATTCACGAGGGCACGCTGGTGCGCCTGTTCACCGTTCCAAAGCCGGTAAAGGTAAAGGTCGATGCTGATACCTGCCGCAGCAGCATCGGAGCCCCGTGGGCCAGCCTCCAGCGCGGTGACGGCTCTGATCACCGCGAGCTGACCTGCGATGAAGAGATTGAGCTCTCACCGGGGCCATGGCGCATCGATGCCAAGTCCGATTGGGTGTCGCTCACCTCGACTGACTACTTCGCGCCGTCAGCTGAGCAGCAGAAAGTGACGCCAATCGATCTGAACAATCCCATTGACGCTGCCGACCACGATCGCATCGCGTGGTTGCCAATCTCTGTCAATGCTGGCCATGAGCTCCGTGTCGGAGGCGCCGCCATGAAGCCGGTAACGGTCTCTGGTTGGCAGCAGGGTTGGACGATTCCGGCCGGTATTGGTGGTGCGGTCGAGCTGACCTACCCACCGCAGCAGACCTGGCGTACTGGCATCTTGGCAGGCGGCGCACTCGCAACCGTGTACGCACTGGTCACTGTGGGGCTGGCTTTCGCTTGGCGACGCTTCGCTCTCACCTCCCCGATTCCCGCATCTTCGCTGAGCAATGACTTGCCGCGGACGGCTATTGGCATTGCGGCTGCCGCGACAGTGACACTGGTATCCAGCTGGCCTGGCGTGGTCGTTGCCCTCGTGGTGGTTGCCGCTACCCTTGGTGCGGTTTTCTGGGCACGGAAGCGTGGGGACGTCGTCAAGCCATGGCTGAACGTGCGAAACGCCCTAAATGTGACACTTGCTGCGACGATGTCGATTGCGGGCTTGGTGCTGGCGGCGAACCCGTGGCCGAAGGATGACTACGCCGGTGCCGACTGGCCGCTTCAGTTACTGGTGACGGCGGCGCTGACGATTGTGGCGTGCTGCTCGATGCTTTCCGGTGGCGGTGCTGATAACGACACCGACAGCGACGTCGACGACACCGACAACACCGCTGATTAAGAGCTGTTAGCGGTTGACCCAGACGCGTGCGAAGAAGCGGCGGGCAGGTTCCTCGACGAGCGCGTAGGAGGCGGCGGCCACTGGAATCGACAGTGCGACCGTAACAATGGTGACACTGAGCAGATGGCCGGTAAATAGCTTCACACCAAGCAGCGGGAATGCGATGGAGAGCATCGCCACGTGCCAGAGGAAGATGCCGTACGACCAGCGCCCCAGCGCCTGTATGATGGGGTGTTCGAGGAAGCGCGACTCCGGCGCCATCGTCCAGGGGCCGATGATGGCGGCACCGAAGACCAGCCCACACAGCAGACGGCGGGTGAATTCCCAGTTGGTGAGCTCGACTAGCCCTTCGGGCCCCAGGTAGGAAGCCAGGACCAGCGCACCAACGGCGATCGCCAGCCACAGTGGGCGGCGGCGAGCCCAGCGCTGCATGGTTTCCACCCTCGCGCGGGCAGCATCGGTATCGACGCCCTGGAGCGATTCCAGCTCGGCGAGAATCATGCCAGCTGCGAACCAGGAAAAGTATGCAATCGGCTGAATATGCGGGTTAACGCCTTCTGGGTACGGCAGTGGCAGGTAGGGCCAGCCAAAGCTCAAGATTGCGAGCAGGGAAATTGCCACTATGCGGCGCCCCTGCTGGCAATGCGGGTCCAACCGGCTAAGCCCGATGGCAAACAGCGGCAGCGCGATGTAGAACGCGACCTCCACCGACAATGACCACAGGTGCGTCAACCCACCGTGCAGAGAGCCGGAGAAATACACCTGTGTCAGCGTCAGGTTTGTCAGCCAAATCTTGAGATCCGCGCCACGCCCCACCGGCAGTGCGATGAGCACAATAAGCACCAGCACCCAATACGCAGGCATAATGCGCGCGACGCGCTTCTTGTAGTACTTCGCCCAGCTCTTCTTCCGTCCGCCGTCGGCATCGGCCAATGCTTTACGACGGGGGATTCCGCCATAACCCGAGCGGTGAGAACGCCACAACAGGAATCCGGACAGCACGAAGAAAACAGCCACGAAGAAGTCGAAGCGGCCGAGGACGCGTTCCCACAGGGCTCCCACATCATGCCCGGTCTGGAATGCGACGTGAGTACCGATGATGCCCATCGAAGCCACAGCGCGCAGCCCCTCCAGCGAGGGCAGGAAGCCTGGGCGGAAGGTGGTGGCAGAGTTCGGCACAGCGCTCGGCGTAGGGTTCGGCATAGCGCTCGACGCTGTGTCTTGCCTAGCGCTTGGAGCTGCCGCAAATGCCTTGGACGTCATAGTACTTTCTTACACGGATACCGGAATGAGTAAAATCACTTGTATTCTATTATGAAATAAGTCCTGTTCAGGCCGGTTTTTCCAAAACTCTTTTGTTTTCCCGACAAGTTATTTTTTAAAAACACACCACATAACTCCTAACTTCCTGCTAGGTTTTGCAGCAGAAAGTTACGTACAGTTAAAGGACTATCCGCTGATGAAGAGAACTCTCGGACATGCACTGATTATCATCGGTGCTGCATTGATTGTCATTGCCGTCCTTCTGCCAACCTTCCTGGTGCCTCGCCTCCGGGTCATCCCACTTGACACTGTGAGCGACACCATCACGGAGGTGCGCGACGGCACCCTGTTGGACTCCAGCCAGCTGGGCAAGAATGAGCCAACGCCAAACCGCAAGAATGACCCGCGCTGCAAGGCAGAGACGGACGAAGAGAAGCGCGATCTCCCGGTCCACTGCTTCATCAACGACAAGACTCCGATGCAGTCGAAGCGCCACGTTGAGATTGAGGAGCCGGCTGACGACAAGATTGCAACTCTCCAGGTCGGTACCACTCTGCTGCGCGATGACCGCGAAGAGCCGAAGAACCTCATCAATGCGACCCTCGACCGCATCACTGTTGACCGCAGCACTGCGTACCCGGTAGATGACCCGATCTCCAGCGTTGCTATTAACGCACCGCAGGGTGGTTCGGACACCAAGCCGCCGACGTTCACCCGTCCGGGCATCCAGTACCAGTTCCCGTTTGGTGCTGAGAAGAAGTCCTACCCGTACTACGACGTCCAGGCGATGCGTAACTTCGAGATTGACTTTGTCGGTGAGGAAACTCAGGATGGCGTCAAGGTCTACAAGTACTCCATGACCATTCCGCCGCAGAACCTCTACGAGTCCCTGACCGAGCACTTCACTCGCGACGGCCGCAAGCTCACCGAGGCTGACAAGTCCTCGCTGGCTTCCATGCGCCTGAGCTTCCCGGCTCACAAGTGGGGCCTGGAGGGTGACGACGACGTCGAGCTGGATCGTTACTACACCAACGTCCGTACTGTCCGCGTCGAGCCGACTTCTGGCGTGATCGTCAACGGTACTGAAGAGATGTTCATGTTCTACGCCAAGGACGACAAGGAAGCTGAAGAAATTGCTTCCAAGGCTGGCCGTGAAAAGGAAGCCAAGGAGCAGAACCGTACCGCGATGAAGTACACCGCTCAGTGGGACGAAGGCTCCAAGGGCCGCCAGATGGACCGCGCTAAGGAAGCACGTAAGTCGCTGACTATCGGCGGCACTGTCGCACCGTGGATCCTCGGTATCCTCGGCCTGGTTCTCATCGTGATTGGCTTCCGTGTTCGCAGCAAGTCCGCCTAAGACGCCAAACTACGGTGCCACAGGCTCTCGCTTACCCTAAGTTTCACTGAGGAAAGCGAAAAATAATTTAATATAGGGCACGTGACACAACGTTTCCGCACTACTCTGACCCAGTCGGCTCGCTCTCATTCGGAGCGAGTCGCCTGGGTTTTTGTGTTGTCGTGGATTCTCCTGCTGACCGCTGCCGTGTGCTGGCCGCTCTTTGTGCCCCACAAGGCCCCGGCCGATGGTCGCTTTGGGGCACCGATGTTTCTGCTGCGCGACATGGTCATCCCCAATCACCCACCGCTTACCGACGCGGCCCTGGGACTCGGCCCCGCTGCGGCACGAGCTGTTCCGCAGGACACCGCACTGTGGGCACTGGGCTACTTTGTGGATGCCAGCCATTGGGTGCGCTTCGGCATGGTGGGCGCCTGTTTGATTGGTGGTCTTGCAGCTGCTGAGCTCGCCCGCAGGTTCACTCGCCACGGCTCGGGCACCAGTAGCGCATCCGGTGCGGGCCTTGTACCCATGACTCCGAGCTTGGCCAGCCAGCTGATTGCACCGACGATGCTGCTCTGGAACCCGTTTGTGGTCGAGCGTTTGCTCCAGGGACAGTGGTCACTGGTCATCGCCGTATTGCTGCTTCCGGCAGTTGTTCTGGCAACGCAGATGGGTAGTGCCTTGTGGCGCACCAGCGCAATTGCCGCTGCGGGTCTCACGCCGACCGGTGCCCTTTTGGCTGGTATCACCGGCATTGTTACCGCTCGCAATAACCGCGACCGCGCTTGGATTGTGGCCACAACAGTAGCGGTCAGTTCACCGTGGCTAGTGGCATCTTTGCTGAACCCGAGTGCAGCTGGGTCCTCCGATGCGGCTGGCGCTGCCGCATTTGCGGCCAGAGCAGAGGCACACGTCGGCACGCTCGGCAGCCTGTTGGGATTGGGTGGCATCTGGAATAAGCAGGCTGTGCCACTGACGCGCGAGGTTGGTTTTTCGGCGATTATGGTGCTGGCACTCCTGGTGCTTATGGGCCTGGGATTCCGTCGTGCCTGGCATTCGCAAGAGCGCTGGCGGGGGCTGATTATCACTGGCGCCACGGCCATCATGCTCGTCGCTCTCGCCGCAACAACGCCGGGCATTTTGATGATGGGTTGGGCGCTGGAGCACATCCCGGGCGCGGGCCTGCTTCGTGATACGCAAAAGTGGATCGCGCTCGCCGTCCCCGCCTATGTCATCCTCGCCGCAAGCGGTGCGGAATACCTGGCACGCCGCGCTCGCGGGACCACCGCCAACATCGGCCAGTGGTTGGCTACTGGCGTCAGCGCGCTCATCATCATCGCCGCTGTCCCCACGCTGCCCGCCGATGTCGCTCCACTCCGCCCCATTCCGTCATGGGAAGGCTGGTCGGCGGTTTCCGGTGTGGTCGCGCTTGACGACGATCGCGTTGCGGTTCTACCTGCCGGTTCTTACCGCATTATTAATGGGCGTCCTGTCCTCGACCCGGCTACGAAGATTTTGCCCGCTCCGGTGGTGAGCTCTGGCGAACTGATTGTCTCTGGGCAGTCGGTGTCTGGCGAGGGAGCCACAACCGTTGAGCGCACGCTGCTCGGTGGTGCGAAGAGACACGAGGAGCTTGAGTCTGCGCTCCAGAGTCTTCGAGACCAAGGCGTTGGCTGGGTCCTAGTGGAGAATTCGCCCGGCAACTTCGGCGACTCCGCTGACATTGTGGCAGCGTTAGACCCCGTCTATGAAACACCTGACCTGCAGCTATACCATGTCCCCGGCGTTATCGAGCCGGCCACACAACCAAGCCAGGGGGCCTATGCAGCTGCGTGGACAGCCTTTGGAATCTGGACTCTTTGCCTACTCGCTGGGCTGCTGGCGGGGCTACTGACTGGAGTAATGGAAGCGCTACTGCCCCGCCGCAGGTAGCAACTTATCCAGTGTTGGGTTTTCCAAGACATTCAGAACTGCCTCACCGGTCTTGTCCCAGCCAAATTCCGCGGCACGGGCGACGCAGGCCTTGGACATTGCGCGATGCAGTTCGCCGTTATCGAGAATCTGTCGTGTCTTGGCAATCAGGTCAGCTTCATCGCTGGCCAGCAGGCCAGTTTCGCCGTCGTTGACCGAATCGCGCAAGCCCGCCGAGGAGCGATAACCGACCGTCGGCACGCCGTGCTGCGCTGATTCGATGACGGCGAGCCCCCAACCCTCCTTGCGAGAAGGCATCAGGTGCAGACACGCCTTGGAGAGGATGCGGTGTTTGTCCGCCTCGGTGACCTGCCCGTGGAAGACGACGTGGTCCGAAACGCCCTTGTCACGGGCATATTCCACGAGGTTGTCGTGCCACCACCCCGAGCCAATAACATCGAGAATCGCACCTGGACGATCTTGTACAAGATCTGCAAGCACATCGATGGCGTGCTCAATCTGCTTATGCGGAACCAATCGCGACAGCGTCACCAAATGCGGTGCTGGACCGTCGCACTCGGATAGGTCCGCCATGATTTCGGTCGACTGCAACTCCTCCGGAATCGGGTCCACACCATTGCGGATTACCGCGATGCGCCCCGGCGACACTCCAAGTTCTACCAGTTCAGCGGCACTTGGCTCGGAAACTGTGATGTAGCGGCAGCGGCGGTGAATCATCGGCGACAGACGCGACTCGATGAACCACCCAAGCTTGCTAATAATCGGCCCTGCCACTGGCCACTGTTCGCGGTGGCAGTGATGTGTTAGCAGCACCGTCGGTGCGCCGGAGAAAATCCGCGCGAAAAAGGGGACACCGTTTTGGGTGTCGACCACGACATCCGGCTTGCCGCCGAGCACCTTGGCAATTGGGCCCACGCCAAATCGCGCACCCAGCATCGCGGTCCAGGAGCGCACATAGACGGAGAAGTTTCCACCAGCGCGGGAGAACGTCACGCCATCACGACGCGAAAGGGCTGGTGCGTCTGGGTAACTGGCCGTGCGGAACACCACGGTGTGACCTTGGTCGGCAAGGTAACCTGCGACGCGCTCCAAATAGCGCTCACTACCTCCACCTTCGGGGTGACCAGTGTCGCGCCAACACAACAGTAAGATTTTCATAACAATATGAGCCTAACGCTCGGCGCGGCTTTCGTTGCCGCTTTAGCTCAAATCCATACTCCCAAACCCAACCAGTCCATTAGATTGTTTGACGTGACCAGCTTTCGCTTTCCCGCTTTTATCGTCCCGCCCGCTCTGAAAGAGCTGCGCAGCTTTGCTACGCTGTCGCGCTCATTCGGGCTGCTCAACGACTTCAAATACGAGCAAACCGATCCCGATATCTTCTACGGGCACCTGGCTGAGGACACCATCGGCCTGTTGGAAGGCATCGCAGCTGGGGCGGATGGTGCGGCGGGGTCGACGGACACAGGGGGCACGTCGTCAAGCGTTACGACGAATACCGCACTGCGTGGCAAGCGCATCCTTGATGTCGGCGGCGGCCCTGGGTACTTTGGCCGAGCATTTGCCCAGCGTGGCGTGGAATATTACACCTGCGAACCCGATGTGGGCGAGATGGCGGCGGCGGGTATCAAGCTGGAGTCGTCGGTACGCGGATCGGGGCTGGAACTGCCGTTTCGCGATGACGCGTTTGACCTGACGTACTCGTCGAATGTCGCCGAGCACGTGCCCGAGCCATGGACGATGGGCGAGGAAATGCTGCGTGTAACCAAGCCGGGCGGACTGGTCGTTTACTCGTACACCATTTGGTACGGCCCGTTCGGCGGCCACGAGATGGGGATGACGCATTACCTGGGTGGCGACCGCGCGCGGCGCATGTATGAGAAGAAGCACGGCAAGCGACCGAAGAACTATTTTGGCGAGTCCCTGTTCAAGGTCGGTTGCGGTGAAGGATTGAAGTGGGCGCGCGCTGCCGCGGAGGCCGGCGACTGCGAGCTGCTGGCCGCTTTCCCGCGCTACCACCCGTGGTGGGCCTGGTGGATGGTGCACGTGCCGGTGCTGCGCGAGTTCGCGGTGTCGAACCTGGTGTTGGTGCTGCGGAAGCGGTAGGGGGTTCATAGAGGAAGCCTTTAGAGCCCCTGAACGCAAACCGTCACCCTAGCCCCCCCAATACCACCCCTGCTTTTAGGATAGCCTGCCCTTTGTTACTGTTTCCGACATTCGGTAGAATGCTGGGCTCGGGAGTACTCAACGAGACTCTTCGCACAAACAAAGGACCTACATGAACAAAACCTTCAGGACCCTGACAATCGCGGTGGCCAGCGGAGCCATCGCATTCACCATGGCAGCCTGCGGAAGCAGCGACACGAGCAGTGAAAACAACGCCAGTAGTGTCAGCGCCTCGGACGCCAACACACAGCTCCCTGTGACCATCAAGCACGCGTTCGGCGAGACCACTATCAAAGAGGCACCGCAGCGAATCGCGACTGTCGGCTGAGCGAACCATGAAGTACCGCTTGCTCTGGGACAAGTGCCCGTTGGCATGAGCAAGGCCACCTACGGTGACGATGACGGCGATGGCATCCTCCCGTGGGTTGAAGACAAGCTGAAGGAACTCGGCGCAGATTCCGGCGACAAGAAGCCGGTGCTCTTCGATGAAACCGACGGCATCCCGTTTGAAAAGGTCGCAGACACAAAGCCTGACATTATTCTTGCTACTTACTCCGGAATTTCTCAGGAGGACTACGACACGCTCTCCAAGATTGCGCCTGTCATTGCCTACCCCGACATGGCATGGGGCACATCATTGGAAGACATGATTCTGATTAGCTCCAAGGCGATCGGCAAGGCCGATGAGGGCAAGAAGCTGTCCGAGAACTTGGACACCACTATTGCCGACGCTCTTGAGAAGTACCCGAACCTCAAGGGCAAGAAAGCACTCTTTACCTCCTTCGGTGGCAGCTCCGACCCATCAAAGCTTGGTTTCTACTCCACCGAAGATCCACGCATGGGATTCCTTGTAAACCACGGTCTTGCAGCACCGAAGATCGTCGAGGAACAGTCCAAGACTGCTGACAAGTTCTGGGTTGAAGTCTCCACTGAGAACCCGGAGCAATTCGATGACGTCGATGTCATCATCTCCTACTCCTCGGGCGATAAAGCCGAGGATGAAAAAACGTCAAGGATATGCAGGCGGATCCACTGCTTTCCAAGATTCCGGCGGTGAAGAACGGCAACATTGCCTTCCTTGAAGATGGCCCGCTAGGAGCCGCCTCGAACCCCTCACCGCTCTCCATCCCTTGGGGCATCGACCGTTACTTCGCAGCGCTTAACGAAGGATTGAAGAAGTAATAGTGCCAACCTCAGTCCATGCTGCTTCAACAAAGTCCACTCCCCCTCCTTCGACGACCACCAAGTCAGCTGTATTTGTTCTCTTGCTGATACTTGGACTGGTATCGGTGGTCCTGTCGGTTATGTTCGGCATACGCAGTATTACGTTCACCGAGGCGCTTTCCGCCTTAGGTGGAGCTACCGACACCGCGGGAGAAGCTGCAGCGTGGACACGCATTCCGCGTACCGTGCTGGCACTGTGCGCGGGTGCAGCGCTCGCCACCTCGGGCGTAGCCTTTCAAGCTGTTACTCGAAACCCGCTTGCGGACCCCGGAATATTCGGCGTTCTTGCTGGCGCTTCTCTAACAGTTGTTATCGGTATCACCTTTTTCAACATCAGTCGCACACTGCCGACAATGCTAGTTGCGTCAATGGGCGCCTTCGCAGCTGCAGTGTTTGTCTACTGCGTGGGATCAATCGGCCACGGCGGAGCCACTCCACTCAAGCTAGCTCTTGCTGGAGCTGCCACGGCCGCCGCCCTATCTAGCTTGACCAGCGCCATCTTGTTGCCGCGCGCCGATGTCATGGACGAATTCCGCAACTGGCAAATCGGCTCCGTCAGCGGTGCGCAGTGGGAATCACTGACGGTCGCTTTCCCGTTACTTGGGCTCGGGTTCGTCATCGTCTTTTTAACCAGCAGCGGCCTCAACGCACTCTCCCTTGGCGATGATGTCGCCACCAGCCTCGGCATCAACTTAACCCGCACGCGAGTCCTGGCAACACTCGGCGCGGTGCTGCTCTGCGGGACCACCACTGCCGTCACCGGTCCGATTGCCTTCGTCGGTCTCATCGTCCCCCACGTACTCCGGATGATCCTTGGAACCGACCACCGCGTTCTCATCCCAGCAAGCGCTCTGGCAGGAGCAGTATTGCTCACGCTTGCTGACACCGTCGGGCGCCTCGTCGGTGACCAATCCGAGATTGCTGTCGGCATCATCATGCCCTTCCTCGGAGCTCCACTGTTTATTTGGATCGTGCGACAGACAAGGATGCGGGAACTATGACAAACCTCGCCCCCGAAACGCGCCCGCAGAATAGGGCCAGCGAATTAGCGACCGCTATCCAAGAACAACGCGGTCACGCCCGAATTCGTTTTACGCTCACATTATTGGTTCTAGCAGCGATTACGGCCGTACTGTGGCTGCTGAGTCTCATGCTTGGAGATTCCTTCTATTCCCTTGCCGATGTCATCGGCGTCATTCGCGGTGACACCGTCCCCGGGGCATCTTTCACAGTGGGAGAGCTACGCCTACCACGCGCCACGATTGCAATTGTCGCCGGCTTCGCGTTTGGCGTATCAGGAACAATCTTCCAAACGATGCTGCGAAACCAGTTAGCCTCACCGGACATTATCGGTATTTCCGCTGGTGCGGCCGCTGCTGGTTCGACCATGATTGTGCTGTTTCAGGCCTCTCAGACTGCCGTGTCAACGGTGGCGCTGATGGCGTCGTTAAGCGTGGCCGCTCTGACCTACCTGCTGGCGTTGAAATCGGGATTTGCCGGCACTCGCCTGATCCTGACGGGAATCGGCATTGCGGCGATGCTGCAGGCATGGACCACCTACGTGCTGTCGAAGGCTTCCGCGTGGGATCTGCCGACGGCCACACGTTGGTTGACTGGATCGCTGAATAACATCTCGTGGGAGCGCGGATTACCGCTGGTTATTACCGTTCTTGTCGTAACACCGCTGCTCTTGATTGGTGCGCACAGGCTATCAATCTTGGAGCTTGGCGACGACATCGCCACCTCACTCGGACTGCGCGTGAACCTGCTTCGCGGAGCTCTTATTGTCGGCGCCGTCATGCTCATCGCAGTGGCGACATCCGCAACCGGACCAATCTCATTTGTCGCATTCATGGCAGGCCCGATCGCGATGCGAATCTTTAGGCCCGGCGCGAACCTCATAGTGCCATCTGGATTGGTTGGAGCATTCTTGGTGCTTGTCGCAGATTTAGCCGGCCAATACCTCTTCGGCACGCGTTATCCCGTCGGAGTTATTACCGGCGCGCTCGGAGCACCCTTTTTGATCTATCTGCTCGTCAGAACATCTCGATAGCTGCGCTTTGTTCATCAAACCAAGGAGTCACTCACCGTGTCCGCACAACTGAATGCTCAGTCCCTTACTTCTGGATATGGGGAAAAACCCATTGTGAAAGACCTGACTTTGTCATTCGAAGCAGGCAAGATTACTTCGATTGTCGGACCAAATGGTTGTGGCAAATCAACGTTTCTACGTACGCTAGCTCGTTTGATTCGGCCATCAGCTGGATCCGTCGAGCTGGACGGCAAGGAGCTAGGTTCCTATTCTTCCCGCGAATTGGCAAAGCGGCTCGGACTGCTTCCGCAGACCCCTATCGCTCCTGACGGCATCACTGTCGCAGACTTAGTCGGCCGTGGTCGAACCCCCTACCAGGGAATTCTGGGTCGCTGGAGTTCAGCCGACTACGACATCGTCACCGAAGCTATGGAAGCTACCCGAGTCGCAGACCTCGCAGGGCGGTGCGTCGAAGAGCTCTCCGGCGGCCAGCGTCAACGTGTGTGGATTGCAATGGCACTCGCACAACAAACCGATGTGCTGCTTCTCGACGAACCTACAACCTACCTAGATCTAAAACATCAACTAGAAGTCCTGGATCTACTAACTGATCTCAATCAACGCCGAGGCACCACCATCATCATGGTGCTGCACGACCTCAACCTGGCTGCTCGGTATTCGGATGTTCTCGTCGCCATGCGCGACGGACGACTGCATTCCGCAGGAGCGCCTGTCGACGTGCTCACACAAGAGCTGACCCGGGAGGCGTTCGACCTCGAATCGCTGATTATTACCGATCCGGTCTCAGGGCTACCCACTGTTATGCCTGTGGGCCGCCACCACTCAAAACTAGCCCAGCACTAGCTCAGTAGATGTAAGCAACTCATCAGAATTAAGGATTCCTATGGGATACCAGCCACACCGCGTCCGCGTTGCCCACACGCGACAGATTTCCCCGCACTTTCAGCGCATAACACTTCACGGCGTGGAGAATGTCGGTCCGAAGGACACGATTCGGGACGTCCGTATCAAAGTCATTATCCCAGCAGCTGGTCAGCTTCCAGAGCTGCCGGAGGAGAATTGGTTCGCTACCTGGCAAACCCTTGACCCCGAGACTCGCGGCTATGTCCGCACGTATTCCATCCGCGCTTTTCGACGCAACTTGCCAGACGACGCTCCCGATGAACTCGACATCGATTTCGTGCTACACCCCGATGCCACTGGACCAGCCTCTGCGTGGGCTGCAAAGGCACAGGTCGGCGATGAGCTGCTCATCATCGCACCGGCACGAGATGATGAATCCGGCAGCGGCATCGAATTCGCCCCTGGAGCTAGTAGTCGCATCGTGATGCTTGGAGATGAAACTGCCTTACCTGCAATTGCGAAAACCCTGGAGGAATGGCCAGCGGGAGTGCAGGGAGAGGTGTTTATTGAGATTCCATCTACCAGCGATGTCCAGAAGCTAGAGGTGCCATCTGGAGTTTCGGTGAAGTGGCTGGCTCGAGCGGAAGATGAGCACGACACTTCGGGCGAGCTGCTGTACTCCAATCTGGTGAAGCTTGTCAGCAATGCGCTAAGCCCGGTCGCGCGAGAATCACTGTCAAACGTTCTCGAGGGGAATGCGGCAACCACTGCGTCGACAGGCGAGGATGACCCCAACTTTCTGATGTGGGAGACTCCAAGCTATTCCCAGTCAGGTGAAGATATTTCCAATTCCAGCGGCGAAGACACGGCCAACGCCGGATCTCCGAATCCGACACTAACCGGGACTTACTTTTGGATTGCAGGTGAGTCTTCAGCGGTGATTCGGATGCGGAGGCTGCTGGTGAAGGAATGCCACGTTCCGAGGAAGCAGGTGTCGTTCATGGGATATTGGAAGCGGGGTCAGGCAGCGAAGGGATAGCAAGAAATGCAGTGCTAGCAATCGCTGCAGGCCGGATCGTCACTACGCAGGCTCGACTGGAGTCCACGCGCCGAGCTCGTGACCTGCGGGCGTCGTGAAGTAGAAGCGACGACCGCCTGGGAAGTCGTACGGTTCCTTCGTAATTGTGCCACCCGACGCCTTGACCTGCTCGTATGTGGCATCCAGATCCGACACCCGGATGAGTGGCATGATTGCGCGCGTTGGATCCTCGGCGTTAACGCCACTGGCGGTGCCGGAATCTCCAGTGTCGGCGTAGTCGTCGCCGTACATGGCGTAGGTCCAGCCGAAAACGGATGAGAAGAAGTCGCGGACTGTGTTCAGTTCTTCAACGGAAGAGGCGGGGAACTCGATGTAGTCGATGCGGGAGTCGCTCATGAGCCAAGTCTAGGAGAATTGGAGGAGCCACAATCGCCACCTAAAAATACTTATGTAATTACCCCCGGTTTCTCACATAACCGCAGGTGGGAGACTACAGGGAGTCAACTTTCTCCCCAGCACCCCTCAAATCACCCCCGGCAATCCGCCATTCGTTATAGAGTGACGCACGACACTTTACGACGAATCTGTGAGGTAAAAACACATGACTTCCGCCACCATTCAGCCGGGCGGCGAAGCCTTCATCTACGAGGCAATTCGCACCCCGCGCGGCAAGGGCAAGAAGGACGGCTCCCTCCACGAGGTACGCCCGGTATCACTTCTCGTCGGCCTCATCGACGAAATTCGCAACCGCTTCCCGGACCTGGATGAAGAACGCATCAGCGACCTCATCGTTGGCTGCGTCAGCCCGGTCGGCGACCAGGGTGCGGACATTGCCCGGACCGCAGCACTCACCGCAGGTCTGCCGTACCGCACCGGCGGTGTCCAGATCAACCGCTTCTGCGCTTCCGGCCTCTCCGCCATCAACTTGGCTGCTCAGAAAGTCCGCTCCGGCATGGACGAGCTCGTCCTCGCCGGTGGCGTCGAGTCCATGTCCCGCGTGCCAATGATGTCCGACGGCGGTGCAATGGCGATGGACGCACAGGTCTCGTTTGCGACCGACTTCGTCCCGCAGGGTATTTCCGCTGACCTGATTGCATCGCTCGACGGCTTTGACCGTGAGTCCCTCGACGAGATGGCAGCACTCTCCCACGCTCGTGCCGCAAAGGCTTGGTCTGAGGGCCGCTTTGACCGCTCCGTCGTCCCAGTCAAGGACGCTAACGGCCTGACCATCCTCGATCGTGATGAGACCATCCGCGAAGGCGTCTCCGCAGAGTCCCTCTCCGGTCTGCGCGCAGCCTTCACCATGATGGGTGAGCAGGGCGGCTTCGACGCAGTTGCACTGAAGAAGTACCCGCAGCTTGAGCGCATTAACCACGTCCACCATGCAGGTAACTCCTCCGGCATCGTCGATGGCGCTGCACTGACTCTGGTTGGCTCTGAGAAGGCCGGCGCAGACATGGGTCTGACCCCACGCGCACGCGTTGTCGCCACCGCCGTCAATGGTGTCGAGCCGACCATCATGCTGACCGGTATCGAGCCGGCTGTCCGCGAGGCACTGGCCAAGGCCAACCTGACCGTCGACGATATCGACGTCTGGGAAATCAACGAGGCGTTTGCCGCCGTCGTCAAGCACGCTCAGCAGAACCTGGGCATCGACTACGACAAGCTCAACATCAACGGTGGCGCAATGGCCATGGGTCACCCGCTGGGTGCAACCGGTGCCATGATCACCGGCGCCGCAATCGATGAGCTGCACCGCACCGGTGGCCGCTACGCCCTCATCTCGCTCTGCGTGGCTGGCGGCATGGGTGTTGCAACCATCATCGAGCGCGTCTAAAGCAAACCGGAACGAAACTCACAGCGACAATTACCGCGGTCACACCGCGATAACCACAAAGGACTGACTGATTTATGAGCACAGATAACATGTTCCGGTGGGATCAGGACGACGCCGGAATCGTCACCCTCACCATGGATGACCCGAATGCGCCGGTCAACACCATGAACAAGACCTTCCAGGACGACATCCGCGCCACCGTGGAGCGCCTGGAAAACGAAATTGGCGACGGCTCTGAGACCTCCATCAAGGGCATCATCATCACCTCCGCGAAGAAGACCTTCTTCGCAGGTGGTGACATCAAGCAGATGTCCAAGGCCACCGAGGACGATGCAGCTGACATGTTCGGCATGGTCGAGGACATGAAGGCCTCCCTGCGTCGCCTGGAGAAGCTCCCGGTGCCAATTGTTGCTGCCATCAACGGCGCAGCACTGGGCGGCGGCCTCGAGGTCGCGCTGGGTGCTAACCACCGCGTTGCTGCCGATGCCCGCGGTTCCAAGATTGGCCTGCCAGAGGTCACCCTCGGCCTGCTGCCGGGCGGCGGCGGCGTTTCCCGCGTCGTGCGCATGCTGGGCATTCAGGACGCGCTGATGAAGGTCATTCTGACCGGCGCTCAGATGAACCCGGGCAAGGCCCTCGCAGCTGGCCTCGTTGACGAGGTTGTTGCTCCGGAGCAGCTCATCGACACCGCCCGCGCATGGCTGACCAGCGAAGACGCCAAGGCCGCACAGCCGTGGGATGAGAAGGGCTTCAAGATCCCAGGCGGTGACCCGAAGACTCCTAAGTTCGCAATGAACCTGCCGTCCTTCCCGGCAAACCTGACCAAGCAGCTCAAGGGCTCCCCGATGAAGGCTCCGCGCCTTGCGATGCAGGCTGCCATCGAGGGCTCTCAGGTCGACATCGACACTGCACTGCGTATCGAGTCCCGCTACTTCACCGAGCTGGTCACCGGCACTCAGTCGAAGAACATGATGCAGGCGTTCTTCTTCGACCTCAACCACGCTCAGGGCGGCGGCTCCCGTCCGCTGCAGGCTGACGGCACCCCGTACCCGAAGCGCGAGTTCAAGAAGGTTGCCGTCGTTGGTGCCGGCATGATGGGCGCAGGTATTGCATACGTGTGTGCAAAGGCAGGCATGGAAGTTGTCCTGAAGGACATTTCCCTGGAGAACGCCGAGCGCGGCAAGGCCTACTCCGAGGGTCTGGAGGCCAAGGCTCTCAAACGCGGTCGCACCACTGAGGAGAAGTCCGCAGCGCTGCTGAACCGCATCAAGCCGACCGAGTCCTACGACGACCTGTCCGACGTCGATCTAGTCATCGAGGCAGTCTTCGAGAACACCGACCTCAAGCACAAGGTTCACGCCGAGATCGAGGCCGCAGTTCCGGAGACCTGCATCCTGGGCTCCAACACCTCCACCCTTCCGATCACCGAGCTGGCTTCCCACGTCAAGCGTGAGAAGGACTTCATCGGCCTGCACTTCTTCTCCCCGGTGGACAAGATGCAGCTGATTGAGATCATCTCCGGTGACAACACCGACCCGGCAATCCTCGCCGCTTCGCTGGACTTCGCTGTCGCAATCCGCAAGATTCCGATTGTCGTTACCGACTCCCGCGGTTTCTACACCTCCCGCGTCATCGGCACCGTTATCAACGAGGCCCTGCGCATGGTTGCCGAGGGCTACGACCCGGCCATCATCGAGGCCGCTGGTCGCCAGGCCGGTTACCCGGCACCGCAGCTCCAGCTTGCCGACGAGCTGAACCTCAAGCTCATGGAGAAGATCGCTGGCGAGACCCGCGCAGCCGCCGAAGCTGCAGGTCAGACCCTGGACGAGGGCGGCGTGCCGGCCCTGGTCGAGGCCATGCTGCACAAGTTCGAGCGCCCGGGCAAGCTCGAGGGCAAGGGCTTCTACGAGTACGTCGACGGCAAGCGCTCCGGTCTCTGGCCGGGCCTGTTCAACGAGCTCCGCGAGGAGCTGAACATCACCCCGATTGCTCCGGAGGACACCGACCTGCAGGAGCTGGTTGACCGCATGCTCTTCATCGAGGCCATCGAGACTCAGAAGTGCGTCGACGAGGGCGTTCTGCTTCACGACGCCGACGGCAACATCGGCTCCATCTTCGGTATCGGCTACCCGGCCTGGACCGGTGGTACTCGCCAGTTCATTAAGAACTACGACGGCGCCACTGTTATCGACCCGGCCGCAGCTCACCCGGAGCGCCGCGGTGTCGCAGGCTTCGTCGAGCGCGCCGAAGAGCTGGCCGCTAAGCACGGCGAGCGCTTCAACGCTCCGGAGTCCCTGAAGAAGTAGGGCTACCCCGAGCGCACCCCGGTTGCTGGAATTGTTCCAGCAACCGGGGTTTTCCGCCTTCGAGGCCACGTCAACGTACGTAGCACCGCTGAACGCACCAGCGCGCCAACCCCAATTCGGCCTACCCGTTAAACTGCGCACATGGCTAGAAACGTCGCTGATCTTCCCACCGCACTGCCTGAACTCGCTATCTCCCAGGAGGGATTCGCCGCCCCATCACCGCAGCTGGTCATGCTTAACGACGAGCTCGCGACCCAACTCGGCCTCTCCCCACAGTGGCTCCGGTCAGACGCTGGCCTGAAGTTCCTCACTGGCCGCGGCGCCGATCACGGAGTCGACAGCGGCGCCGGCACCCCACCCGGCGCATACACAACCCCGATGGCCACGGCCTACGCCGGCCACCAGTTCGGTAACTTCGCAGGCCTACTCGGTGATGGTCGCGCGCTCTTGCTTGCCACAGTTGAGGCTGAACCGGGGCTGACTGGGCTGCACTGTCCGCCTAACCAGCCCGACTGCCCCAAAGAGACAACCCACAGCGACAGCACCCAGGCCTACGAGATCCAAGCGAAAGGCACCGGCCCCACGCCCTTTTCCCGTGGCGGTGACGGCAAAGCCACGCTGACCTCCGCGCTGCGGGAGTACCTCATCAGCGAAGCCATGTATGCGCTCGGCATCCCCACCACCCGCGCGCTGGCGGTCATCAAAACCGGCGAAGAGATTTACCGCGGCTCGCAAACCCCATTCGACAACACCGACCCCACCACCGAACTTCAACCGGGTGGCATCGTCGTGCGCGTAGCATCCAGCCACCTGCGAGTTGGCACGTTCGAGCTGGTCGCTCGCTCCGGAACGGACACCGGAATCATGGATCGGCTCATCGAGTTCGCCGCGCAGCGGCATGGCTACGAGGGTTCGGCGGAGTCGGTTCTCCGGGACGTCGTCAAGCGGCAAGCCAATCTCGTTGCGGCGTGGCTGGCCTGCGGTTTTGTCCACGGCGTGATGAACACCGACAATGCCAGCATCGCGGGCGAGACCATCGACTTTGGGCCGTGTGCGTTTCTGGATGCGCACGATTCGCGGGCGGTGTTTAGCAGCATTGATCACGGCGGTCGGTACGCGTACGGCGCGCAGCCAACAATCGCGGGGTGGAACATGTCGAAGCTCGCGGAGACATTGCTACCGCATTTCGCAGGCACCCCGGAGGATGCCCTCGCACGCGCCCGCGACATCCTGGGCGAATTCGCCGACGAATTCACCGATGCGCTCAGCCGCAGGTGGCTGCCCAAGTTGGGGATTCTCCCCTCGCTTTACGACGACCCGCTGGCCATCCCCCTGGTGCAGCAGTGGCAGGCGTTGCTGGCGAAGTTTGGGCTCGACCATACGAATGCTCATCGGGCGCTGATTGAGGTTCTGGCCGATGGTGATGGGGATACAGTTGCTGCGTTGGCTGCGCTGACCAGGCTGTCTGATGATCCTGCGTTCCCCGCTGCCGCGACTGAGTGGAGGCAGTTGTGGCAGCGGACGCGGGAGGAGCTGGGAATCGACCAGACGACGGCCCTGGCACTTATGGAGGAAACGAATCCGCTGTATATTCCGCGAAACTACCTGGTCACGGAAGCGTTAGCGGCGGCAGGGGCGGGGGATCTGACCGACTACCGGCACCTGCTGGAGGCGGTAACCAACCCCTTTGAGTCGCAAGACGTCCCTGCGGGGTTCACGGAGCCGGCACCGCGGGAGTTGGGTGCTTTCCACTCGTACTGCGGGACTTAATGCGCTGTCTCTCCGCCTCCTTCAAAGTCCACTTCCTCTTCCAAAACCCACTTCACGACACGGGTGTCACCTCGTGCCAACTGTGGAGGTGGCATGAGGTGACACCTGTGTCGTGAAGTCGCGGATGGGGCCGGACAGGAGCCCGGCGGTGGGACAGCCAGAAATTCAGCAGCCCCAACCCCTGCGGGGGTGCCAGGATGTTACAACGTTGCACCACTGCACAGGATTAACTCCCCAATCGAGGGTAAAAGACACCGTCAAATAAGGGATGGTTCGCCTGATTAATACTCATATGTTTTTTGGACTTGTATGGTTAGAGACTGTATTGAACGGTCGTATCCAAACCTTAGAGCCCACCACACCCAAGTTGTCACCACCACCATTGCCTATGCAGGTGGGAGGTGGGTATCTAAGTCATTTGGAGTGAGCCGATCACCAAATTCATATCGCCTATCTGGCAGAATCTAGAAAGGCTCGCGATGCATAGACCCGTTGCCTCCGGCCCCTTCCACACCCGGCAGAAACTCCGGCGGAAGCTCCGACAGCGAGAGAAGTCCCGTGCCACAAAACTGCACGCAACAACGCTCAGCGGAAAAGGAAAGTTCACGCTGCATGTCCGCCAGATCCTGGCGGCTTTGCTGGTAATCGCCTTGCCAGGAAGCGCGCTCGCTGCCTGCAGCACTGACCAGCAACAGGTCGGCGCGGGGTTCATTGTGGTCCAGAACTCCGAACCACAGTCGCCGCTGTACACCACTGACACCAATGAAACCGGTGGTGGCGATATCCTCCGCATGCTCTACTCAGGTCTGGTGCGCTACGACACCGACGGCTCGATGATCCTGGACCATGCGGCAGAAATTAAGCCCAACGAGGACTCGACTCATTTCGACATCACGCTGAAACCGGGCTGGACCTTCCACAACGGCGAACCAGTCACCGCGCAGAGCTACATCGATGCCTGGAATTACGCTGCCTACGGACCGAACCTGCAGAAGCAGCAGTCCTTCTTCGCCAACGTGCAGGGTTTTGATGCAGTCTCGGGAGAAAAGGCCACGGAGAAAACCCTCTCCGGCCTGAAAAAGGTCGATGCCCTGAGGTTCACCGTGGATCTGACCAACCCAGATTCCTCCTTCCCGCTCAGCCTCGGCTATGTCGCGTTTATGCCGCTGCCGAAGGCCGCGTTCGAAGACAAGAAGGCTTTCGGTGAACACCCAATCGGCAATGGACCGTACAAGATGGCCGAAGGCCGCGCTTGGCTGCACAACAACCAGCTAACTGTGGTTCGCAATGATGACTTCGCCGGTGAGCACAAGGCCCGTAACAACGGCCTGGTATACCGCTTCTACTCGGACGTGGACACCGCATATGCAGACCTCCAGGCCGGCCGCCTGGACACGCTGCCACGCACAATTCCACCAACGGCTCTCGCCAGCTTCCAAACCGACTTCCCCGACTCCAGCGCAAACGTCCCGACCTCCTCTTCGCAGTACTTCGCAATTCCGCGAAATCTGCCAGGTTTTTCGGGTGAAGAGGGCAAGCTTCGTCGTCAAGCGATTTCCATGGCGATTGACCGGAAACTAATCACTGAGAAGATTTTCTTCGACACCCGCACCCCGGCGCGCGAGTTCAGCTCGTTGACGCTCGGCGACCTTGACCCGAACGTACCTGGCCAAGAGGTGCTGGAATACAACCCGAAGAAGGCCCGCCAACTGTGGGCCGAAGCCAACAAAATTGCGCCGTTTACCGGCTCGTTCGACATCGCCTACAACGCCGACGGCGGACACCAGCAGTGGGTCGAAGCGGTGACCAACATGATTGGCGAGACCCTCGGCATCGATTCCCACGGCAAGGCCTACCCGACCTTCAAGCAGCTGCGCGATGAAATCTCCAACGAGACCATCACCAGCGGCTACCGCACTGGCTGGGCAGCTGACTACCCATCTGTGGCCAACTACATGATCCCGCAGTTCGTCACCGGTGGTTCCTCGAATGACAACCACTACTCCAATCCGGAGTTCGACAAGCTGATTCAGGAGGCGGCCTCGGCAAAGAGCGCAGACGATGCCAAGCCAATTTATGTCAAGGCTCAGTCTGTGCTGATGGAGGACCTGCCAGCGATTCCGCTGTGGTACCCCAATGCTTCGGTGGCGTGGAACCCGAAGCTGCGCAATGCCGTAGTGATGTGGGACGGCATCTTGGACTACCCGATGATTGAGAAGGACTAGCACCATGGGTTGGTATATCGGAAAGAGACTCCTGCAGATGGTGCCGGTATTCTTCGGTGCCACACTGCTGATTTATGCAATGGTCTTCGCCATGCCAGGCGACCCCATCGCTGCACTGGCTGGCGATAAGCAGCTGCCACCGGAGCAGGTCGCAGCACTGCGCGCCCACTACCACCTGGATGAGCCTTTCCTCGTCCAGTACTGGGAGTACCTCAAGGGCCTGTTCACCCTGGATATGGGCGAGACCTTCTCCGGTCGCTCGGTCGGCGAGGAAATCGCGCTGGCCTTCCCTATTACAATTCGCCTGGCTCTGATGGCCGTTGCCATTGAGGCCATTTTCGGTATCGGCCTCGGCGTTATTGCCGGTATGCGCAAGGGCGGCTTCTTCGACTCCACCGTTCTGGTGATGTCCCTGCTGGTTATCGCAACTCCGACCTTCGTGCTCGGCTTCGTGGCCCGCTACCTCTTCGGTGTGCGCTGGGAGATTGTCTCCCCCACCGTTGGTAGCGATGCCTCCTTTACCTCCCTGCTGCTGCCGGCATTCGTGCTGGGTCTCGTCTCGGTTGCTTATGTTCTGCGACTGACGCGCTCCGAGGTCTCGTCGGCACGCCATGCTGACTTCGTACGCACTGCCCGCGCCAAGGGCTTGCCAACCTCTGAAGTCACCCGTCGCCACATCTTGCGCAACTCGCTAATTCCCGTTGTGACCTTCATCGGCGCTGATCTCGCGGCTCTGATGGGCGGCGCAATTGTCACCGAGGGCATCTTCAACGTGCCAGGTATCGGTGGCCTGATCTTCCACGCCGTCCAGATTGGTGAAGCTCCCACCGTGGTCAGCATCGTGACCATCCTGGTGGTTATTTACATGTTCGCCAACTTGCTCATCGACTTGCTCTACGCAGTCCTGGATCCGAGGATTCGTTATGCCTAAGCCAGATTCGACGCAGTTAGATTCGACTCAGCCAGAAAAGCAGGCCAACGCCGTGCATACCGGCACCGCGCAGGCCAACACCGCGCAGGCCCCCGCCGCACAGGCGACGAACCCCGACCACAAGCAGTTGCCGGATACCCCACCACTGGGGCTCTGGGGTTCGGCCTGGCAGAACCTGCGTTACCGCCCACTGTTCTGGGTTTCCGCATTCATTATTTTGCTCTCCATCGCAGTGGCCGCATTCCCGTCGCTGTTCACCTCTGTGGACCCGACGGCGGCAAACCTGCGTGACTCGCTGGCCCCAGCCCGCGACGGCCACCCGATGGGCTTCACTCAGCAGGGCTACGACGTCTACGCCCGTGTCATCTACGGTGCCCGCGCCTCGGTCATCGTCGGCATCGGCGTCACCCTGGCCGTGACCGTGGTGGGCATCATCCTCGGTGCCATCGCTGGCTATCTTGGCGGTTGGGTCGACGCGGTGCTCTCCCGCATCACGGACATGTTCTTTGCCATCCCCCTGATTCTCGCCGGCATCGTGCTGATGCAGCTGTTTACCGAACGCACCATTTGGTCCGTGGTCTTCGTGCTCGCTGCTTTCGGCTGGCCGCAGATGGCGCGCGTGGTGCGCTCCTCGGTGATCTCAGTGAAAAACGAGGAATACGTCACCGCCTCCAAGGCGCTCGGTCTGTCCAGCACTGGCATTCTCTTCCGCCATGTGCTGCCGAACTGCCTCGCCCCTGTCATCGTCATGGCCACGACCTCGCTGGGTATTTACATCGTCGCCGAGGCCACGCTGTCCTACTTGGGCATTGGCTTGCCGACGACCACCGTTTCCTGGGGCAACGACATCTCTGTCGCACAGCAGGTGCTCCGCCAGGCCCCGTCCAACCTGTTCTGGCCAGCACTCGCCCTGGCGATTACCGTTCTCGGCTTCATCCTCATGGGTGACGCTTTGAAGGATTCTCTCGACCCGAAGGAGCGTCGTCGATGAGCACCGACACCAATACTTCCGCAGCGCCCATTCTCACCTTGAAGGATGTCTGCATTGGCTTTCCGACGACCACAGCGTCCGGCCGCCGCAGTAAATCGTTGACCGATGTCGTGCATGACGTCGACCTTGAGGTTTTCCCCGGTGAGACGGTCGCCATTGTCGGCGAGTCCGGCTCGGGTAAGTCCACCACTGTCCACGCCGCGCTGGGGCTGTTGCCCGGTGATGGTGAAGTCACCGGTGGCACCATCACCTTCGATGGCCGTGACATCACACACCTGACCGACCGCGAGTTTGTTAGCATCCGCGGCAACGGCATCGGCCTGGTCCCCCAGGATCCGATGACCAATCTCAATCCAGTGTGGACCGTCGGTTCCCAGATTAAGGAGGCGCTGCGCGCCAACAACATCACCACTGGCTCCGAGGCCCACAAAAAGGCGATTGAGCTGCTGGAACAGGCTGGCCTGCCGAACGCTAAAAAGCGTATCGACCAGTACCCGCACGAGTTCTCCGGTGGTATGCGCCAGCGCGCACTTATCGCGATGGGCTTGGCCGCGCACCCAAAGCTGCTGATTGCCGATGAGCCCACGTCCGCTCTCGACGTGACCGTGGCGAAGAAAATCCTCGACCACCTCGACAAGCTCACTAGCGAACTCGGCACGTCCGTGGTGCTTATTACTCATGATCTCGGTTTGGCTGCCGAGCGCGCTGACCGACTCGTCGTTATGCAAGCAGGACGTGTCGTGGAGACCGGCCCTGCCCTGCAAGTTCTCACCCGCCCGCAGCATCCATACACCAAGCAGCTAATCGCGGCGGCTCCATCGCTGGCTGCCCGGCGCGGTGATCGCGTGGTGGCGGCGCCGACGACATCGGATGCGGACCAGAAGGAGATTCTGGTCGCGAAGAACTTGGTGCGCGACTTTGCCATCCGCGGCGACCGTCCGTGGCGCAAGGATTCCTTCCGCGCCGTCGATGACATCAGCTTTACGCTGCGTCGCGGTCGCACCATCGGAATCGTGGGCGAATCCGGTTCGGGCAAGTCCACTGTCGCCAACATGGCGCTGGGGCTGCTCGATCCGACCGAAGGCGAAGTGCTTTTCGACGGCAAACGCGTCCAGGGCCGGAGTCGTAAAGAGGAGCTGGAGCTGCGGCGTCGCATTCAGCCGATTTTCCAGAACCCGTATGCGACGCTGGACCCGATGCGCACGGTGCATTCCTCCATCGAGGAGCCGCTGCGGATTCACAAGATTGGCACCAAGAAGGAGCGTGAGCAGCGCGTATTCGAGCTTCTCGACCGCGTCGCTCTTCCCGCGGAAATGGGGCGCCGCTTCCCCGGTGAGCTGTCGGGTGGTCAGCGTCAGCGTGTGGCGATTGCGCGTGCACTGGCCCTGAACCCTGAGGTTGTGGTCTGTGACGAGGCGGTGTCAGCACTCGACGTGGTGGTGCAGGCTCAGGTGCTCGAATTGCTTGCCGAGCTACAGGAAGAGCTGGATCTGGCCTACCTGTTCATCACCCATGACCTCGCTGTGGTGCGGCAGGTGGCTGATGAGGTCATCGTGATGGAGCACGGCAAGATGGTTGAGCACCGTCCTACCGACGATCTCTTCGACCACCCGGAGGAGGAGTACACCCAGCGGCTGCTGGACGCTATTCCGGGCGCTTCGCTGGATTTGGATCTGTAGCTGGGCGGTGGCCTGTTTCCCCAGGGCACTTCGCTCCGCCCCCCCCTTCTGGGCCACTTCACGACACAGGCGTCACCTCGTACCAGCTGTGGAGGTGGCATGAGGTGACATAGGTGTCGTGAAGTGGCTGGGCGATTTTGCGTCGGAGCGGATTGAGCGAGAGAAGAGAGAAAGCTATCCGGAAAGACCGTCCAGACAGCCT